>NZ_CYTU01000005.1:167632-213329 GCF_001299375.1 Achromobacter sp. 2789STDY5608621 | reverse complement strand
GTCGAACAGGTTGTTCACGGTCAGCAGCAGGCGCCAGTTGCCGCGCGTGTAGTGCGCCTGCGCGTCCACCAGCGTGTTCGAGCCGCTCTTCCACTGGTTGGCCGAATCGCCGTAGCTGCTGCCGGTGTAGCGCACGCCGCCGCCCAGGCCGAAGCCCGGCGCGATGTCCTGCGGGAAGCGGTAGTCGACCCACAGCGCCGCCTGGTGGCGAGGTTGCGATTGCACCTGCTTGCCGACCGTGGCGGGGTCGGTGGACTGCTCGACCTTGGCGTCGGTGTAGGTATAGCTGCCGATCACCGTGACGCCGCTGGTCACCTGGGCGCGCGCTTCCAGTTCGACGCCGCGCGAGCGGATTTCGCCCTGCTGGATCTCGTAGCCAAACACCGGCGCGTTGACGTCCGTGACCAGCACGTTCTTCTGGCGCAGGTCGAACACCGCCAGGGTGTAGAGCGATTCGCTGTTGGGCGGCCGGTACTTCAGGCCCGCTTCCACCTGCGAGCCGGTCACCGGCACGAACGGCGTGCCGGAATAGGTGCGGCCGATCGCCGGCTCGAACGACGTGGCGTACGAGACATACGGCGACAGGCCCGATTCGAACAGGTAGTTCAGGCCCACGCGGCCGGACCACTTGCGGTCCTGCTGGTTGGTGCGGGTGTCGGCCAGCAGGTCGCGGGTCTTGGTGTCGACCCAGTCGTGGCGCCCGGACAGCGTGCCGACCCAGCCGCCCCAGCGGATCTGGTCCTGCAGGTAGACGCCCATCTGCTGCTGCACCTGCAGCGTGTGCTGGGTGTCGTCGGGCTTCTTGATCGGCTGGGTGCCGTAGACCGGATTGAAGGCGTCCAGCGTGGGGGCGTCAAAGCCCATGCCCACCGCGTAGTCGTTGCGCGAGCGCTTGTAGTCGAAACCGGCCAGCAAGGTGTGCGACAGCGGGCCGGTGTCGAGCTTGTACTCGGCCTGGTTGTCGATCGAGAACATGCGCGAGTTCTCGCGCGGCGTGTAGGTGTAGCGGTTCAGGGTGGTCAGGCTGCCGGGCGCGAAGCCCAGCAGGCCCACCGACGGATGGTCCACGTCGGTCCAGTTCATGCGCGCGTTCTGGCGCAAGGTGAGCTGGCCGTTGACGCGGTGCGCGAACAGGTAGCCGAGCGACTGGGTGTTCTTTTCGTAGCGGTCGAAGCCGGGCTCGCCGCCATAGAAGCTGGGGCGGATCTTGCCGTTGGGGTTGGGCAGCAGGGTGCCCTGGGCCGGCAGGAAGCCGCCCCAGCCGCGCGAGCGCGCGCCCTGCAGCATGGCCAGCACGGTCAGGCTGGTGTCGGCACTGGGGTTCCAGGTCAGCGACGGCGCCAGCAGGTAGCGCCGGTCGTAGCCGTAGTGGCTGGGCGTGCCGCTGTCGCGCGCCAGGCCGACCACGCGGTACAGCAGCTTGCCGTCTTCGGTCAGCGGGCCGGTGAAATCGCCGGTCAGTTCCTTGCGGTCGTCGGTGCCGTAGGACAGGCCCAGTTCATGCGCGGCCTCGGCCTGTGGCCGCTTGCTCACGGCGTTGATGAAGCCGCTGGGCGGCAGGGCGCCGTACATCACCGAGGACGGGCCTTTGAGCACCTCGATGCGTTCCAGCGCATAGGGTTCGTAGCGGGTGTTGGCCGTCCACGACCCGTCGGGCAGCGGCAGCCCGTCCAGGTACTTGGCGGGGGCGAAGCCGCGCACCCGGATCCAGTCGCCGCGCGGGTCCTGGCCGTAGGCGGCGGCCACCACGCCGGAGGTGTAGCGCAGCGATTCGTCGATGCCCGTGGCGCCCTGCAGTTCGATCTGGTCGCGGGTCACCACCGACACCGACTGCGGGGTCTCCAGCAGGTCGCTGTCGGTCTTGATGCCGGTGGAGGTGCGGCGCGCCACCGCGCCGTAGACCGGGCTGGTGGCGGTTTCCTCGCTGCCGGTGACGGTGATCTGCTCCAGTTGCTGCACCGGCGCGGTGGTCTCGCGCGACACCACCACGGCGCCGCCGTCGATGCGGGCGGTCAGGCCGCTGCCCGCCAGCACCCGCTCGAAGGCCTCGCGCACCGTCAGGTTGCCGGAGACGGCGGGCGCCGTCAGGCCCTGCACCAGCGCGCCGCCGGCGATCAGGTCCAGGCCCGCCTGGCGCGCCAGCGCGTTGAGAGATTGGCCCAGCGGCTGCGCCGGCAAAGTGGCCTGGATGCGGGCATCCGGCGCGGCGGGCTGGGCCTGCGCGGGGCCGGCCAGCGCCAGCCAGAGCGCCAGGGTCAGGGGCGCGAGAGTGAAGCGGGGGTGTTGCATGCAAGTCCTCGTCTGAACATGAGAATGGAGACACTTCTCATGTAGACGCGGCAGGCTGAAAAAACCCTATGTCGGCGCCGCTCATCGGGCCGGTTCGAGGGTCGGCGGATCGTTGCGGGTATCCACGCGCACGGGCAGCGCCTGCGGTAGCACCCGGTAGAAACCGGCCGGATTGCGGCTGTCGAACGTGCCCGTCAGCCGCAAGGCCGCGACTCCCGGGTCGGACAGTGCGGGCGCCGGATGGCCGTAGCGGCCGAATTCCGCCAGCACCTGGGCCAGCGTGGCGTTGTCGAAGGCCAGGCGGTGGTCGAGCCAGGGCGCCACGGCGGCGGCATCGATGGGCGTCACGCGTCCGGGGACGCCGGCGGCGCTGACCGCCAGGCGCTGTCCCGCGATCAGGTCGGCGCGGTAGCGGCGGCTGTCGGGCAGCCAGAACTGCCACCAGCCGGCGGGGTGCTCGGGGGCGACGCGCACGTGGCCAGCCGCCACCTCCACCTGCAGGCCCGCGTAGCCCGGCACCGACGGCGTGTGGCGCACATTGAAGCGCGTGCCGACCACGGTGACGCGGACCTGGTCGGAGACGACGTCGAACGGGCGCACGGCATCGGGCTGGACCTCGAACATGGCCTGGCCCTCGGCCATCGTCACTTCGCGCCGCTTTGGATAGAAGGCGATCTCGACGCGGGTGGACGAGTCCAGGATCAGGCGGCTGCCATCGGGCAGGCGGATTTCCTGCTGTTCGCCCGGGGCGGTGGCGTACTGCGCGCGGTATTGGGGCGCGGCGGGCAAGAGCGCGAAGACGGCCCACAGCAACGCCGCACAGACGGCCAGCGCGGCGGTCGCCAGACGCCATCCGGGACGGCGTCGGGGCGCGGGCGGGCTGCCCGCGGCGCGGCTGGCGGCCGGCGCGCCGGGCCGCGCCGGGGCGGCGTCCAGGGCGCGCAACGCGGCGCGCGCGCTGTCCGGCACGGCGTCCAGCATCGACCAGTCGGCATCCCAGCGGGCATAGGCCTGCGCATGCCCAGGCGAGGCCGCCAGCCAGGCGCGGAACGCGGCTTCGGTGGCGGGATCGGGCCGGTCCTTGCGGCGCACGAGCCAGTCCAGCGCGGCGGCGTCGGCCGCGGCGTCTGGCGATTCGGATGGCGCGGGATTCAGGGTCATGGCTGCAAGGGTTCGTGGCTCGGCGCCGGCGCGGCGCCGCCGGCGCGGGCGTCCCAGTCGGACTTGGCGCGGCGGCAGGCCTGCATCGCCACCTTGATGTGCTGTTCCACCATTTTGCGCGAGATGCCCATTTGCGCGGCGATGTCGCTGTGGGACAGGCCGTCGAAACGGTGCATGACGAACGCCTGGCGGCAGCGCGGCGGCAGGGCGGAGATCACGGCGAGCAGGGCGTCGACCGCCTGCGTCGACATGGCCGCGGTCTCGGGCTGGCACGCGGCGGGCGCGGCGATCTCGTCCAGGGCGATGTCATCGCCGTCGGCGGCGCGGGGCTGTTCCTCGCCGCGCACGACGCTGCGGCGGTACTGGTCGGTCAGCAGATTGCGCGCGGTCCGGTAGAGCAGGGCGCGCGGCTCGATCAGTTCGCGCTCGCCCTGTTGCGCCGACAGCACGCGGGCGTAGGTCTCCTGCACGGCATCCGCCGCCGCATCCGAATTCCTGATGATCCGGGTGCAGAAATTGAGCAGTTCGCGGTAGTAGCGCTCCAGCACGGCGAGACAGGCAAAGGGCAGGGACGGGCCGTGGTCCGGGGGGAGCCGGGCGCATCGCATGAGTGCGTTGTAATGAGAATTGATACTGATTATCTCATAATCGGACAATCAGACCGGACCGACGGCGCGTCGCGCCGCCAGCCGGCGCCGCGCCCACAGGGCGTACACCAGCAGATTGCCGGCGACCAGCAGCGCCGCCAGCAGGATCTGGATGCCGCGCGTCAGGCCGTCCGGGTAGATCACCGCCAGGATGTAGTGCTCGATGAAGCCGCCGGCGTAGCCCTGTTGCCCGGCCTGCTGGCGCAGCGAGACTTCCAGCGGCGTCAGCGGGCAGATCCAGCCCATGCCGATGACCATCGCGCCCCAGGCCAGCGCGGGCAGGTGCAGGTAGGCCAGGCGCCAGCGCCACAGCGTCAGCAGCCCGCCGAACACGACGAAGGCGACGAACAGGCCGTGCACGATCAGGACGGCATCGGCCAGCAGGCGAGGGATCATGCGGCAGGGTCTCCGGGTTGCGTCCGGCGCCGCCGGGGCGTGCGCCCGCGGCGGCGGGGATCGGCAACCGGGCGCGCGGCCCGGCGCCGGCGGTCAGGGTTTCAGGTCGCGCAGCAGCTTGGCCAGTTCCGGCGCCGTCATCAGCGACACGCCTTCGGCGCGGGCGTATTGCAAGGCGTTCTCGGACACCTCGCCCAACGCGATATAGATGGCCTCGCGCGCGCCGCGCTTTTCGCGCGCCGCCTGCAGTTCGCGCAGCGGCTCGACGCCGACCCGCGCGGCCTTCCAGCGCTTGGCGCCGACCATGGCGACGTGGCCGTCCTTGGTCAGGGCGAAATCGGCGCCGGGGCCTTGCAGCCGTTCGACCTCGCAGCCATCGCGGCGAAAGCCGGCCTCGACCGTGGCGGCGAACTGCTGCCACGACATGGCCGCGGCGGCTTGCGCCACGGCGTCGACGCGGGCGCCCGACGGCGCGCGCAACTGCTTGTAGGCCGCCATGATGGCGATGACCGCGAACGGCACGGCGGCGAACACGCCCATGGCCGCGTACTCCAGCGGCAGCGCGGCGAACCCGCCCACCGACAGCAGCAGCGCCACGCCGGCGCTCATCCACCACGGCGAGCGCAGCAGCACCGCGAAGATGGAGTTCTGCGACATCTTGAACTTCATGACGCGCGCACCACGATACGCACGTCGCCACAGGTGACGATCTGGCCAGGACGGATCTTGGCGGTCTTGCGCGTTTCGATCTCGCCGCCCACGCTCACGTGGCCTTCGGCCACCAGCATCTTGCCGGCGCCGCCGCTGTCGCAGACGCCGGTGGCCTTGAGCAGCTGGTTGACTTCAATAAAGGGGCTGCCTTCGGCAAGCGTGAATTCGATGATGGGCATGGAGCAATCGGGCGTTGAAGGGAAATCGGGCGTCGCGCGGGGGCGTTCAGCCCTGGCCGCCGGGGACGTTGCCGCCGGCGGGAGGAGCCGGCGGGGCCGGCGGCATGGGCGGGACGTCGGCCGGCGCCACCGGGCGGCCGCTGGGGGATTCGGCGCGCGCCATCCAGGCGATCAGCGACGAGCGCATGGCTTCCTCGACCGACATCTGGATCGGCTGCACCCATTCCTGCGGCACGAACACGGTATAGCCCCCGATCATATAGCCCATCGGCAGGTAGACGGCGACCCGGTCGCCCTGCGTGAAGCCTTCCGGCAGGCCGTCGAGGTTGCGGCGCGTCACCAGGCCGACCAGCTCCAGCTGCTGGCCCGGGATGCGCAGGATCACGACCTGCTGGGCGGTGGCCTTGGAGCTGGGCGAGAAGTAGTCGGCGAAGCTCTTGAGCGACGAATAGATGCTCTTGACCACAGGCAGGTTGGTGAACGGCATTTCCAGCAGCGCCATCACGCGCTTGACGCGCTCCTTGGACACCAGGTAGCCGATCGCCAGGATGCCCAGGATGCCCAGCAGCAGGCCCAGGCCGGGAAAGTAGAAGCCGCCGATGAAGGGGCGCAGGAAGGTCAGCGCCACCGCCTCGGTCCAGGCCAGGAAGATGTACAGCAGGTAGATCGTCAGCGCCAGCGGCAGCACGGTGATCAGGCCGCGGAAGAAGTATTTGTAGAGACGGGTCATAGTCATGAAGCCAGGAAATCGGGGTCGGGTCCAGCGCGCCGCGCGGACCGGAAGGGCCGCAGCATAGCAGCAGGCGGCGCGGGGTCCGGTAACAAGTCGCGCGAGGCGCTACCGGTCGACGGGCAGGTACAGGGTCTCCTTGATCTCCTCCATCACCACATAGCTGCGCGATTCGGCCGACGCGGGCAGGCGCTTGAGGATCTCGCCAAGAAGACGGCGGTATTCATTCATTTCGGTCAGGCGGGCCTTGACCAGATAGTCGAAATCGCCCGACACCAGGTGGCACTCCATGACCTCGGGGACGTACAGCAGCTCTTTCTTGACCTTGTCGAACACGTCGCCCGACTTGGCCGAGAGCTTGATCTCCAGGAACACCAGCAGGTTCTTGCCCAGCGCCGCCGGATTGACGCGCGCATGGTAACCGGCGATCACGCCTTCGCGTTCCATGCGCTTGACCCGGTCGGAGCAGGGCGTGGCCGACAGGCTGACGCGCTCGGCCAGTTCCGTGACGGAAATGCGGCCTTCCCGCTGCAGGATATCCAGGATTTTCAGGTCGATACGGTCGAGGTCGCGCATTTCACTTCTGGCGGTCGAAAAAGGGCGGTTGGCCGGGAAAAACCACTGCCGAACGAAAATCTTCAGTGTTTTTCACTGTGATGAGGCTCATAGACTACCGAAATTCCTGACCAAATCCAAACTTCGGAAAGAATCATGCATGTGATCGTCCTCGGCAGCGGCGTCATCGGTACCACCACCGCCTATTACCTGGCCCGCCAGGGCGCCAAAGTGACGGTGCTGGACCGCCAGCCCGGCGCCGCCCAGGAGACCAGCTACGCCAACGCCGGCCAGGTGTCGCCGGGCTATTCCACGCCCTGGGCCGCGCCCGGCATTCCGCTGAAGGCCATCAAGTGGCTGTTCAAGAAGCACGCGCCGCTGGCGATCCGCCTGGACGGCAGCCTGTACCAGCTGAAGTGGATGGCGGCGATGCTGGCCAACTGTTCGGCCGAGCGCTACGCGGTCAACAAGGAACGCATGCTGCGCCTGGCCGAATACAGCCGCGACTGCCTGCGCGAGCTGCGCGCCGACACCGGCATCCATTATGAAGAGCGCACCCGTGGCACGCTGCAGCTGTTCCGCACCGAGGCCCAGATGGAAGCCGCGCGCCGCGACATCGCGGTGCTGGAAGAGGTCGGCGTGCCCTACGAGCTGCTGGACCGCAACCGCCTGGTGAGCGCCGAGCCGGCGCTGGCGCGCTCGCTGCACAAGCTGGCCGGCGGCCTGCGCCTGCCCAACGACGAGACCGGCGACTGCCGCCTGTTCACCACCCGCCTGGCCGCAATGGCCGCGGCGCTGGGCGTGGAGTTCCGCTACAACCAGTCCGTCACCGGCCTGAACACGGCCGGCGGGCAGGTGACCGGCGTGCGCGTCGGCAACGAGGTCCTGACGGCCGACCGCTACGTCGCCGCCTTCGGCAGCTACACCCGCGGCTTCCTGGAGCCGCTCGGCCTGGACCTGCCGGTGTACCCGGTCAAGGGCTACTCGCTGACCATCCCCATGAAGGACGAGGCCGCCGCGCCCGTCTCCACCATCCTCGACGAAACCTACAAGATCGCCGTCACCCGCTTCGATGACCGCATCCGCGTCGGCGGCATGGCCGAGCTGTCGGGCTTCGACCTGCGCCTGAAGGACGCCCGCCGCAAGACGCTCGAGCTGGTCGTCAACGACCTGTTCCCCGGCAGCGGCGACGTGGCCCGCGCCGAGTTCTGGACCGGCCTGCGCCCGATGACGCCGGACAGCACGCCCGTGGTCGGCCCGACCCGCTACGGCAACCTGTTCCTGAACACCGGCCACGGCACGCTGGGTTGGACCATGGCCTGCGGCTCCGGCAAGCTGGTGGCCGACCAGGTGCTGGGCCAGCGTCCGCAGATCCGCACCGACGGCCTGGCGCTGTCGCGCTACGACCGCCACGCGCCGGCCGAACGGCCGCTGGTGCTGGACGGCAAGGGCGCCTGATTCCGGCCTGTTTCCCGCATCCTTTCCTCCGGCGCCGGCCACAAGCCGGCGTCCCGACGGCCCGCCCGGCGCACGATGCCGGCCGGGCCGTTGTTCCATCGGGCGCAGCGCGACATTGCCGCGACACTTTCAGGCCCGTTGACGCCACAGGGAATCGGCGCCGGCCTCTACAATCGGCGGCATGATCCATTTCCTGCATACCGCCGATTGGCAGATCGGCCGTCAGTACGGCCAGTTCGAAACCGATGACGCCGCCTTGCTGGCCGAGGCCCGCTTCGATGTCGTCGCGCGCATCGCCGCGCTGGCGGCCGAACGCCAGGTCGACGCGGTGCTGGTGGCCGGCGACGTGTTCGACACGCAGGCCGTGTCCGACCGCACCATCCGCCGCCTGTTCGCCGCGCTGGCCGCCTACGCCGGGCCGTGGGTCATGATCGCCGGCAACCACGACGCGGCGCTGGCCGACAGCGTCTGGAGCCGCGCCGCGCAACTGGGCTGCATCGCGCCCAACGTGCGGGTGCCGTTGCGTGCTGGCGTGGTCGACCTGCCGGCGCAGAACCTCGCGGTGCTGGCCGCCCCGCTGACCCAGCGCCATACCTACGACGACGTCACCCAGGCCTTCGACGCGCTCGAATCCGAGCCCGGCCGCTTCCGCGTGGGCCTGGCCCATGGCAGCGTCGCCGGCCGCCTGCCCGACACCATCGACGCCACCAACCCCATCGCGCCCGACCGCGCCGCCCGCGCGCGGCTCGACTACCTGGCGCTGGGCGACTGGCACGGCTGCCTGGCCATCGACGATCGCACCTGGTACGCCGGCACGCCCGAACAGGATCGCTTCCGCGGCAACGAGCCCGGCTACGCGCTGGACGTGCGCATCGCCGCGCCCGGCGCCACGCCGCAGGTCGAGCGCGTGCCCACCGGCAAGTACCGCTGGTCCGCCTGGACCGAAACCCTGAGCCTGCCGACCGACGCCCAGGCGCTGGCCGAACGCCTGGCGGCGCTGCGCGCCGAAGACGTGCTGCGGCTGGAATTGCAAGGCCACGTCAACGTGCCGACCTGGGAGGCGCTGCAACGCGCCGTGGACCAGGCGGCGGCGCAGGCGAGGGCGGTGCTGCCCGATTTCTCCGGCCTGCTGCTCGAGCCCGACGAGGCCGACCTGGCGCAACTGGGCGCCAGCGGCTATGTCGGCGAAGTGGCCGCGCAACTGCAGGCCATGCAGGCCGATCCCGACCAGGCGGCGGTGGCCGGCGAGGCCTTGCGGCTGCTGCTGCGGTTCCAGCGCGATGGCGCGGCCCAGGGAGGCGCGCAATGAAGCTCACGCGCATCGCCCTCGAAGAATTCCGCAAGTTCCGCCAGCCCCTGGTGCTGGACGGCTTGCAGGATGGCCTGAACCTGTTCGTCGGTCCCAACGAAGCCGGCAAGAGCACCGTGGCCGCGGCCATCCGCGCCGCGTTCCTGGAACGCTACAGCACCCGCACCGTGTCCGACCTGGCGCCGCGCGGCGAAAGCGGCGCACGCCCCGGCGTCGAGCTTGCCTTCAGCCATGCCGGCCATGATTACCAACTGAAAAAGCACTTCCTGTCGCGCGCCCGCTGCGAGCTGCTGATCGACGACGGCGCCCAGCGCCTGGACGGCGAGGAAGCCGAGAACGCGCTGGCCGCGTTGCTGGGCTTCGAGCTGGCCGCGCGCGGCCAGAGCAAGCCTGACCTGGCCGGCGTGCCGGGCCTGCTGTGGATCCAGCAGGGCGACGGCCAGAACCTGCAAACCGCGGCCGGCCACGCCGGCGGGCATCTGCGCGAGGCCCTGACGCAGTTGTCGGGCGAGCTGGCCTCCGGCGACGGCGACCGGCTCTACGAGCGCGTCGCCGCCGAGCGCGCCACCTTGCTGGATGCGCGCAACGGCCGCCCCAAGGGCATCTACAAGGACGCCGAGGACGCGCTCGCCGCCGCCCAGGCCGAGCGCGACCAATGCGCCCAGGCCAAGGCCCAGCTCGACGCCGACGTCGACCGGCTGGCGGCGCTGCGCGCCGAACACGCGCGCGCCGAGGCCGGCCAGCCCTGGAAGGACTTCGAGGCCCGCGCCGCCGAGGCGCGCGCGCGGCTCGCGGCCGTGGCCAAGGAACGCGAGGCGGTCGAAGGGCTGCAACGCGAACAGCGCCAGGCGGCCGAGACCTTGGCCGTGCTGCAGGAACAGGTGCGCCGCGACCAGCAGGACGAAACCGAATTGCAGGCCCTGGTGGCGCAGGCGCAGGCCGCCCGCGCCGCGGTCCGGCAGGCCCAGGAGCCGCTGGCCCGCGCCCGCGCGCTGCGCGACACGCACGCCGCCGCCGCCGAACAGGCGCGCCAGCGGGTCGCCGCGGTGCAGGCGGTGGCCGACCGCCGCGACCTCGAACACCAGCTCGGCCAGCTGGCGCGCGACATCGAACGCCTGGACGGCGCGCTCGAAGAAGCTACCCGCCTGATCGAGCAGGGGTCGACCTTGAAGGCCGAGGCCGTGCGCATCGAAATCGCCGACGCCGACATCCAGGCCTTGCGCAAGAGCGAACGCGCGCTGGGCGACCTGCAACTGCGCCAGCAGGCCATCGCCACGCGCCTGTCGTATGCGCTCGATGCGGGCCGCGAGGTCCGGCTCGATGGCGCCACGCTGGCCGGCAGCGGCGAGTTGTTGCTGACCGCCGCGGCCGAACTCGAGCTGCCCGGCCTGGGCCGGCTGCGCATCGCGCCGGGCGGCCAGGACCTGCCGGCGCTCAAGCGCGAACTGGCCGACATGCAGGCGGCCAGCGCGGCCTTGCTGTCGCGCCTGGGCGTGGCCCACGCGGCCGAGGCCGAGGAACGCCACGCGCGCGGCATCGCCTTGCAGCGCGAACTCGAAGCCATGCGCAAGACGCTGGCGATCCATGCGCCCAAAGGCGTGGACGCATTGCGCGGCCAACGCAACGAAGCCCAGGCGCGGCGCGCGCAACTGGCCGAGCGATTGGCATTGCTGCCGCCGGCGGCGGAGGCGGACGACGTCGATGCGCCCGCCGCGCGCCAGGCGTTGCGCGATGCCGAGGCCAGCGCGGCGCAGGCCGAGCAGGACCTGGCGGCCGCGCAGCGCGCGCTGGATGCCGACAGCGCCCGTGCCCAGTTGCTCGAAACCCAGGCCGCCGCGCGCGGCGCCGACCTGCAATCGGCGGAACGCACGACGCAGCGCCAGGCCCGCGCTGGCCGGCTGGCCGAGGCCCGCAGCGGCCACGACCTGCTCGAACAACGCCTGCGCCAGGCGCAGGCCGCCCTGGAAGCGTTGCGGCCGGAACTGTTGGAGCAGGACGCGCAGCGCTACGAAAAGTCCGCCGCCATCGAACGCGACGCCCAGCACAAGCGCCACAGCGAGATCCAGCAGTTGCTGGGCAAGCTGGAGCAGGCCGGCGCGCAGGGCCTGGGCGAACGCTTGTCCGAGGCCGAGGCCGCCTGCGAGCGCCTGCAGCGCCGCCGCGACGAATTCCAGCGCCGCGCGCAGGCGCTGGAGCTGCTGTCCACCTTGCTGGCCGGCAAGCGCGACGCCGCCACCCAGCGCCTGCAGGCGCCGCTGGCGCGCCGCCTGAGCCACTACCTGGCGCTGCTGTTCCCCGAGTCCGCGCTGCGCCTGGACGAGGCGCTGCTGCCCGCGGCCCTGCAACGCGCGGGCGGCGAGGATCCGCTGGACGCGCTCAGCTTCGGCACGCGCGAACAATTGGGCATCCTGGCGCGCTTCGCCTACGCCGACCTGCTGCGCGAGGCCGGACGGCCGACGCTGCTGTTGCTGGACGATGCGCTGGTGCACACCGACGACGACCGCCGCGACCTGATGAAGCGCGCGTTGTTCGATGCCGCCACGCGCCACCAGATCCTGATGTTCACCTGCCATGGCGAGGCCTGGCGCGACCTCGGCGTCGAGCAGCGCCGCATCGGCGCTTGACGCTGGCGCGTCGCGCCGGTAGCCTACACGGGTTCATCACCGAACCCGACGCGCTTCACATGCCCGACTTCACGCCTTCCGCCGAATCCGCCTTCGCTGCTCGCGCAGCCGGCGCCGGCGTGCGCGCAAGCCTGCGGCACGGCGTGTCGCCTCCCGTTGTTTCTCCTGTCGTCTCGACGGTCGTATCGCCGCCGGTGGCTTCGCCGCCGTGCGATGTCGTCGTCGGTGTCGCGGGCGCCTATCCGCCCGTGGTCGCCGTCGTCGGCTGACCGCCACTCACTTCCCGCTCCCGCCTTACCGCCTGGATCCGCCGCGCTGATGCGTTTGCGTTCGCGCCCGCCCGCCGCGCGTCCACGCCTGATCCGTTCGCGCGCCGCAAGACGCGCGCACGCCGCGGGAGCCTGTTCCATACCCGACAGGTAGAAATCTTCATGTCTTTCAATCGCAATGCGTGGGCCGCCTACGGCTCCACTTCCTTGTTCGTGCTGCTGTGGAGCGGCGGCGCGATCTTCGCCAAATGGGGCCTGGCGCACGCCTCGGCCTTCGGCTTCCTGCTGCTGCGCTTCGTTCTGGCGCTGGCCGTGCTGCTGGTGATCTGCCTGGCACGGCGGCGCTGGCTGCCGGCTCCCGGCACGCGCGGCATCGTCGCGCTGACCGGGTTGCTGCTGATCGGCAGCTACTCCATCTGCTATCTGCTGGCGCTGGACCACGGCATCACGCCGGGCGTGCTGGCCACGCTGCTGGGGGCGCAACCCATCCTGACCCTGGCGCTGCTGGAGCGCCGCTATCCGCCCCTGCGGCTGGCGGGCCTGCTGCTGGCCCTGTGCGGACTGGCGATGGTGATGTTCCAGAGCATCGGCATGGCGCGGTTCTCGATGGCCGGCATGGCCTTCGCGTTCGCGGCGCTGGCCAGCATGACGGCGGGCGCCATCCTGCAAAAGCGCGTGCGCCAGGCGCCCATGGACGTGATGCCGCTGCAGTACGTGGTGAGCCTGGCGCTGTGCCTGCTGTTCGCGCCGTTCCAGCCGCTGCACGCGGATTGGAGCGTGGGCTTCGTGCTGCCGCTGCTGTGGATGGGCCTGGTGATCTCGGTCGGCGCGACGCTGCTGTTCTACCGCATGATCCAGTCCGGCAACCTGGTCAACGTCACCAGCCTGTTCTACCTGGTGCCGGCCGGCACCGCGGCGCTGGACTACCTGGTGCTGGGCAACCGCCTGTCGCTCTTAAGCCTGGGCGGCATGGCGGGGATCCTGCTGGGGCTGATGCTGGTGTTGCGCACGCCAGCGGCCGTGCGCCCAGGCGGCTGACGGGCTTGCATCGCGCGCGGTGCCTCGTTGCGCCTGGGCGTTGCCACGACGCCGTCCGCGCCACGCCCGTTGCGCGGCTTGGTCCGCGCTACCCGTGCCCGGCTTGGTTCGCGTTACGCGTGCGCGGCTTCTTCCTGGCCGGCCCAGTGGCCGCTGACCAGTTGCGCCGGCCGTTCGCGGGCCTGGACCCGGGCGCAGACCGCCCAGGCGTCCAGGCGCACGTTCAGGCCGGCATAGACGCCGTGGCCGTCGCCGGCCTCGATCCGGCCGTCGGCCTGCACGCCTTCGCCGGCGCGGATCGAGCCGTCGGCGCGGATGTCTTCGCCGGCGATCAGGCCCCAGCCCGCGGCCAGGTGGCCGCCGCAGGCGATGGCGGCGCCGGCCTGGATGCCGCAGGCGGCATCGATGTCCTTGGCGGCCTGCACGCCGCCGCCGGCCTTGATGCCCTGGCCGCACTTGAGGGCGCCTTGCACCTGCACGTCCTGGCCGGCCCGCAGGTGGCCGGTCACGGCCAGGTCCTGGCCCGCGCAGATGTCCCACTTGGCGCGCAGGTTGCCGCGGCAGTCGAAGGCGGCGGCGACCTCGATGCCCCATTCGGCGGACACGTCGCCGCCCGCGCGCAGGTCGCCAGCGCTGGCGATGTTGGCGCCGGCGGCGATGTTCTCGCCGGCCACGATCGATTCGCCGGCGCGGATGCCGCCGCCGGTGACGATGCTGCGCCCGGCCCGCACCACGCTGTCGACGTTGATGCCCATGCGCACCTCCAGCGTGCCGGCGAAGACGATGGCGTGGGCGTCGAGCGTGTCCAGCTTCAGCACGGCGTCGGTCGGACCGAACTGGTCCAGCAGCCAGCAGGCGTCACCCACGCGCCCGTCGGCCACCAGGGCATCGAGGACGGCCTGGTAGTCCCCCTGTCCGTTGTGGTCGCGCAGGAACCATTTGTAGCCGCCCGCGCAGGGGTTCTTGGCTTTGACGAATTTCTTGGTGAGTTGCATGGCGTTCGGTGGCAATCAAGGCGTGGCGCCGCCCGCCGGTCATAGTCGGCGCGCGGACGGAAAACGTGGCAAGACCGCCCGGCCATGCGGCAGGGCGGTCGCGCCGGCCGGCCTCGAACCGCGCCACGCGCAACAAAGGTACGGGCGTGCAGGCGGCCGGCGGCGGGCCGGTGACGGAAAGCGGGAAGGGGGGATGCCGGCGATTAGCCGGGCTTGGAGCGCGCGTAGGCGGAACGCGCGGCGACTTCCTGCGAGCTCAACAGGGTCGAGCGCAGGGCGCAAAGCACGCAAGCGGTGTCGGAAGGATGGGAGAAATCGATTCGCACGGGCGAAATGGTAGCAGAGCGCGGGCGCGTCATCTGCCCGGCGATCGCCGATGTGGCGTGGGACTGTCCGAATCTGGCGCCGCGCAGGGTGCGCATTGTGCCGGCGGCCTCGGAAAGGGCCCGCCGGCACGGCGTGGCGGCGGGCAGACGGACTGGCGCCCGGGTCACGCGGCGAGGCCGCGCGACAAGCCTCAGTTCGTCGACTGGATGTTGCGTTCCTTGGCGATGCGCTGGCGCAGCTCCAGTTCGCGCTTGATCTGGGCGGCGTATTCGGCCGGCGTGTTGCCGTCGACCAGCGAGCCGCCGTCGGCCAGGCGCTGGATGATCTTGGGATCCTTCAGCGCCTTGACGGTGGCGTCGTGGATGCGGTCGATCACCGCCTGCGGCGTGCCGGCGGGGGCGACCAGGCCGTACCAGGCCATGTTGTCCATTTCCGGCAGGCCGCCTTCGGAGAACGTGGGCACGTCCGGCAGGGTGGGCAGGCGCTTGGGCGCGGCCACGGCCAGGGCGCGCAGCTTGCCGGCCTGGATGTGGGGCATGGACGAGGGCAGGTTGTCGAACTGGGCGTTGACCTGGCCGGCGATGACGTCGTTCAGGGCCGGGCCCGAGCCGCGGTAGGGCACGTGCACCATGTCGGTCTTGGTGAGCGACTTGAACAGCTCGCCGTCCAGGTGGCCGATGCCGCCGGCGCCGGACGAGGCGTAGCTGTACTTGCCCGGGTTGGCCTTGAGCAGGGCGATGAACTCGGCCATGGTCTTGGCCGGGACGGCCGGGTTGACCGTCAGCACGTTGGGCACGTTCACCATGTTGGTGATGGGCGCGAAGTCCTTGAGCGGGTTGTAGGGGTTCTTGGGGTTGGTGGCCGGGTTGGTGGCCATGGTGCTGACGGTGGCCACGCCCAGCGTGTAGCCGTCCGGGGCGGAACGGACCAGCGCGTCGGCGCCGATCGAGCCGCCGCCGCCGCCGCGGTTTTCCACCACCACGGCCTGGCCGAGTTCGCGGCCCAGGCCTTCGGCCACCACGCGGGCGACGATGTCGGTGGTGCCGCCGGCCGCGAACGGCACGATCAGGCGGATGGGTTTGTTGGGGTAGGCGTCAGCGGCGTGCGCGGCGCCGCTGAGGCAGAGGCCGGCGAGGGCGGTGGCCAGGACGGCCTTGGCTTGGGACAGCACGGTCAAGAGTCTTCTCCATATTATTGAAATCCGAGCCGGCCGGCTTCGTTGGCCGGCGTCGGTGAAGCGCGCCGGACCCGGATGCCGGCCGGCCGTCGCTTCGTGGGCGCCATTCCACACAGTTATAGGGAACCGGTCAATCGGTATTCCCCCTGCGTTCCGTGTGGGTATTTTTACCCCGGCGGAAGCCGGCCCGAAGCGCGACGATGACGCAAAAAAACGTATGCTGACAAGAACTTGAACGAAATTGGGGCCGGTCATCGATGCGTAATGATTGCGCAGCGATCATGTCGTCATCCCCCAGGTACGCGCATAAATCTCTGCATAACTTACAAGAATCTGATATTTTTCGGATGAGATTCTTGGCCGGTCTTGCAAGAAAACTATTGCGTTTGTTTCTGTCCGCGCCGTTCAATGGGCGTTGGTTGATGTCCCCGCGGGGCAACGTGTAGTGCAGCGACGCACCGGGCCAGGGTTCCGTCCGTTTTTCAATCCCCGGTCTGTTTCGTCTCTCGCTGCTGCGCTGGCGGGAGGGGGCCCGGACATTCTCGGAACGCCATGTCGCTGATACTGATCCTCGCTCTGCCGTTCGCCGGCAGCCTGTGCGCCGCGCTGCTGCCTTCCAACGCCCGCAATGCCGAGGCCTGGTTGGCGGGCATCATCGCCCTGGCCTGCGCGGTTCTGGTCGCCAGTCTCTATCCGCAGGTCGCCGGCGGCGGCGTGGTCCGCGTCGACATTCCCTGGGCGCCCGCCCTGGGCCTGCAGTTCACCCTGCGCATGGACGGCTACGCCTGGCTGTTCGCGCTGATCGTCTCGGGCATGGGCGCGCTGGTGGTGCTGTACGCGCGCTACTACATGTCGCCGGAAGACCCGGTGCCGCGCTTCTTCTCGTTCTTCCAGGCCTTCATGGCCGCCATGCTCGGCGTGGTGCTGTCGGGCAACCTGATCCAGCTGGTCATGTTCTGGGAAATGACCAGCCTGGCTTCTTTCATGCTGATCGCCTACTGGCACCACCGCCTGGACGCCCGCCGCGGCGCGCGCATGGCGCTGACGGTGACCGGCGCCGGCGGGCTTTGCCTGCTGGCCGGGGTGCTGATCCTGGGCCACATCGTCGGCAGCTACGACATGGACCGCGTGCTGGCCGCCGGCGACGTGGTGCGCGCCGACCCCTGGTATCCGGCCGTGCTGGTGCTGGTGGCGCTGGGCGCGCTGACCAAGAGCGCGCAGTTCCCGTTCCATTTCTGGCTGCCCAACGCCATGGCCGCGCCCACGCCGGTGTCGGCCTACCTGCACTCGGCCACCATGGTGAAGGCCGGCGTGTTCCTGCTGGCGCGTTTCTGGCCGGTGCTGTCCGGCACCGACGAGTGGTTCTGGATCATCGGCGGCGCCGGGCTGATTACGCTGGTGCTGGGCGGTTACGCCGCCATCTTCCAGCAGGACATGAAGGGGGTGCTGGCGTATTCGACCATCAGCCACCTCGGCCTGATCACGCTGCTGCTGGGGCTGAACAGCTCGCTGGCGCTGGTGGCGGCGGTGTTCCACATGGTCAACCACGCCACCTTCAAGGCCTCGCTGTTCATGGCGGCCGGCATCGTCGACCACGAGACCGGCACGCGCGACCTGAGCCGCCTGTCCGGCCTGTACAAGGCCATGCCGATCACGGCCACATTGGCCATGGTGGCGGCGGCCTCGATGGCCGGGGTGCCGCTGCTCAACGGCTTCATCTCCAAGGAAATGTTCTTCGCCGAGACCACCTTCGTCAGCGGCGACTGGATCACCAAGGTGGGCCTGCCGCTGGCGGCCACGGTGGCGGGGGCCTTCAGCGTGGCCTATTCGCTGCGCTTCATCCTGCAGGTGTTCTTCGGCCCGCCGGCCACCGATCTGCCGCGCGCGCCGCACGAGCCGCCCGGCTGGATGCTGCTGCCCAGCGGCCTGCTGGTGCTGATGTGCCTGGTGGTGGGCATCCTGCCGGGCGTGACGCTCGGCCCGTTCCTGGCCACCGCCGCGCAGAGCATCCTGGGCGCCGATATGCCCGAATACAGCCTGGCCGTGTGGCACGGCGTCAACCTGCCGCTGGTGATGAGCTTCGTGGCCATGACCTCGGGCGTCATCCTGTACCTGGCGCTGCGCGCGCACCAGCGCGCCAACCCCGGCCGGGTGCCGTTCATCTACCGCCTGGACGGCCGCCGCTCGTTCGAGACGCTGCTCGACGGCTCCAGCGTCGCCGCCGCCTGGCTGCTGCGCTGGCTGGCCTCGTCGCGCCTGCAGGTGCAGATGCTGCTGATCGTGCTGGGCACGCTGTTCGTGGCCTGGCTGCCGTTGCGGGCAGGCGGCTGGCTGGAAGGCGCCGGCCGTCCGGCCGCGGTCGATCCGGCCTTCGCCCTGCTGTGGCTGGTGGGCTGCGTCTGCGCCGTGGCCGCGGCCTACCAGGCCAAGTACCACCGCCTGGCGTCGCTGGCGCTGGCCGGCGGCGCGGGCCTGGTGACCTGTCTCACGTTCGTCTGGTTCTCGGCGCCCGACCTGGCGCTGACGCAGCTGTCGGTCGAGGTGGTGACGCTGGTGCTGCTGCTGCTCGGCCTGCGCTGGCTGCCGCGCCGCATCGAGCAGGACGAGGACGAGGGCCTGGGGGCGACCCTGCGCGCCCGCGGCCGTCGCCTGCGCGACCTGCTGATGGCCACCGCCGCCGGCACCGGCATGGCGGCGCTGGCGTACGCGGTGCTGGTGCGGCCGCAGACCGACACGATCTCCTCGTATTTCGTCGACCGCGCGCTGCCCGACGGCGGCGGCACCAACGTGGTCAACGTGATCCTGGTGGACTTCCGCGGCTTCGATACCTTTGGCGAAATCACGGTGCTGGGCATCGTGGCGCTGACGGTGTACGCGCTGCTGCGCCGCTTCCGGCCGGCCGCCGAGAGCGCCGACCTGCCGCGCCAGCAGATCGACCAGGACGGGCCGGTGCCGGCCGCGCCGGACATCAAGACGATCGTGCCGACCGGCCCGATGATGGTGCCGACGGTGCTGGTGCGCCTGCTGCTGCCGACCGCGGCGCTGATTTCCGTGTACTTCCTGCTGCGCGGCCACAACCAGCCCGGCGGCGGCTTCGTGGGCGGGCTGATCTTCGCCACGGCCGTGATCCTGCAGTACATGGTGGGCGGGGTCTACTGGGTCGAGTCGCGCAGCCGGCTGAACCCGCAGAACTGGATCGGCATCGGCCTGCTGTTCGCCGGCACGGCGGCGGTGACGGCCTGGCTCGCCTACAAACCGTTCCTGGCCGCGCTGGCCTGGGACATCGCCTTGCCGCTGGTGGGACACGTGCACCTGTCCAGCGTGCTGCTGTTCGACCTCGGCGTCTACATGCTGGTGGTCGGGTCCACCGTGCTGGTGCTGGTGGCGCTGGCCCACCAATCGCTGCGCGCACAACGCAAGGCTGCCGCCGAAAGCCAGGCGGCCGCCGCACAAACGGGGGAAGCCTGATGGAATTGATTTACGCCGTCGCGATCGGCGTCCTGGCGGGCTCGGGGGTCTGGCTGCTGCTGCGGCCGCGCACCTTCCAGTTCATCATGGGCCTGTCGCTGGTCTCATATGCGGTCAACCTGTTCATCTTCGGCATGGGCCGCCTGACCTCGGGCCGGCCGCCGGTGGTGGACCCAGCCATGGCCCATGATCCTTCCTGGTACGCCGATCCGTTGCCCCAGGCGCTGGTGCTGACGGCCATCGTGATCGGCTTCGCCACCACCGCGCTGTTCCTGGTGGTGCTGCTGGCTTCGCGCGGCTTGACGGGCACCGACCACGTCGATGGACGGGAGTCCCAATCTTGAGTTTCTGGCTGCAACATCTTCCCGTATTGCCCATCATCACGCCGCTGCTGGCCGGCGCCGTGATGCTGATGCTGGGCGACACCCGCCGCTACACGCGCGGCGCGATCGCCATGCTGTCGACGCTGGCGCAGCTGGCCGCGGCCATCGCGCTGCTGGCGGTCGCCGGCGGCGCCGTGCCGGACGTGTGGCCGCATGGCGTCGGCGTCTACCTGGTGGGCGACTGGCCCGCGCCGTTCGGCATCGTGCTGGTGGTGGACCGCCTGGCCGCGGTCATGCTGACCCTGACCGCGGTGCTGGGCCTGGCCTCGCTGACCTACGCGCTGGCGCGCTGGGACCGGGCCGGGGTGCATTTCCATTCCCTGTTCCAGTTCCTGCTGATGGGCCTGAACGGCGCCTTCCTGACCGGCGACCTGTTCAACCTGTTCGTGTTCTTCGAGGTGCTGCTGGCCGCGTCCTACGGCCTGTTGCTGCACGGCTCGGGCGTGGCGCGCGTCAGCGCCGGCCTGCAGTACATCGCGGTCAACCTGGTGGCCTCGTTCCTGCTGCTGATCAGCATTGCGCTGATCTACGGCGTGAGCGGCACGCTCAACATGGCCGACCTGGCGCTGCGCGCCGGCAACCTGACCGGTTCCGACCGCATGCTGTTCGAGGCCGGCGCCGCCATCCTCGGCGTGGCCTTCCTGGTGAAGGCGGGCGCCTGGCCGCTGAACTTCTGGCTGGTCAAGGGCTACGGCTCGGCCGGCGCGCCGATCGCGGCCATGTTCTCGATCATGACCAAGGTCGGCATCTACGCGCTGCTGCGCATCGGTTCGCTGCTGCTGCCGACCGGCGCGCCGGCGGCGTTCAGCCTGGACTGGATGTTCGCGGCCGGCCTGGCCACGCTGCTGTTCGGCGGCCTGGGCCTGCTGGCCACGCAGCAGCTCGAGAAGATGGTGGGCTATTGCGTGATCGTCTCGGCCGGCACGCTGCTGACGGCGCTGGGCATGCCCGGCGTGACGCTGACCGGCCCGGCGCTGTTCTACCTGATCAGTTCGGTGCTGACCACGGGCGCGTTCTTCATGCTGGCCGAACTCATCGAACGCACCCGCAGCTTCGGCGCCAACGTGCTGGCGGTGACGCTGGACGCATTCGACCTGGACGACCCGGCCTCGGTGAATCGTTCCGACGACGTGGTCGGGGTGGCGATTCCGGCGGCCATGGCGTTCCTCGGCCTGGCCTTCATCTGTTGCGCCTTGCTGGTGACCGGGCTGCCGCCGCTGTCCGGCTTCGTCGCCAAGTTCTCGCTGCTGTCGGCGGCGGTCTCGGCGGCCAACGAGTCGGCGCCGCCGATGGACGCCTGGATCCTGGTGGCGGCCGTGCTGGTGTCCGGCCTGGCGGGGCTGATCGGCCTGGGCCGCACCGGCATCCGCGTGTTCTGGGCCAGCGACGATCGCAGCACGCCGCGCCTGCGTGTGATCGAGGCGGGGCCGGTGGCGGTCCTGCTGCTCTTGTGCGTGGGCCTGGCGGCGGGCGCGGGCCCGGTGTCGGCCTACCTGGATGACGCCGCGCGTTCGCTGGACCAGCCCAAGAGCTATATCGACGCCGTCATGTCCGCGCAGACGGTGCGCGCCACGCTGGGAGGAAACTGATGCGCCGCCTCTATTTCCTCTTCCTGCCGGTATTCCTGTTCGTCCTGTGGCTGGTGCTGAACGAGAGCCTGTCGGCCGGCCAGATCGCGCTGGGCGTGGCGCTGGCCCTGTGGTTCACCTGGGCCGCCTCGCGCCTGCGGCCGCTGAAGGCGCGGCCGCGCCGTCTGTGGAAGGCGATTCCGCTGTTCTGGCACGTGACGGTGGACATCATCAAGTCCAACATCGCGGTGGCCAAGCTGATCCTGAATCCGCGCCGCAATGATTTCTCGCCCGGGTTCATCAAGATCCCGCTGACCATGCGCGATCCGCATGGCCTGGCGATGCTGGCCTGCATCGTCACCTACACGCCCGGCACCGTCTGGGTCGAACTGGGCGATGACCACCGCCTCAAGCTGCACGTGCTCGACCTGCAGAACGAGGAAGACTGGGTGCGCCTGGTGCAGGACCGCTACGAGCGCCCCTTGATGGAGATCTTCGAATGAACGCCATACTCTACTGGGCGGCGTCCTTTGCCCTGGTGTGCTTCGCGCTGGGCATGGTGTTCGCCGCCATCCGCCTGCTGCGCGGCCCCACCGCGCAGGACCGCGTGCTGGCGCTGGACACGCTCTACATCAACGGCATGCTGACCATGCTGGTGTTCGGCATCCGCTCGGGCACGTCGGTGTACTTCGACATCGCGTTGCTGATCGCGCTGTTCGGTTTCGTGGGTTCGACCGCCATGGCCCGCTTCCTGCTGCGCGGCGAGGTGATCGAGCCATGATCGACAATCTTCCCCTGTGGGCCAGCATTCCGGCCAGCGTGCTGCTGGTGCTGGGCGGCCTGCTGGCGCTGACCGGCTCGGCCGGGCTGCTGCGCTTTCGCACCTTCTACGCCCGCATCCACGCGCCCACGCTGGGCAACACGCTGGGCTGCGGCTGCGTGCTGGCGGCGTCGATCCTGGTGTTCTCGGCGCTGTCGTCGCGGCCCGTGTTCCATGAAGTGATCATCACGTTGCTGCTGATCGTGTCGTCGCCGGTGACGGCGATGCTGCTGATGCGCGCGGCGGTTTACCGTAACCGTTTGACCAAGGCCGACGCCGACCTGGACGCGAGGTAGCGGGCAGGGCGGCGCCGGGTACACGGGGACGTATCGGCGCTTTTTCGGGGACGAATTGCGTTGGCGCAATGAATATTGCGTCGCAGCATCGGAAACTTCGGCTTACGATTGCACGTTGCTGGACATGTCCCCGTCGTGTCATCGTGGGATAGTTGTATCAAGCAGACGGTGCCGGCCCAGCCAGGCCCGCGCCGTTCGGGTTCAATCCTCTTTCTCCAAGGAGCTGGCCATGAATGTACGTCCCATGCACACCAAACGCCTTGCGGCATCCCTTTGCGCGGCTGGCCTGATGCTGGCCGCGGGAGCGGCCCAGGCGGCCGATCCGATCGGCCGCGCCGGCATCCAGGCGCAATATGAACAAGATGTGGCGGCTTGCAAGAACGGCAGCACCGGCCAGGAGCGCACCGCCTGCATGCGCGAGGCGGGCGCCGCCCGCGAGGAAGCCAACCGCCAGCGCCTGAGCGACGGCACCACCGACCAGCACCAGCAGAACATGCTGGACCGCTGCAATCGCCTGCCGGCCGATTCGCGCCAGGACTGCATCACGCAGATGACCTCTCCGACCCAGGTGCGCGGCAGCGTGCAGGGCGGCGGCGTGCTGCGTGAAACCGTGATCCAGGTGCCGGCTGGCACCGCCGGCACGGTGCCGCCGCCTCCGCCGCCGGTTGGCGCGCCCGGCATGGCGCCCGCTCCGGGCATGGCGCCGCCGCCGCCCGCGCCGATGCGCCAGTAACGGGCGATCGATGGCGCCAGGGGAGGGGCGATGCGTCCTTCCCCGCGCCCCGGCCGCCGCCACAATCAGGCAAAATGGCGGCTGTCGCCCTTACTTACGCATATCCATGTCCGACGTCATCGCCCTGATTTTCGACTTCGACGACACGCTGGCCTCGGACAGCACGTCCGGTTTCCTGGACAGCATCGGGGTGGACACGGCGTCCTTCTGGAAAGACCAGGTCGATCCGCTGCTGTCCAACCAGGACTGGGACCCGGTCCCGGCCTATCTCTACCAGATGATCCAGCTCTCGCGCGAGGGCAAGCATGGCCTCATCACGCAGCAGCGGCTGCGCGACTGGGGCGCGCGTCTCGAACTGCACGATGGCGTGGTCACGCTGTTCCAGCGCCTGCGCGCCGCGGTGCGGGCGGCGCAGCCGCAGGTGCAGCTGGAGTTCTACCTGATCTCCAGCGGCATCGGCGACGTGGTCCGCTCCACGCCCATCGCGCACGAGTTCACCGAGATCTGGGCCTCCGAATTCACCTACGGCGCCGACGGCGGCATCGAGTTTCCGCGCCGCATCGTCAGCTTCACCGACAAGACGCGCTACCTGTTCCACATCCAGAAGGGCATCATCGGCCGCGATTTCCGCAACAAGCCGTTCGAGGTCAACCGCAAGGTGCCCGAGGACCGCCTGCGGGTGCCGTTCGACCAGATGGTGTTCGTTGGCGACGGCTACACCGACATTCCGTGCTTCTCGCTGATCCGGCGCGCCGGCGGCTACGCCTTCGGCGTCTGGGATCCGAAGCACCGCGACAAGCGCAGCCGCGCCTGGGGCTTCATCGAGGAAGGCCGGGTGTCGAACCTGAACCAGGCGCGCTACGACGAGAACGCCGAGCTCTACCAGTGGCTCGAAGAGGCCGTGACCAGCCTGGCCGGCCGCATCGCGCTCAAGTCGCGGGTGTACCGTGGTTGAGCCGATCGCCATGGCGGCCGTGCCGCCCTGGACCGCGCAGGACGCCGAATTCATGACGCTGGCGCTGGAAGAGGCGCGGGCGGCCTATGACATCGGCGAGGTGCCGGTGGGCGCGCTGGTGGTCTCGGCCCAGGGCGACATCCTGGGGCGCGGCTACAACCGCACCATCATCGACCACGACCCCACCGCGCATGCCGAGATCGTCGCCCTGCGCGGCGCGGCGCGCGCCCTGGAAAACTACCGGCTGCCGGGCATCACCGTGTACGTCACGCTGGAGCCCTGCGTCATGTGCATCGGCGCCATGCTGCATGCGCGCCTGGCGCGGGTGGTGTTCGGCGCCTACGACCCCAAGACCGGCGCCTGCGGCAGCGTGCTGGACGTGGGCTCGGTGCCCAAACTCAATCATCACACCTCAGTCACCGGCGGCGTGCTGGCGGAACCCTGCGGCGAGCTGCTGCGCCGGTTCTTCCGCGAACGCCGCGCCAAGGAATCCATCGCATGAGCAACACCCGAGGCGCCAAGGCGCGCGGCGCCAGGGCGGCCGCCGCCCCGGCGCATGACCACGCCAGCCACGCGCACGACCACGATCACGAATGCGGCGAGGCCTGCGGCCACGACCACAGCCACGACCACGAGCCGGGCCACGTCCACAGCTTCCCGGACGCGCGCGGCATCTACCTGATCTCGCCGTCGTCGGCGGTGCGCGACCCGCAGACCGTCGAGCTGGCGCGCGAGCGCCTGGCCGCGCAGGGCTTCAAGACCGCGCTGGACCGCACCGCGCTGGCCGAACACCAGCGCTTTGCCGGCACCGACGCCCAGCGCCTGGCCAGCCTGACGCGCGCCGCCAAGCAGAAGCTGCCGATCGTCATGGTGACGCGCGGCGGCTACGGCATGGGCCGGCTGCTGCACCTGGTTGACTGGAAGGCCATGGCCGACAGCGGCAAGCGCTTCGTCGGCATGAGCGATTTCACCGCCTTCAACCTGGCGCTGCTGGCGCAGACCGGCGCGGTCAGCTACACCGGCGCCACCGCCATCTACGACTTCGGCGGCAAGAAGGTCGACGACCTGACCGAAGCGCTGTTCGGCGAAGTGATGCGCGGCGAGCTGGAAATCCTCAGCTTCGAGACCCAGGACGCCGACCCGGTCGATTGCCGCGGCATCCTGTGGGGCGGCAACCTGGCCATGCTGGCCTCGCTGATCGGCACCCCGTACATGCCGAAGGTGCGCGGCGGCATCCTGTTCCTGGAAGACGTGGCCGAGCACCCGTACCGCATCGAACGCATGCTGATCCAGTTGTGGCAGGCGGGCATCCTGGGCAAGCAGAAGGCCATCGTGCTGGGCCGCTTCTCGGACTACAAGCTGGCGCCGCACGACAAGGGCTACGACCTGCACGAGGTGGTGGCCTGGCTGCGCAAGACGGTCAAGGTGCCGGTGGTGACCGGGCTGCCGTACGGCCACGTGGCCACCAAGGCGACGCTGCCGATCGGCCAGAAGGTCGGCATCGCCACCGAAAAGGGTCTGGCCCACCTGGTGCTGGACGAACACCATCATTGACGCGGGCGGGCCGCAAGGCCCGCCGCGTGGCGTGCTTCACTTCTTGAACAGCCTGTCGACCAACGACTGCGCCTTCTGCTCGCCGCGGCGCTTGGCCTCGGCCTGCTCGGCGGGTGTCTGCGCGGCTTTGTTGCAGGCGCCGGCATAGCTGGGAAAGCGCGACGCGCATTCCTGCGCCAGCTTGCGCGCCCTGTCCCAGCTGTCGGTCTGCCCGTAGAAGGCAATGGCCTCCGGCCAGGCCAGGCCGGCATCCTTGAAATACTCGAAGCCCTGGTTCATGACCGCGGTGGCGGGTGCGCGCTGGCCCGAGCCCAGCAGATTGTTGGCGCGCAGGACATAAATGCGCCAGGCGCGGTCGCCCTCGGATTGCAGGTTGCGGTCCAGCAGGGCGGCGGCGCGGGCGGACGGCTTGCCGGGTTCGCCTTGCGCCATGCTTAGCGCCAGCAGCGGCAACGCCTGCTGTGCGGTCGGGCCGGAGGCGGCCTGGGCCGCGAGCTTGCGCGCCTGGACATAGTCCTGCGCCTGCAGCGCCTGTTGCGCGGCGTTGGCGCTCTGATAGTTCTTCAGCACGGTGGCGCTGCGACGTTGCGCGCGCGCCTTGTCCCACGGCGCGATGGTGGCCGCGGGGCGAGGCTTGCCGGCCATCAGCGGCGTGACCTGCCCGGTCAGCGAGGTCAGCCGCGCTTCGGTGCTGGGATGGCTGACGGTCAGCTTTTTCCAGATGTCGTCCAGGCCATTGCGCAGGTCTTCGCTGGCGCCAGCGAGGCCAGAGCTCAGCGACGCCTGCATCTCGGTCAGCGGCGCGACCTGGTTGCCCGAGGCCTTGGCTTGCTTGCGCGCATCCTGCGCGGCGGCCTGCTTGATCTGCTCGACCATGCGCTTGCGGTCTTCTTCCTGGATCCTGGCGTTGTCCGTTTCCCAGGTGGCCTGACGCTCCAGGAAGGCCTTGAACCCTTGCGTGTAGGAATAGCCCAGCCGCAGGCTGACGGTGGCGCCGAAGCGATCGGCGTTTTCCTCCTGCTGCCGGTTCCAGGCGGGGACCAGCACGTCCTTGCCGAAGGCATAGGAAGCGATCACGCTGTCCACCGGGCTCCAGCCCGTCGCGCTGCCGGCCTTTTGCGCCAGGGCCACGCCCAGCGCCGCCAGCGTGGCGACCTGGTCGCTGGTCGTATTGGCCGCTTCCAGCTGGTGATAGTCCAGGTAGATGTGGCCAAATTCGTGCGACAGGATGGCGACGATCTCGTCCTCGGACTCCGCGGACGACAGCCATCCGATCGACAGGTAGATATTGCCCGCGCCGGTGCTGTAGGCCTCCAGCGCCGGGGAAGCGGTGACGTACACCGCGCCTGGCCAGCCGGGCACGCCGGCGGCATCCTTGATACGGCCGAGCAGGCCGTTCAGGTAGCCCTGCATCTCGGGCATGGCAACCAGGCCCATGTGTTGCGCGCGCTGATTGCGAGCGTCGCGGTCGGCGTCGGGCCACTTGCGGTCGGTGGGGGCGGGCGGCAATTCCCCGGTCTTGAACGACAGGCCGGCGCCGGGCATGTTGGCACAGCCAGCCAGGACCATCGCCAGGGTCAGGGCCGCGAGGCGGGGCGCGTGATGGAAGGGCATCGCCATGTCAGCGGCAGGCATTTTCGCCGGCGCCGGCGGTGGAGCCGGTGGGACCGGGCACGCGCTTGACCACCGGGCCGCACTGCGCCGACGAATTGCGCGCCACGCGCACCTGCATGCTGTCCACCCAGTAGTCGGCGCCGTTCACCTTCACCCGGTAGAACTCTTCGCGGCTTTCCAGTACCGGCCACGGCATGCCCTGGCCATCGGATTGGGCGGCCGGCGTTCCGCCGCCCGGCTGTGCATAGAGCGGCAGCGGCTTGAGGCTGGCGCCGACGATCTGGTCGGCCGCCAGGGCCGGCGCGCCGTACAGGGCCAACGCCGCGAGGGCGGCGGCAATCATGGAGGAAGGCTGGATCATGCGGTTCTACTCCTGAGGTTTGGCGGAAGATTGCGGCGGCGCCGGGGGCGGGGTGGTCGTGTCCGCCTTGGGCTTGCCGCCGAGAAACTTGGTGACGGTGTCGGTCCAGCCGAGCCAGTGCGCGGCCAGCGCCATGACCGCCAGGTCGACAATGGGCAGGGTGCCGACGTCCACCCATTCCTGCGCAATCAGCACGATGTACATGACCACCAGCGAAGACAGCAGGATGGAGGCCGCCTTGCCCAGTGTCAGCGCCAGCGCGATCAGCAGCTTTTCCGCGACCTTGCGCGCCAGCCAGCGGCGGCAGGCGCGATCGGCGCAGATGGCGCGCAGCAGGCGCAGGCGCGTCAGCGGGCCGCGCGCGGCGCCCAGCGCGATCCACCGCGCGGGCCGCTGCGGCAGCATCTCGGTGCCCTCGGCCGGGGGCGTCGCCGCGGTCAGCCGCCATGATTTCGGCGGCACCAGCCAGCGTCTGGTCCAGCCATTGATTTCGCGCAGTTGCACGGCCAGCCACTGGGCCAGCCAGTGCAGGAAGTGCGCCGCCATGACGATGGGGATGCCCAGCAGCCACAGGATGTTGGGTGGCCAGATTTCCCATTCCAGCGCGCGCTTGTAGTGGTCCCGGTAGGTCAGCAGGTTGTCCAGCGCCATGGCGTGCATGAAGACCCCGGGGATCACGTCGTGCACGGGCGACAGCACAGTGTCGTTGAAGCCGCTCAACGCCGCGCCGATCATGACGTAGCGGTCCGTGAGCAGGTCCTCCAGGCGGGCCTGGTCGGTATCGGCGGCGCGCAGTTCGGACAAGGTCAGCGTGCGGGTGTAGGGGCAGATCGGCTTGCTCGCCTCGGGGCCGTACAGCAGCCTGCGCACGTAACCCGGCAGCATTTCGGGATAGCCGCCGCGCGCCAGGCGGCAGTCGGGCGAGAAAGGCCGCTGGCCCAGGTTGTCGACCCCCCAGGTCAGGGCCATGGCCTCTTCGCCCTTGGGCAGCGCGATGCCGGCCACGTCCTGCGCCATCGCCAGCGCGGCGCTGCGCGTGTCGCCGTCGGACCAGAGCGGATAACTCCACACCAGCCGGTCGACCTTGCTGGCCGAATAGCGCACGTCCACCAGGGTGAAGCAGGGCGGCTGGCCGGCCGGCGTGGCCAGGCCATCGCGCAGCCGCAGTCCGCCATCGTCGCCAGGCAGCGCGGCCAGGAACACCGGCACGCCGGCGTCCCGCAGCTCGCACAGGGCAGAGACCAGCTCCGGCAAGGTCGGGTCGTCCCGTTCGCGGCCGAAGGTGATGTCAAGGAAGATGGCGCGGGGCTTGTGGATCAGGCCGATATTGCGCAGCCAGCGGGCATGCGTGCGGTAGGGGACGGGCCAGGCGCCTTTTTGCGGATCGAGCGAATCGTCGTCGATCAGCACCACGGTGGTGTCGTTGCGATGCGCGGGACTGTAATAGCCGCCCACCAGCCGCGCCTGCAGTCGGGCAATGGCGTAGGTCAGCAGATCCGAACTGGGCGTCAGTCGGGGCGTCGCCCACAACATGGTGATCGCGACCAGCGCGGCGACGATCAATGAGCGGAAATAGAACTTGACGTTTCCGGAAGGCGGGGACGAATCGGTCACGGGACGGCGGCTAGGGGTTGAGTCAGCCTCCATGGCCCGGCGGGCAGGAAGCGCGCGTGTCGAGGGCGCAATGGTACCCGATTTAATACAAATTTTTACTTTAAGACAACAAATGGCACTCGACGCCAGCCCGAGCGCCACGCCTGTGCGCTTGCGTGGCAAGCTCCGGACAGATGGGCTTGGTACACTATCGGGTTTCGCCGCATCCGCTTTGGCCGCTGCGCGACCTCAAAACCAAGATTCCCCCCAAGACACCACCGTGATATCCACCGCCAATCTCACCATCCAGTTCGGTCCCAAGCCCCTTTTCGAGAACGTCAGCGTCAAGTTCGGGGAAGGCAACCGCTACGGGCTGATCGGGGCCAACGGGTCCGGCAAGTCGACGTTCATGAAGATCATCGGCGGCGACCTGGAGTCGTCGGCCGGCAACGTCTCGCTGGAGCCGGGCGTGCGCCTGGGCAAGCTGCGCCAGGACCAGTTCGCCTTCGAGGACCTGCGCGTGCTGGACGTGGTGATGATGGGCCACACCGAGATGTGGGCCGCGATGTCCGAGCGCGACGCGATCTACGCCAACCCGGAAGCGTCGGAAGACGACTACATGCGCGCGGCCGACCTGGAAGCCAAGTTCGCCGAATATGACGGCTACACCGCCGAAGCCCGCGCCGGCGAGCTGCTGCTGGGCCTGGAAATCGCCGTGGACCAGCACAACCTGCCGATGCGCGAAGTGGCGCCGGGCTGGAAGCTGCGCGTGCTGCTGGCGCAGGCGCTGTTCTCGAACCCGGACGTGCTGCTGCTGGACGAACCGACCAACAACCTGGACATCAACACCATCCGCTGGCTGGAAAGCGTGCTCAACAGCTACCAGAGCACGATGATCATCATCAGCCACGATCGTCACTTCCTGAACCAGGTCTGCACCCACATGGCCGACCTGGACTATGGCGAGATCCGCATCTACCCGGGCAACTACGACGACTACATGCTGGCCTCGACCCAGGCCCGCGAGCGCCTGGTGGCCAACAACGCCAAGGCCAAGGAACGCGTCACCGAACTGCAGGACTTCGTGCGCCGTTTCGCCGCCAACAAGTCCAAGTCGCGCCAGGCCACCTCGCGCCTCAAGCAGATCGACCGCATCAAGGCCGAGCAGGTCGTGGTCAAGCCCTCGTCGCGCCAGAACCCGTACATCCGCTTCGAGCAGAACAAGGTCATGCACCGCCTGGCGGTCACGGTCGAAGGCCTGTCCAAGTCCTACGACGCGCCCGTGATCCGCAACTTCTCGGCCATGGTCGATGCCGGCGAGAAGATCGCCATCATCGGCGCCAACGGCGTCGGCAAGACCACCTTGCTGCGCCTGCTGGCCACCGACCTGGCGCCGGACGCCGGCAGCGTCAAGTGGTCGGAAAACGCCGACCTGGGCTACATGGCCCAGGACGTGTCGGATCAGTTCCTGCAGACCGACATCAACCTGCTCGACTGGATGGGCGACCATCGCCAGCCGGGCGACGACGACCAGTCGATCCGTTCGGTGCTGGGCCGCCTGCTGTTCTCGGCGGACGACCTGCCCAAGGCGCCCAAGGTGCTGTCCGGCGGCGAAAAGAACCGCATGACCTTCGGCCGCCTGATGCTGGGCCGCCACAACGTCATGCTGCTCGACGAGCCGACCAACCACCTGGACATGGAATCGATCGAATCGCTGCAGTTCGCGCTGGAAAAGTACGAAGGCACGCTGGTGTTCGTCTCGCACGACCGCGAATTCGTGTCGGGCCTGGCCACCCGCGTGATCGAGATCCTGCCCTCGGGCGAGATCGTCGACTACCGCGGCGGCTACGAAGACTACCTGTCCTCGCGCGGTATCGAAGCCTGATCCCCCAAGCCTGATCCCCGCATCGAGGCGGCTGGCCGAATCCCGTTCAGCCAGCCGCAATCCTGCTGGGCTATCATCCGGGTAAACCCTGGCCCGTTGCGCCAGGTTCCACCCAGTCAGCCATGCCTCCCACACCTCATACCACGCCCGATGGCCAGCCCATCGGGACGTTCGCGTTGACCTCGCGCATCGTCGCGATCGCCTTTTTCACCTTCATCTGTTACCTGGCCATCGGCCTGCCGCTCGCGGTGCTGCCCGGCTACGTGCACGGCCAGCTCGGTTACGGCTCGGTGCTGGCGGGGCTGGCCATCAGCGTGCAGTACGTAGCCACGCTGCTGAGCCGCTCGCACGCCGGCCGCATGGCCGATACGGTCGGACCCAAGCAGACCGTGGTGATCGGCATGGCGGCCTGCGCCGCCAGCGGCGTGTTCCTGCTGCTGGCCTATGCCTTTGAGCGCAGCGCCTGGCTCAGCCTGGGCGCCATCATCGTCAGCCGGCTGGCGCTGGGCTTCGGCGAAAGCTGGGTCGGCACCGGCTCGGCCACCTGGGCGATTGCCCGGGTCGGCCCGCTGCACACGGCGCGGGTGATCTCCTGGAACGGCATCTGCACCTACGGCGGGCTGGCGCTGGGCGCGCCGCTGGGCGTCTACCTGGAAACCGAATGGAGCATGGGCGCGCTGGGCGGCGCGGTGCTGCTGCTGGGCCTGGCCGGCCTGGGGCTGGCGCTGGCGCGGGCCGCGGTGGCCATCGTCGGCGGGCATCGCATGGCCTTCAAGAGCGTGGTGCTGCGGGTGTTCCCGCACGGCATGGCGCTGGGGCTGGGCTCGGTCGGCTTTGGCACGCTGGCGGCCTTCGTGGCGCTGTACTACGCCAGCTTCTCGTGGGAGGGCGCGGCGCACGCGCTCAGCGCGTTCGGCTGCGCCTTCATCGGCGTGCGCCTGCTGTTCGCCGGCACCATCACGCGCTTTGGCGGCTTCAAGGTGGCGCAGGTGTCGTTCCTGGTCGAGGCCGCCGGCCTGGCGCTGCTGTGGCTAGCGCCCAATCCCACCGCCGCGCTGGTGGGCGCGGCCCTGACCGGCTGCGGCTTCGCGCTGGTGTTCCCGGCCATCGGCGTCGAGGCCGTGGCGCGCGTGCCGGCCGGCAGCCGCGGCGCCGCGCTGGGCGCGTATTCCGCCTTCCTGGACCTGGCCCTGGGCGCCACCGGCCCGGTGGCGGGCTACATCTCGGGCGGCTTCGGCTATCCGGCGATCTTCCTGGCGGCGGCGATGTCGGTGCTGCTGGGCTTCCTGATCGCATTCGGACTGCAGCGCCACGCCAGCCGCGCGCAGGCGGCGGCCTGAGGTGCTTTGTTTATAACCACAAGTCTTAAGAACATTCGATATTGATCGTTTGGATTCATATAACGAATTGTTAGATTAGGCCCGTTCCCCAACGCGCGCCCACGATTCGTTCCATGAACCTGACTTTCGACCACGTCCACAAGCACTTCGGCGACCTGCCGGTCGTCGACGGCTTCACCAGCGAATTCAAGACCGGCGAGCTGGTCGCGCTGGTCGGCCCGTCCGGCTGCGGCAAGTCGACCCTGCTGCACCTGGCCGCCGGCCTGGAAAAGCCCACGCAAGGGCAGGTGCTGGCTGACGGCAAGGCCGTGACGGGCCCGCATCCCAGCCGCACGCTGGTGTTCCAGGAACACGCGCTGTATCCGTGGCTGACGCTGGAAGACAACGTGGCGCTGGCGCTGGAATTCCAGAAGACCCCCAAGAAGCGCGCCCGCGAGGCGGCGCGCGAGTGGCTGGCGCGCGTCAGCCTGGCCGGCTTCGAGCACTATTACCCGCATCAGGTGTCCGGCGGCATGCGCCAGCGCGCCGCGCTGGCCCGCGCCTTCATCGCGCAGCCGCAGACCATGCTGATGGACGAACCCTTCGGCGCGCTCGACGCGCTGACGCGCCTGGCGCTGCAGGACGTGCTGCGCCAGCTGATCGCGCAGGAAAAGCCCACCGTGCTGCTGGTGACTCACGACGTCGACGAGGCGCTGTTCCTGGCCGACCGCATCGTGGTGTTCAGCCCGCGTCCGGCGCGGGTGCTGCGCGAATTCAACCTGGCCCATCGCGCCAAGAGCCACGACCTGTCCGACCTGGCCGCCGAGAAGCGCGAGATCCTGCGCCTGCTGGGCATCGCCGTCGGCGGTTCGTCGGCCCACGCCGACCTGGCGCTGGCGGCCTGATTCCCTGATTTTCCGGTTTACGGACGGCGCCACCGGCGCCGGCCATCCTCGATTCCCTGGAGCTTTTCCCATGAAATTCAAGCAATGGCTGTCCCTGCCGCTGGCCGCGGCGCTCCTGGCGGCGGCGCCCGCCATGGCCGCCGAGAAATTCCGCGTCGGCTACCTGCGCGTGATGGACGATGCGCAGGCCATCGTGGCGCAGGAGGGCGGCTACTACAAGAAGGCCGGCCTGGATTCCGAGCTGATCGAGTTCAAGTCGGGCACCGACCTGATCAAGGCCATCGTCGGCGGCCAGCTGGACATCGGCGTGCTGGGCTTCACCAATGCCGTGGCCTGGGCCTCGAAAGGCGCGGACCTGAAGGTGGTGGGCGGCGCGCAGCAGGGCTACCACTCGCTGATCGTGCGCGACGATTCGGGCATCAAGGACATCGCCGGCCTGAAGGGCAAGACGCTGGCCTCGCAGGCCGAGGGCAGCACCGCCGACGTGGTGCTCAAGGGCGTGGTGCTCAAGCAGGGCAACCTGGGCGCGGACGACGTCAACGTGATGGGCGTGAGCCCGGCGGTGGCGGTGCAGTCGCTGGTGGGCAAGCGCGTCGACGCGGCCTTCCTGTTCGAACCCTACGACCGCATCGCGCAGCTGGTGGCGCCGGTCAAGCAGATCTACGAAGTGGGCCAGGCCTGGCCATTCCCGTGCATGGTGGTGATCACCTCGGGCGAGACGCTGGCCAAGCGCAAGGATGACGTCTGGAAGGCGCTGGACGCTCAGAACCAGGCCATCGCGCTGCTGCAGAAGGAACCGGCCCAGGCCTCCAAGCTGATCGCCTCGTACTTCATCGCCGAGCCCACGCTCAAGACCCTGAACCGTGGCGAGCTGCCGCGCGAGACGGTGATCGCCGAGGCCATCAGCACGCAGGTGTTCACGCCCAAGCTGACCGAGAAGGACACCAAGCGCATGCAGGAGATCGCCGACATCCTGCAGGCCCAGGGTTCGCTCAAGACGCGCGACGGCAAGCCGTACGACGTCTCCAGCATCGTCGACCTGTCCTGGCAAGAGGCTCGCAAGCTTTGAGCGCATCGACCCGTGTGACCGGCGCCCGCAAGCATCTGGCGGGCGTGCTGGGCGTCCTGTTCATCCTGGCGCTGTGGCAGGCGGCGGCGTTCGCCTTGCCCGACTTCCTGATGCCGGGCGTGCCGGCGGTGCTCGAACGCCTGTTCGAAGACCTGGGCAAGCAATCGTTCCACCAGAGCCTGATGGGCACGCTGGGCCGGCTGGGCGCGGGCTACGGCCTGGCGCTGGCGGCGGGCATCGGTTTTGGCCTGGTGGCGGCAGTGCTGTTCTTCTTTCGCGAAGTGCTGCGCAGCGCCATCGTCATCCTGCAGTCGATTCCGTCGATCGCCTGGGTGCCGCTGTTCCTGATCGTGATGGGCTTCGGCAGCACGCCGATCATCGTGGTGGTGGCGCTGTCGGCGTTCTTCCCGGCGGCCCTGAGCGTGATGAACGCCACCGAGTCGGTGCAGCGCGTGCACGTCTCGGCCGCCCGCGTCATGGGCGCCACGCCCTGGGGCCTGGTCAAGCGCGTGTACCTGCCGGCCGTCATGCCCGAGCTGATCACCGGCGCCCAGCTGGCGTTCGGCAACGCCTGGCGCGCGCTGATTTCGGCCGAGATGCTGATCGGCTTCGGCAAGGGCCTGGGCCGTTCGCTGGCCTATTCGGGCGAGATCGCCGACATGACCGGCGTGATGACCAACATCCTGGTCATCGCGGTGCTGGCCGCGCTGATCGACCAGTTCGTGCTCGAGAACCTCAAGCACCGGCTGCTGCGCTACCAGTACGTGTGAGGCCAGGGATGCGGCGCGTGTTTTGTCTCCTGATCGGCGTATCGGCCTTGCTGTCCGCGGCCAGCGGCGCGGCGCCGGCCGACGGCCTGGCGGCCGCGCGCCAGCGCGGCGAGCTGGTGGTGGGCGTGCCGTACCTGGCGCCCGCGCCGGCGGCCGGCGCCAAGATCCGCACCCCCGAAGGGCTGGACCTCGCCATGGCCGAGAAGCTGGCGCAGGATCTGGGCCTGCCGTTCAGCCTGCGGCAGGTGGCGGCCGCCGACGCGGCCCGCCTGCTGGCCGCCGGCGAGGTCGACGTGGTGCTGGCCGACCGCGCGCAGCCGGGGCAGGCGCTGCCCGCGTCGCTGGCGGCGGTCGCCACCGGCTACGCCGCGCGTCCCAAGGCCGTGATCCGCAGCGATACCCGCATGCGCCAGGGCAGCGATGCCCGCGGCCGCAGCGTCTGCATGGCCGAGGCCGCCGTCGGCGCGCAGGCGCTGGCCCGCAGCTGGGGCGCGGTGGTGCGCACCTACCGCGTGCCGTCGGACGCGCTGGTGGCGGTGCGCGAAGGCGGCTGCGACATCGGCCTGGTCGACGACGCGGTGTGGGAGCCGCTGATGCGCTTTCCCGAATGGAAGAAATTCTCGGCCACGCTGGGCGCCGACGGCGCCCGCCAGGAACGCGTGTGGCTGCTGCCGGCGGCCGACACCGCCACGCAGGCCTGGCTCGATGCGCGCATGCGCGAATGGGCGCGGGCCGGCGCCTGGAAGGCCCTGCCGGCCAAGTGGGCGCGCGACGTGGCCTTCGACGTCTACCTGGACCAGGAAGTCGCCGACTGCCACGGCTGAGGCCCGCGCGCCGGAGCCGTCCGTCCTGGCCGCGCCAGGCGCGGCCGGGGTCCGGCCTGGATCCGGCCCTTACAATGCCGGGCTATGACCACCACCTTGACCGCTGTCTGCTCGCACGAGGAAGACATCAAGAAAAGCCGCTTCGTCGCGCATGCCGCGCCCGTCTCCAGCATCGACGAGGCCATGGCGTTCTTCGCGGCGCACAGCGACCCCGAGGCCACCCACAACTGCTGGGCCTACCGCATCGGCCAGGAATACCGCTTCAATGACGATGGCGAGCCCGGCGGCACGGCCGGACGCCCGATCCTGCAGGCGATCGAAGGGCAGGGCATGGACCGCGTGGCGGTGCTGGTGGTGCGCTGGTTCGGGGGCGTCAAGCTGGGCGCCGGCGGGCTGGTGCGGGCCTATGGCGGTTGCGCCGCCAACTGCCTGCGCAACGGTCCGCGCGCCGAGATCGTGGACCTGGCCACGGTGGCGTGCGCCTGCGGCTTCGCCGAGCTGCCGCTATTGAAGTCGCGGCTGGCGCAGGCCGGCGCGGTGATCGTGCAGGAGGATTTCAGCGCCGACGGCGTGGCGTTGCGCTTCACGGTGCCGCGCGACGCCGTGGCCGACCTGGAGATGACGGCGGCCAACATCACGCGCGGCCGCTCGGCCTGGGAACAACTGGCGTGAAAAACACAAGGGCCCCGAGGGGCCCTTGCGCATCACGCGTCCTGGCTGTCCTGGGCCGCGGCGATTTCCTGGTGGACCTTTTCCATGTCCACTTCCTTGATCTTGGCAAGCAGCTCATTGAGCTGGCCGCCCGACAAGGCGCCCGGTTGCGAGAACAGCAGGACCTTTTCACGGAACACCATCAGCGTGGGAATCGAACGGATGCCCAGCGCGCCGGCCAGTTCCTGCTCGACGTCGGTGTTGACCTTGGCGAACGTGACGTCCGGATGCTCGGTGGCGGCCTGCTCGAAGACCGGGGCGAAACCGCGGCACGGGCCACACCAGGGCGCCCAGAAGTCCACGATCAGGGTGCCGTCCGGCGTGATGGCTTCCTGGAAAGTGTCTTTGGTCAGTTCAACAATACTCATTTTGGATCCTTGCCGCTGGCGCGGCGCAAAAAGTCGATATCTGCGGCGCGGGGGAGGCATGCCCCGAACCGGATTCGGCGACGCGGTATTGCCGGTCCTGCCAGTCCATAGTAGAGCGGGGACCGGTCACGTCGCAATGGTTGGCGCTGTGGCGAGCGCAGTCTGCGGGGCTTGCGGGGCTGACGGCGGGGCCGCCGGCCTCACGCCGCGGTTGTTGTGGACATGCCGTCGCGCTGCTTGAGCGCGGCGACGATCTCGAAGGAACGCAGGCGATCGGCGATATCGAAGAAATCGGACACGATCATGACTTCGTCGGCTTCCGTTTCGGCCACCAGGGCCTCCAGCCGGCGCTTGACGGTCTCGGGGCCGCCGACGATGGCGGCGCCCAGGCGCTGGTTCACGGCCTCGCGTTCCCACTCGTTCCAGAGCCCGTCCATGCTGTCGACCGGCGGCTGCAGCTGCAGGCGGTTGCCGCGCACCAGCGACAGGAACTTGAGTTGCTGCGTGGTGGCCTGGCGGCGGGCTTCCTCGTCGGTCGCCGCGGCGATCACCGGCACGCCGATCATGGCGTAGGGGCGGGCCAGCGTCTCGGACGGTTTGAACAGGTGGCGATACAGGCGCATCGCCGCCATGCCCTCGGGCGAGAAGTGGCCGGCGAACGAGAACGGCAGGCCCAGCTCGGCCGCCAGCCGGGCGCTGAAGTCGCTCGAACCCAGCAGCCAGATGGGGATGTCCAGGCCTTCGCCGGGAATCGCGCGCACCGGCTGGCCGGGACGCGAGGGCGCGAGAAATCCGCGCAGTTCCTCGACCAGCGCCGGGAATTCCAGGCCGCTGCGCGGACCGCGGCGCAGCGCGTGCTGCGTGGCGCCGTCGCTGCCGGGCGCGCGGCCCAGGCCCAGGTCGATGCGGCCGGGGTACAGGGTTTCGAGCGTGCCGAACTGCTCGGCGATGATCAGCGGCGCATGGTTGGGCAGCATCACGCCGCCCGAGCCGACGCGCAGCGTCGAGGTGTGCCCGGCGATGTGGCCGATCAGCACCGCCGTGGCGCTGCTGGCCACGCCGTTGATGTTGTGGTGCTCGGCCAGCCAGAAGCGCTTGTAGCCCAGGCGTTCAACGTGCTGCGCCACTGCCACGCTGTTGCGGAAGGCGTCGGCGGCATCGCGGCCTTGCACGATCGGCGCCAGGTCCAGCACCGAGAAGGGGATACGGGCGAGGGTGCTCATGCGCGGCGCTCGCGGCGGCGGGGACAGGAGGAATGCGGGGTGTGGCGAGACAAGGTCGGCTCCATAGTCTTATATACATGGGGAGTGTATCGGCGAATTCAACCGCCTCCGACAGCAACCATGAGGGCCGGCGGGTTGATAGCGGACCTCAATGGCGGCGATTGGCTGGGGCAGGTGCGGACCCTGCCGGCTTCACCGGTGCGCCTGTCACTGTCGGGGTTCCGCGTCGCACTTGCCGCGCTTTGGCGAGACGTGGGCAGGCGATTCGCGAGATGATGCGGTTTTCTTCGATATCCGCGGGAGACACGCATGGGCGCCACCGGCAACAACCACCAGATCGACAACATCGAATTCAACGTCGCCGACATCGCGCGCAGCAAGCGCTTCTATGGCGACGCCTTCGGCTGGTCGTTCACCGACTACGGGCCGACCTACACCGAATTCACCGATGGTCGCCTGAAGGGCGGCTTCACCACCGGCGAGCCGGTGCGCCCGGGCGGGCCGCTGGTGATCCTGTACGCCGACGACCTGGCTGACGCGCAGCGCCGCGTGACGGCGTCGGGCGGCCGCATCAGCCGCGAGGCCTTCGATTTCCCCGGCGGCCGCCGCTTCCACTTCGCCGACCTCGATGGCTATGAACTCGCGGTCTGGACCGCCGTGGCCTGACGGCGGGGACGCGCGCCGGCATGAAAAAACCGCCGCCTTCCGGATCGGAAGCGCGGCGGTTTCGCATGGCGCGTCTGGCGGACGTTATTCCGGGAAGAATGCGTAGCGGATCACGAACAGGATCGCCACCAGCCAGGTGGCCGGATGCACGTCGCGCACGCGGCCCGTGGCGGTCTTGAGCACCACGTAGCTGATGAAGCCGAAGGCGATGCCGTTGGCGATGGAGTAGGTGAACGGCATCACCAGCGCGGTCAGCGCGGCCGGGGTGGCTTCGCAGACGTCGTTCCAGTCGATGTCGATCAGCTCGCGCATCATCAGGCCGGCCACGTAGAGCAGGGCGGGCGCGGTGGCGTAGGCGGGCACGGCGCCGGCCAGCGGCGAGATGAACAGCGCGGCCAGGAACAGCAGGGCCACGACCAGGGCGGTCAGGCCGGTGCGGCCGCCGGCCTGCACGCCCGAGGCGCTTTCGACGTAGGCGGTGGTGCTGCTGGTGCCCAGCATCGAGCCGGCGACGATGGCGGTGCTGTCGGCGAACAGCGCGCGGCCCAGGCGGTTGGGGCGACCCTCCGGCATCAGGCCGGCGCGCTTGGCCACGCCCACCAGCGTGCCGGTGGCGTCGAACACCTCGACCAGCACGAACACCAGGATGACGTGCACGAAGCCGGTGTGCAGCGCGCCCAGGATGTCCATCTTGAACAGCGTCGGCGCCAGGCTCGGCGGCGCCGCGAACACGCCCTTGAATTCGTTGTAGCCCAGCGCCATCGACAGCACCGTGACCACCAGGATGCCGATCAGGATGGCGCCGCGCACGCGCAGCGCGTCCAGCGAGGCGATGATGAAAAAGCCCAGGATGGCGAACAGCGGTCCCGGCGTGGTCAGGTCGCCCAGCGTCACCTTGGTGGCCGGATGCGCGACCACGATGCCGGCGCTCGACAGCGCGATAATGGCCAGGAACAGGCCGATACCGGCGGCGATGGCGCTGCGCAGCGAATGCGGAATGCCCTTGACCAGCCAGACCCGGATGCCCGAGATGGTCAGGATCAGGAAGATCACGCCCGAGATGAACACGGCGCCCAGCGCCTGCTCCCAGGTGTAGCCCATGGTCTTGACCACGGTGAAGGCGAAGAAGGCGTTCAGCCCCATGCCCGGCGCCATGCCGATCGGCCAGTTGGCGATCAGCGCCATCACCAGCGAGCCCAGCGCGGCGGCCAGGCAGGTGGCGACGAACACGGCGTTGCGGTCCATGCCGGTGGACGACAGGATGTCCGGGTTCACGAAGATGATGTACGACATCGTCAGGAATGTCGTCAGGCCGGCCACGATCTCGGTTCTCGCGGTCGTGCCGTGTTCACGCAGGTTGAATAGCTTCTCCAGCATTCTTATCCCCAGGGTGCTTGCAGGCTCGGTTTGTCGGGAGGGGGCGTTGCCGCCCTCGGTCATTTTGTAAACGGGCGTATTTTCGCATCAGTTGTAAACTCTGCCGCCATGATTATTCTCGGCTTTGAAAGCTCCTGCGACGAAACGGGCGTCGCAGCCGTCTGTACGGAACGCGGCCTGCTCGCGCACGCCCTGCATACCCAGATCGCCATGCACCAGGAATACGGGGGCGTGGTGCCCGAACTCGCCTCGCGCGACCATATCCGGCGCGTGGTGCCGCTGACCCACCAGGTGCTGCGCGAAGCGGGCCTGGAAATGTCGGACATCGACGCGGTCGCCTACACCGCGGGTCCCGGCCTGGCCGGCGCGCTGCTGGTGGGCGCCAGCGTGGCGCAGTCGTTCGCCTGGTCGCGCCACCTGCCGGCCATTCCCATCCATCACCTCGAAGGCCACCTGCTGTCGCCGATGCTGGCCGATCCGCGGCCCGAGTTTCCCTTCGTCGCGCTGCTGGTGTCGGGCGGCCACACGCAATTGATGCGGGTCGACGGGGTGGGGCGCTACGAATTGCTGGGCGAAACCCTGGACGACGCCGCCGGCGAAGCCTTCGACAAGTCCGCCAAGCTGATGGGCCTGGGCTATCCCGGCGGTCCGGCGCTGGCGCGCCTGGCGACGCAGGGCGATGCCACGCGTTTCGACCTGCCGCGCCCCATGCTGCACAGCGGCGACCTGGATTTCAGCTTCAGCGGCCTGAAGACCGCCGTGCTGACCCGGGTCAAGGCCACCGAGCAGGACGGCGGGCTGAATGAACAGACCCGCGCCGACCTGGCCGCGGCGACCCAGGCCGCGATCGTCGAGGTGCTGGCCGCCAAGTCGATCCGCGCCTTGAAGCAGACCGGCCTGCGCCGCCTGGTGGTGGCCGGCGGGGTCGGCGCCAACCAGCTGCTGCGCGCCAAGCTGGCCGCCGCGCTCAAGCCCTTGAAGGCCCAGGCCTATTTCCCGCCGCTGGCGCTGTGCACCGACAACGGCGCCATGATCGCCTTCGCGGCGGCCGAGCGGGTCAAGGCCGGGCTGGTGACGCTGGACCCGGACGCCCACGGCTTCACCGTGCGGCCGCGCTGGGACCTGGCCGATATCGCCTGACCGAGACAGGCAATGAAAAAGGGGGCCGCAGCCCCCTTTTTTTCATCCCGCGCCGCGGCGGCCATGCCGGCCCGCCGGACGGGGCGTCACTTTTTCTTGCCGCCGATGCGGCTTTCGGTGCCTTGCACCAGGCGCGTGATGTTGGCGCGGTGGCGGTAGAACAACAGCACGCCGATGATGGCCAGGGCCACGCCCATGGCCGGCTGGGCATGCCAGGCCAGGCCCGAGCCGAACACGTAGTAGACCGGGGCGAAGAACGCCGCCACCAGCGAGGCCAGCGACGAGTAGCGGAAGAACACCGCGATGATCAGCCAGGTGGCCGCCGTGGCGACCGCCAGCCAGGGCTGGATGGCGACCAGCACGCCCAGGGCGGTGGCCACGCCCTTGCCGCCCTTGAAGCCCAGGAAAATCGGATACAGATGGCCCAGGAAGGCCGCCACGGCCACCGCGGCCAGGGGGGCGGGGGCGATGCCGGGGGCCAGCTTGACCGCCAGCCAGACGGCGAACCAGCCCTTGGCGGCGTCGCCCAGCAGGGTCAGGGCGGCGGCGGTCTTGTTGCCGGTGCGCAGCACGTTGGTCGCGCCGGGGTTCTTCGAGCCGTAGCTGCGAGGGTCCTGCAGCCCCATGAGTTTGCTGACCACCACGGCGAACGGCACGGAGCCGATCAGGTAGGCCAGCAGGATGAGCGCCGCGGTGAACGCCAGGGACGGTTCGGTGATCGCCATGTTCTAGAGGGGTCCGTTGTTATCGTGCAGTTGTCTCGGTGGCTGCGGATTCTACCCCGGTCGCCGGCCGGGCCGGGTACGGGTATGCGAGCGGGTCATCGGGGGACAGGTGGACGGGGACATGCCGGCGCCTTCCGCGGACGGTACAATCCAGCCGGTCCACCCGCGTTTTATTTTCTTTCGGATGCACAATGCGAATTCTGGTTTCGAACGATGATGGTTACTCGGCCCCTGGGCTCGAAGCGCTGGTCAAGGCGCTGGAAGGCCTCGGCGATCTGACCGTCGTCGCGCCCGAGACCAACCACAGCGGCGCGTCCAATTCCCTGACGCTGAACCGCCCGCTGTCGGTGCGCACCGCCTCCAACGGCTTCATCGCCGTCAATGGCACGCCGTCCGACTGCGTCCACGTCGCCCTGACCGGGCTGATGGACACGCGCCCCGACCTGGTGGTGTCCGGCATCAACAACGGCGCCAACATGGGCGACGACACGCTCTATTCGGGCACCGTCGCCGCCGCCAGCGAGGGCTACCTGTTCGGCATCCCGGCCATCGCCTTCTCGCTGGCCGAGAAGGGCTGGGAGCACATCGACTCGGCCGCCCGCGCCGCCCGCCTGGTGGTCGAGCGCCACCTGGCCCAGCCGCTGGCCGCGCCGGTGCTGCTGAACGTCAACATCCCCAGCCGCCGCTTCGACGACATGCACGGCTTCGAGGTCACCCGCCTGGGCAAGCGCCATCCGTCGCAGCCGGTGGTGCGCACCACCACCCCTTACGGCGACACGGTCTACTGGATCGGGCCGGTGGGGCAGGCCGCGGACGCCACGCCGGGCACGGATTTCCACGCGGTGGCGCAGGGCAGGGTGTCGGTCACGCCGCTGCGCCTGGATCTGACCCAGCACGGCCAGCTCGAAGAAATCCGGACCTGGGCGGAGCCGCTATGCGCCGACGCATAAGCCAGCCGGACGTTTCCCAGGCCGTGCCCGGGCGGCCCAGCCCGGTCCGCTACGATTCCGGACGGCTCAGTCCCGGCGTTACGCCGGCCAACAGCAATACCCGCATTTCGGCCGCCACCCTGCAAAGCCAGGCCAAGGCGCCGACGCCGGCTGCCGGCGGCAACCTGGGGCTCAATTCCGATCGCCTGCGCCAGGCCATGGTGCAGCGCCTGCGCGGACAGGGCGTCAGCGACGAGCGCGTGCTCAATGCCATGGCCGCGGTGCCGCGCCACCTGTTCGTCGACGAGGCGCTGGCCAGCCGCGCCTACGAAGACGCGGCGCTGCCCATCGGCCACTCGCAGACCATCTCGCAACCGTGGGTGGTGGCGCGCATGATCGCCGCCATCTGCGAAGACCGCACGCCCACCCGCGTGCTGGAAGTCGGCGCCGGTTGCGGCTACCAGGCCGCGGTGCTGGCGCAGTTCGTGCGCGAGGTCCATTCCATCGAGCGCATCCGCGGCCTCTACGAGCTGGCGCGCGAGCATCTGCGCGCCTTGCGGCTGACCACGCGGATCCGCTTGATCTACGGCGACGGCATGCTGGGCCTGCCCGGCGTGGCGCCGTTCGATGCTATCGTTGTGGCTGCCGCCGGCCTGACCATCCCGCAAGCGCTGCTCCTGCAGCTGGCGCCGGGTGGACGCCTGATCGCTCCCGAAGGGGGCTCGAACCAGCGCCTGGTGCTGATCGAACGCACGGGCGCGGCCAGCTGGAAACGAACTGAATTAGAGGCCGTGCGCTTTGTGCCGCTGCGTGCCGGAATACAATCTTGAGCAAACAGGAGAAACGTATGCTCAACGGGCAGTTGCAACTGACCGATATGACCCTTGGCGTGTCCATGACGCGCCTGCGCCGCCCGCTTTTCGTGGCGGGCGTCCTCAGCCTGGCCATCCTGGCCGGCTGCGCTTCCAAAGGCACGCGCGCGCCGGTCGTCGACCTGGCCGGCGGGCAACCGGCCGCCGCCGCCCAGCCGGGCGGCAGCTACGTCGTCAAGCCGGGCGACACGCTCTACAAGATCGCTCGCGCCAACAACGTCGATGTCGAGAACGTCAAGCGCTGGAACAACCTCAGCGACCCCAACCAGATTTCGGTCGGACAGGTGTTGAAGATGTCCGGTTCGTCGGGCGGCGGCGCGCAACCCGCGCCCATCGCCAGCACCAAGCCTCAGCCGCGTCCGCTGGACCAGCCCGGCGACACCTCGGCCACCGCCACGGCGTCGCTGCCGCCGCCCACGCCGACCCCGGCCGAGAACAAGCCTGTCACCCGCGCCGCCGATGCCGGCGTGATCAACTGGGCCTGGCCGGCGGGCGGCCAGATCATGCAGGGCTTCAACAACAACAGCAAGGGCATCGACATCGCCGGCGCGCTGGGCGACCCGGTCAACGCCGCGGCGGATGGCAAGGTCATGTACAGCGGCAACGGCGTGCGCGGCCTGGGCAACCTGATCATCGTCAACCACCAGAACGGCTTCATCACGGCGTACGCGCATAACCGCACGCTGCTCGTGAAGACCGGCCAGGACGTCAAGCGCGGCGCCAAGATCGCCGAAATCGGCCAGAGCGACACCACCTCGCCGCGCCTGCATTTCGAGATCCGCCGCCAGGGCACCCCCGTGGATCCGATGCAGTACCTGCCCGCCAAATGACGCCCACCCTGGTATTCGACCTCGAGACCATTCCCGACGCGGACGGCCTGCGCAAGCTCAACGGCTGGAGCGCCGACGTCCCCGACGCCGAAGTGGTCGAGCGCGCGCTGACCGCGCGCCGCGAGGCCGTGGGCCACGACTTCCTGCCGCTGCACCTGCACAAGGTCGCGGTGGTGGGTTGTGTGTTCCGCGACGACCAGGGCTTTCGCGTCAAGACGCTGGGCCAGCCCGACGATCCCGAAGCCGCCTTGCTGGCCGGTTTCTTCAAGACCATCGAGCGCTACACGCCCAAGCTGGTCAGCTGGAACGGCTCGGGCTTCGACCTGCCGGTGCTGCACTATCGCAGCCTGATCCAGGGCGTGCCCGCGCCGCGCTACTGGGACATGGGCGAGGAAGACCGCGATTTCAAGTTCAACAACTACATCTCGCGCTATCACTCCCGCCACACCGACCTGATGGACCTGCTGGCCAAGTACAACGGCCGCGCCAACGCGCCGCTGGACGAACTGGCCAAGCTGTGCGGCTTCCCGGGCAAGCTCGGCATGGACGGCAGCAAGGTCTGGGAGGCCTGGAGCCAGGGCCGCGCCGACGAGGTCCGCGCCTATTGCGAGACCGACGTGGTCAACACCTGGCTGGTGTATTGCCGCTTCCGCTTCCTGCGCGGCGAAATCGACCGCACCGCCTACGATGCCGAAATCGCGCTGGTGCGCGATACGCTGGCGGCCAGCGACGCGGCGCACTGGAAGGAATACCTGGCGGCCTGGGACGCCAGCTGAGCGATGCGCGCGGCGTGCGCGATAGGCGCGACGGACGGGGCCCGCTGGGCCCCGTTTTCACGTCCGGCAGGGGCGCAATCGACTGAAACATAGCTTGC
>NZ_CYTU01000005.1:161166-167332 GCF_001299375.1 Achromobacter sp. 2789STDY5608621 | reverse complement strand
CGCAGCTCGACCAGCTCAAGCTGGATGACAAACAACAAGCCCTGGTCAAGACCGCCCAGGACGGCCAACGCAGCCTGCACGAGGCCATGCGCGCCTCCGGCGGCCAGCGCCACGACCTGCTCAAGGCGCAACTGGACAGCGGCAAGCTGGACCCGCGCGCGCTGATCGAGCAATCCGACAAGTCGCGCGACCAGTTCGGCGCGCAGGCCAAGCAAGTCCGCGACCAGTGGCTGGCCGTGTGGGACAGCCTGAACGACGGCCAGCGCACCCAGGTGACCCAGATGCTCAAGGACCGCCAGGCCAAGATGCAGGAACGTCACGCCAAGATGGAAGGCCGTCACGGCAAGGGTCCGGGCAACGCCCCGGGCGCGGTGCCCCCGCCGCCGCCGGCCGCTCCGGCCGCCAACTGAGGCTCGCGCCAGGCGGCGGGAGGATCCGCCGCCTGACGGCCGCCCAGCCCGGGCGGCGCCGCTCGACCCCGACCCGCCCGCGCGGGCCGGGGTCTTTCTTTTGTCCCGCGATCCATGACGGGGCGCCAGCCCCATTTTGATGCGCCGCCGCCTGCGCGCGCGGCGTGGCGCACCGCCTTGGTGCGCCCGATATGCCCGTTCAGCGCCGCGCCAGCCCGTTGAGACGCAATTGAAACCTGGCACGGACCTTGCTTGAAGGGGAGGGAGCCGGCATCCGCCGTTGCAGGACCGGCCCGATGGATGCGCCTTCGGCCTTCCTCCTCGTCAAATCCGATCAGGACATCGCACCATGAAGAAGACGTTGCTAGCCTTGCCCGTTGTGCTCGCCACTTGTCTCATCGCAACGGCGCAGGCCGAACCGACCGACCTGGGCGGCGGTTTCTCGCTCAGCGGCAATGCCACCATCGCGAGCGATTACCGCTTCCGCGGCTACTCGCAGACCGATTTCCGGCCGGCGGCCCAGCTGGGCATCGACCTGACCCACAGCTCCGGTTTCTACCTGGGCAACTGGAACTCCAACGTGTCCAATTTCGTCTTCACCGACGGCAACCTGGAAATGGACTTCTATGGCGGCTGGAAGGGCGACGTCGGCGGCGGCTTCACGCTCGATGCCGGCGTGCTGCACTACTACTATCCGGGCTCCAGCTCGCCCAAGGGCGGCAACTACAACAACACCGACCTGTACCTGGCCGCGACCTACGCCAACTACACCCTCAAGTATTCCTACACGCCCAGCGACTTCTTCAGCACGCCCGACAGCAAGGGCACCTGGTACCTGGACGGCACCGCCAACTTCGACCTGGGCGATGGCTGGGGCCTGGTGGGCCACCTCGGTTACCAGAAGCTCAAGAACCAGGTCAACATGGAAGGCGATTCCATCGGCCACTACGTCGACTACAAGGTCGGCGTGACCAAGGACCTGAAGGGCTGGGTGCTGGGCCTGGCGGCGGTGGGCGCCACCAAGGACAACTGGCTGCCGACCAAGTACGGCCATCCGTCAGGCCGCCTGGGGGCGGTGTTCTCGGTGTCGCGTTCGTTCTGATTCCCATCCGTGGCGGCGTCCTGACCGGCGCCGGCTTTGGGGGGGCTTGATGGAGACTGCCCGGCGGGCCGTCTCCGGCAAGTCCCCCTTTTTTTCGGGCGCGGGCGGGCCGCTGCCGAATCCTCTTACAATGCCGGGTTGCGTGAATTTTCTGGACTGCGTGAGATGTCTGACGTTTTGAGTATCGAATCCCTGGACCTGGAAGCCCGGGGCATCGCCCGCCGCGACGGCAAGGTCGTGTTCGTGGAAGGCGCCTTGCCGGGCGAGCGGGTCACCGCCACGACCGTGCGCCGCAAGCCGTCCTACGAAATCGCGCGGGTCGATCAGGTGCTGCGTCCGTCGTCGCAGCGCGTCGAGCCGCGTTGCCCCCATTTCGGCGTCTGTGGCGGCTGTGCCATGCAGCACCTGGAACCCAGCACCCAGGTGGCGATCAAGCAGCGCTCGCTCGAAGACACCTTCTGGCATGTCGGCAAGCTGCGTCCGGCGCGCGTGCTGGCGCCGCTGCACGGCCCGACCTGGGGCTACCGCTACCGCGCCCGCCTGTCGGTGCGCGTGGTGCCCAAGAAGGGCGGGGTGCTGGTGGGCTTTCACGAGCGCAAGAGCAGCTACGTGGCCGACATGCGCGAATGCCATGTGCTGCCGCGCCACGTCAGCGACCTGCTGATGCCGCTGCGCGCCATGATCGCGTCGATGTCCGCGCCCGACCGCCTGCCGCAGGTGGAGGTGTCGCTGGGCGACGGCGTGACCGCGCTGGTGCTGCGCCACCTGCTGCCGCTGACGGACAACGACATCGCCATCCTGCGCGCCTTCGCCGACAAGCACGGCGTGCAGTGGTGGCTGCAGCCCAAGGGCCCGGACACGGTCCACCCGCTGGTGCCCGAGCACCGCGACGCGCTGACCTACACCATGCCCGAGTTCGGCTTGCGCATGCCGTACCGGCCGACTGACTTCACCCAGGTCAACCACGCCATCAACCGCGCCATGGTGTCGCGCGCGCTCAAGCTGCTGGACGTGCAGCCGACCGACCGCGTCGCCGACCTGTTCTGTGGCCTGGGCAACTTCACGCTGCCGCTGGCCACGCAGGGCCGCGAGGCCGTGGGCGTCGAGGGCAGCAAGGCGCTGACCGACCGCGCCTACGAGGCCGCCGCGCGCCACGGGCTGGGCGACCGCACCCGCTTCGCCACGCTCAACCTGTTCGAGGTCGATGTCGAATGGCTGCGCGGCCTGGGTTTCTTCGACCGCATGCTGATCGACCCGCCGCGCGAAGGCGCGCACGCCGTCTCGCAGGCCCTGTCGCAATTGACGCCCGAGGAACGGCCGCGCCGCATCGTCTACGTGTCCTGTAATCCGGCCACGCTGGCGCGCGACGCCTCCATCCTGGTGCACGAGGGCGGCTACCTGCTCAAGAGCGCGGGCGTGATCAACATGTTCCCGCACACCGGGCATGTCGAATCGATCGCGGTGTTCGAGTCGCTGGACGCCGCCGGCGTGCTGGAAGTGCAGGAAAACGCCCGCCAGCGCGCGCTGCAGCAGGCCGCCGACGTCGCGGCCGCGCAAGCGGAGAAAGCCGCGGCGGCCGCCGAGAAGGCCGCGGCCAAGCAGGCGGCGACCGATGCCTATCATGCCCGGGTGGCCGCCGAGGCCGAGGCCGCGGCGCAAGGCCAGGCCTGACAAGACCAGGCGGGACGCGGCCGGGCAGGGACCTCGTCCGGCCTGGCGCAAAAAAAAGGGCAAGCCAGATGGCTTGCCCTTGTTCTTACTGGGACCGCCCCAGGTTTTCAAGGATGGGGCAGTCGGGCCGGTCGTCGCCATGGCAGTTGTGCGCCAGGTGCTTGAGCGTGGCCGCCATGTCGCGCAGGGCGCAGGCCTTGCGCTCCAGTTCGGCCACGTGTTCGAGCGCGATGCGCTTGACGTCGGCGCTGGCGCGGCTGCGGTCGCGCCACAGCGCCAGCAGCTCGTTCATCTGCTCCACCGAAAAGCCCAGGTCGCGCGCGCGCCGCACGAAGCGCAGCGTGTGCAGGTCGTGCTCGCTGTAGACGCGGTAGCCCGAGTCCTTGCGCAGCGCCGGGCCGATCAGGCCGATGCTTTCGTAGTAGCGGATCATCTTGGCCGAGATGCCCGATTCCTGTGCCGCTTGTCCGATGTTCATGTGGGTTCTCCTGGTGGGCCGGCGCGTCATTGCGCGGCGCGCGGGCGGAAGGTCTTCAGGCGCAGCGCGTTGCCCAGCACGAACACGCTGGACAGCGCCATGGCGCCGGCCGCGAAGATCGGCGACAGCGACAGGCCGTAGGCGGGGTACAGCGCGCCCGCCGCCAGCGGAATCAGCGCGGCGTTGTAGGCGAAGGCCCAGAACAGGTTCTGGCGGATGTTGGCCAGCGTGGCGCGGCTGAGCGCGATGGCGTTGGGCACGCCGTGCAGATCGTCGGCCATCAGCACCACCGAGGCGGCCTCGATGGCGACGTCGGTGCCGGTGCCGATGGCGATGCCGGTGTCGGCCGCGGCCAGCGCCGGCGCGTCGTTGATGCCGTCGCCGACGAAGGCCAGCTTGCGGCCGCCGGCGCGCAGCGCGGCGATGGCCTCGACCTTGCCGTCGGGCAGCACCTCGGCGCGCACTTCATCGATGCCCAGCTGGCGCGCCACGGCCTGCGCCGTGTGGCGGTTGTCGCCGGTGATCATGGCGGTCTTCAGGCCCTGCGCGTGCAGCGCCGCGATCGCGTCGACGGCCGACGGCTTGACCGGATCGGTCACCGCGATCATGGCGGCGGCCCGGCCGTCGATGGCGACGTAGATCGGCGTCTTGCCCTCGTTGCCCCATTGCTCGGCGCGCTGGCCGAAGGCGCTGACATCCACGCCGCGCTCGGCCATCAGGCGATCGGCGCCGGCCAGCACGCGCTTGCCGGCCACGCTGGCCTCGACCCCGGCGCCGGTGATGGCGGCGAAGCCTTCCGCCGGCAGCAGTTCGATCTGGCGTTCGGCCGCGGCCGCCACGATCGCCAGCGCGATCGGGTGCTCGGAACGCGCCTGCACCGACGCGACCCACTGCAGCACGTCCGCATCACGGAAGCCGGCGGCCGGTTCCAGTTCGGTCAGGGTCGGCTTGCCCAGCGTCAGCGTGCCGGTCTTGTCGAACGCCACCACCTGCACGTCGCGCAGCGTCTGCAGCGCGTCGCCCTGGCGGAACAGCACGCCCATGTCGGCGGCGCGGCCGGTGCCGACCATGATCGAGGTCGGCGTGGCCAGGCCCATGGCGCACGGGCAGGCGATGATCAGCACGGCCACGGCGTTGACCAGCGCATGCGACAGCGCCGGCGTCGGGCCGAGGAAGAACCAGGCCAGGAAGGTCAGGAGGGCCATGCCCATCACGGCCGGCACGAACCAGGCGGTGACCTGGTCGACCAGCGCCTGGATCGGCAGGCGCGCGCCCTGGGCCGCCTCGACCATGCGGATGATGCGCGCCAGCATGGTGTCGGCGCCGGTGTGGGTGACGCGCAGGGTGAAGCTGCCCGAGGTGTTGAGCGTGCCGCCGGTGGCCTGCATGCCGGGCTGCTTTTCGACCGGCACGGGTTCGCCCGTCAGCATCGATTCGTCGACGTACGAGCCGCCCTCGATGATCTCGCCGTCCAGCGGGATCTTTTCGCCGGGGCGCACCATCACGATGTCGCCCTTGCGCACCTGTTCGATGGCGATATCCTGCGGCTGGCCGTCGCGCATGACGCGCGCGGTGCGCGGCTGCAGGCCGATGAGGCGCTTGATGGCCGCGCCGGTCTTGCCCTTGGCGCGCGCTTCCAGCGTGCGGCCCAACAGGATCAGCGTGACGATCACCGCCGCCGCTTCGTAATAGACGTTGCGGGCCGCTTCCGGCAGCCACTCGGGCGCGAAGGTCGCCACCACCGAGTAGCCCCAGGCGGCGCCGGCGCCCAGCGCCACCAGCGAGTTCATTTCCGGCGCGCGGCGCCACAGCGCGGTCAGCCCCTTGCTGAAGAAGTGGCGGCCGGGCCACGCCAGCACGGCGGTGGTCAGCACGAATTGCAGCAGCCAGCTGTTCTGCTGGCCAATGGTCGCCATGACCCAGTGGTGCATGGCGGGAATCAGGTGCGATCCCATTTCCAGCGCGAACACCGGCAGCGTCAGCGCCAGCGCGGCGATGAAGGCGTGGCGCAGGCGCTGCGCCTCGGCGTCGCGCGCTTCGGATTGGCGCTCGGCATGGTCGTCCTGCGCGACGATGGGGCGGGCTTCGTAGCCCATCTTGACGACGGCCTCGACCAGGGCGTCGGGTTGGGCCGCGGCCGGGTCGTAGGCCACCAACGCGCGTTCGGTGGCCAGGTTGACCTGGGCCTGGGCCACGCCCGGTACACGGGTCAGGGCCTTTTCCACGCGCTTCACGCAGGACGCGCAGGTCATGCCTTCGATGGCAAGTTCGAGCTCGACGGAAGGGTTGGCAACGCTCATGGCAGTCTCGGTTGAGGTAGGAAGGCCCCAGTTTCATCCTTCCCATTGTGGGAAGGTCAAGGATTATTCTACGCTTGACCTTCCTATAATGGGAAGGTCTAAGCTGGGGTTGAGCTGGCACCGGAAGCGGTGCGGCAATCCCCCTGATCCCCACGGAGAACACCATGAGCATCGAATTCCAAGTCCTCGACATGACCTGCGGCCA
>NZ_CYTU01000005.1:157593-160880 GCF_001299375.1 Achromobacter sp. 2789STDY5608621 | reverse complement strand
AATTAAATTTGAATAATTGATAGCTGCCGTTTATCATTCTTTCCATGGTGGTTAAACAACCCCGCTACCCCAAGGAGAGATTGAATGCTGCAAAACCGTGAAGGCCAACGTGTTCCCAACGTAACGTTCCCCGTCCGCGAGGGCAACACCTGGAAAAAGGTCACGACCGACGACCTGTTCAAGAACAAGACGGTCGTGGTCTTTTCGCTTCCCGGCGCTTTCACGCCGACCTGCTCGTCGACCCACCTGCCGCGCTACAACGAACTGGCCCCGGCCTTCGCCGCCGCCGGCGTCGACAGCATCGTCTGCGTGTCGGTCAACGACACCTTCGTCATGAACGAATGGGCCAAGGACCAGGAATCGGCCAACATCACGCTGCTGCCCGACGGCAACGGTGAATTCACCGCCGGCATGGGCATGCTGGTCGACAAGAGCGACCTGGGCTTCGGCAAGCGCAGCTGGCGCTACTCCATGCTCGTCAAGGACGGCGTGGTGCAGAAGATGTTCATCGAGCCCGAAAAGGAAGGCGACCCGTTTGAAGTGTCGGACGCCGACACCATGCTCGCCCACTTCGCCCCGACGGCCAAGAAGCCCGACCAGGTGGTGGTGTTCTCCAAGCCCGGCTGCCCGTTCTGCGTGGAAGCCAAGGCGCTGCTCGAAGACAAGGGCTATGCCCCGATCGAGATTCCGCTGGAGAACAAGGTCCGCGGCCGCGTGATCGGCGCCGTGTCCGGCAAGGGCACCGCTCCGCAGGTGTTCATCAACGGTTCGCTGATCGGCGGCCTGGACGACCTGAAGGCGCACTTCGCCTGATGCTGGCCGGGAAGGGGGCGCGCCGCGCTCCTTTCCGCGCCGGGCCGCCGCTGGCGGCCCGGCTCGCCGGTTTCCCTTTTTCCGCATCTTCGAGCGGCCCCGACCGGGCGCCGCGGGACGGCGTTCGTCCCGAGGGTGCGCAACAAGGCGGAATCCGCTTTCGACACTTTTGCTCCACGCTACACCCGGGGGATCCCACTCATGAAGACTCTGCACACCGATATCGCCATCCTGGGCGCCGGCACCGCCGGCCTGGCCGCCTATCGCGCCGCCAAGGCCGCGGGCAAGCGCGCGCTGCTGATCGAAGGCGGTCCCTATGGCACCACCTGCGCCCGGGTCGGCTGCATGCCGTCCAAGCTGCTGATCGCCGCCGCCGAAGCGGCCCACCAGGCGGCGCACACCGTGCCGTTCGGGGTGCACGTCGAGGGCGAGGTCACGGTCAACGGCGAAGAGGTGATGGACCGCGTCAAGCGCGAGCGCGACCGTTTCGTCGGCTTCGTGCTCGAGGGCGTGGAGAACATCCCGGCCGAAGACAAGATCCGCGGCTATGCCCGCTTTGAATCGGATACGGTGCTGCGGGTCGATGACCACACCGAGATCCACGCGTCCCGCGTGGTGATCGCGACCGGTTCGCGGCCGTCGGTGCCGCCGCCGTTCCGCGCGCTGGGCGACCGCCTGGTGCTCAATGACGACGTGTTCGCCTGGGATGACCTGCCGCGCCGCGTGGCGGTGTTCGGCCCCGGCGTGATCGGGCTGGAGCTGGGCCAGGCGCTGGCGCGGCTGGGCGTCGAGGTGCGCGTGTTCGGCGTCAGCGGCAGCCTGGGCGGCATCAGCGATCCGCAGGTGCGCCACAGCGCCCGCAAGATCTTCCAGCAGGAGTTCTACCTGGATCCGGATGCGCGCGTGCTGGAAACGCAGCGCGTCGGCGACGAGGTCGAGGTGCGCTACGTGGCGCTGGACAACACCGAACGCACCGAGCGCTTCGACTACGCGCTGGTGGCCACCGGCCGCCGTCCCAACGTGGACGGCCTGGGCCTGGAGAACACCTCGCTGCAGCTGAACGCGCAGGGCGTGCCGCTGTTCGGCCGCGACACCATGCAGGCGGGCGAGTCGGCGATCTTCATCGCCGGCGACGCCAACGCCGACGCACCGCTGCTGCACGAAGCGGCCGACGAAGGCCGCATCGCCGGCGAGAACGCCGCGCGCTACCCCGAGGTGCGCCAGGGCCTGCGGCGCGCGCCGCTGGCGGTGGTGTTCTCGGACCCGCAGATCGCGCTGGCCGGGCAGGGCCATGCCCGCCTGACGCCGGGCACCTTCGTGACGGGCGAGGTCGATTTCGGCGACCAGGGCCGTTCGCGGGTGATGCTGAAGAACCGCGGCCTGCTGCACGTGTACGCCGATATTGCCAGCGGCCGCTTCCTGGGTGCGGAAATGGTCGGCCCCAGCGCCGAGCACATCGGCCATCTGCTGGCCTGGGCCGTGCAGCAGGAGCTGACCGTGGCGCGCATGCTGGAAATGCCGTTCTACCATCCGGTCATCGAGGAAGGCCTGCGCACCGCGCTGCGCGATGCCGCCGCCAAGCTGGCGCGGGCGCAGGAGGCGCTGCGCCAGGTGGAAGCGGAAGACGCCGCGGCCTGAAGGTATCGAGGCGTGGAAAAGGCTGCCCTTTTGGGCAGCCTTTTTTGCGTCCTGGGCCGATGCGCGGAAGAGGGCGGCCCGGCTGACGGGGCGCCAGGCCTCGGGGCGACGGAGGAACCGTGTGGATTTCTTGTCACGCCAGGAAATTTTATAGATAATCTATAAAAACCACTTTAGCCCTCGCCCATGAACACTCCCGTCATCACGCTGGACGGCGCGCATCTGCGCGCCGAGGACGTTGTCGCCATCGCGCGCGGCGGAGCGACCGTCGCCCTGGCTGACTCCGCCCGCCAGGCCCTGGACGCGACCCGCGGCTACATCGAAGCGCACTGGCTCAACGATGCCGCGCCGCTGATGTACGCCTTCAACACCGGCGTGGGGGCGCTCAAGAGCCAGCGCATCGCGCCGGCCGAGATCGCCACGTTCCAGGCCAGCCTGGTGCGCTCGCATTCGGCGGGCACGGGCGAGCCGATGCCGGACGAGGTGGTGCGCGCCATGATGGCGCTGCGGGTGAATGCCTTCGCCAGCAACCATTCCGGCGTGCGGGTCGCGATCATCGACCGGCTCATCGCCATGCTCAATCACGGCATCACGCCGGTGGTGCCGTCCAAGGGCAGCGTCGGCGCCAGCGGCGACCTGGCGCCGCTGGCCCTGATGAGCGGCGCCCTGATGGGCCTGCCGGAATCGCGCGTCACCTACCGGGGCGAGGCGATGCCCGCCGCGCGCGCCTTCGAGCAGGCCAGCATGGCGCCCACGATGGACGTGCAGGCCAAGGACGCGACGGCGTTGATCAATGGCGCGACCGCCTCGCTTGCCTATGCGGTGCTGGCCGCGCA
>NZ_CYTU01000005.1:146433-157315 GCF_001299375.1 Achromobacter sp. 2789STDY5608621 | reverse complement strand
CACGCGCCGCCGCTGGCGCCGCGCATCCAGGATGTCTATTCGCTGCGTTGCGTGCCGCAGGTCTACGGGCCGGTGCTGGACGCGCTGGACTACGTCGACGGCATCCTCGCCACCGAAATGAACAGCGCCACCGACAATCCGCTGATCTTTCCGGAAGACGCGGGCTACGCCATCGTCTCGGGCGGGCACTTCCACGGGCAGTACATCGCCCAGGCCATGGATCTGCTGGCGCTGGCGGTGGCCGACCTGTCGGCGATCTGCGACCGCCGCAGCGCGCGGCTGGTCGATCCGGCCTGCAACTTCGGCCTGCCGGCCAACCTGATCGCGCGGCGGCCCGGCATCAATACCGGCTTTTCGGTGGCGCAGAGCATGGGGACCGGGCTGGTGCTGGAAAACATGGGCCTGTGCGGCCCGGCCAGCGCCACCAGCCTGCCCGCCAAGGGCAACACCGAAGACCACATCAGCAACTCGTGCTTCGCCGCGCGCCGCACCCGCACCGTGGTCGAGAACACCCAGGCGGTGGTGGCCGTCGAGCTGCTGCTGGCCGCGCAGGCCCTGGATCTGGCCGAGCCCGACCTGGCCGCCTATCCGGTCGGCGCGGGCACGGCCGCGGCCTGGGCGGCGGTGCGGGCGGCGGTGCCGGCCATGCTCGGCGACGACCGCTGGCTCCATGACGACCTCGCGCAGTTGCGCGCGCGGGTCGCGGACGGCAGCCTGGCCGCCGCCACGCAGTCCGCCTGCGGCCCGCTGTGGCAGGCGCGGGAGGCGGCATGACCTTGGCCCACGGCGCGTCGCGCGACGATGACGACACCTTGCCCGGACGCATCGCGCGCACGCTGGTCGAACGCATCATCACCGGCCAGCTGCGCCCCGGGGAGCGGGTGGGCCAGGACGCGCTGGCGGCCGAGTTCGGCGCCAGCCATGTGCCGGTGCGCGAGGCGTTCCGCCGGGTCGAGGCGCGCGGACTGCTGGTGAGCGAGCCGCGCAAGGGCGTGCGGGTGAGCTCGCTGGACGAGGCCTCGATCGTGGAGATTACGCGCATGCGCGGCGCGCTGGAATCGCTGGCCCTGCGCCACGCGATGGCGGCGATGAGCGCCGGCGACCTGGCGCGGGCGCAGGCCGCGATCGACGCGGGCGACAAGGCGCGCGACATGCGCGACTGGGAGGCGGCCAACCGCGCCTTCCACGAGGCGCTGTACCGGCCGTGCGCGATGCCGCGGCTATTGGCGACGATCGACATGCTGCATGAATCGCGCACGCGCTACATGCATGTGACGGCATCGTGCGTGGCGTGGGATCCGGGCTCGCAGCGCGAGCACCTGGAATTGCTCGACGCGGTGCGCCAGGGCGAGGTCGAGCGGGCCTGTCGGCTGCTCGAGGCGCACATCGAGGAGGCGGGCGAGATCCTGGTGCGCGGCCTGGCGATATGGCGCATGACCGTCGTGGGCGAGCCCTGAGGCGGCCATCGGACCATCAGGGCACTATTGACGGCCCATCTGCTCGGCATCCGAACGCCTCAAGACGGCGCGCGGGTTGATGCGGCCGATGAAACGGATCAACCTGCTCGCGCCGGGCAGCACTTCGTCCTGGCCCTTGCGCAGCCCTCGCAGCGCGGCGCGGCCGAACTTGGCGACGTCCATCAGCATGGCGCTGTTCATGTCTTCCTGGCCCTTGTTGAAGGCGGTGTCGATGGCTGGCGGCGCCAGTTCGACCACCTTCACGCTGGAATGCCTGAGCTGCGCGCGCAGGGACTGGGTGTACGAGTGCATCGCGGCCTTGGTGGCGCTGTAGATCGGCTTCAGGGCCAGCGGGACGAACGCAAGGCCCGAGGTGACGTTGACGATGGTGGCGCTTTGCTGGCGTTTCAACACAGGCAGGAGCTGGTTGATCAGCTGAATCGGGCCGATCAGGTTGGTCCTGATCTCGTTCTCCAGGTCCGGGAGGGGGCGGTCGGTTTCATTCAGGTTGAGCTTGAGCCCGATGCCAGCGTTGTTGATCAGCACATTCAGCGACGGAAACCGCTGGGAGATCGTCGCGCAAGCGCTGGCGATCGACGCCGGATCGCTCTGATCGCAGACGAAGGTGTGCAATGCGGGGAACGCGTTGCGCGCTTCGGCCAGGCGGGCCTCCGAGCGACCGGTGACGAGCACGGTGTTGCCCGCGGCGAGAAACTGCCTGGCCAGTTCGAGGCCGATACCGCTGGTGCCGCCGGTTATCAGGATGGTGTTGCCGGAGAGGTTCATTGGGCGGGTCTTTTCAAGGGTTGGACAAGGGGACGTGACGCTCGCGCCAGCGGACCGGCGTTGTCTGCTCCCAGTTCCGAAATGCGCGGGCGAACGAGTTGGGCTCCGCGAAGCCAAGCAGCATGGCGATGGCGACGGCATCGAGTTCGGTCGTCGACAGCAGCCGATTCGCGGTGGTGCGCCGGACACTGTCCAATTGCTGCTGGAAGGTGGTGCCTTGCGCCGAGAGCCGCCGTTGCAAGGTGCGGCGGCTGGTCAGCAGCCGGCCCGACACCGCGGCAATATCGGAGGAACGGCCTTCGCTCAGTTGCCGCGCGATCGCCACGCGCACGTCGGCGATGAGCGCCGGGAAACCCTCTCCCTCGGCAAGCCGTTGCTCCAGGCCTTCGGTCACCTGCGCGAAGGCGCCGCCGCTGGCGGTGGCGAACGGCACGTCGAGGGCCGCGCGCTCGAACACCATGGTGTCGCTGGTCGCCGAGAAGAGAATGGGGCATCCGAAGTGGTCGCGCAGAAGCGTCTGGTCCGCCGACCGTCGCGTCAGCTCCAGGCGAATGGGAGTCACCCGACCGGCGCTGCCGCGATGCGCCATCTCCTTGAGCGAGGCCAGGGTGGTGTCGACCAGCAGGCGCGGCACGTCCCCCGTCGCCTGCAGCCAGCGATAGCGCACGATCGCTTCGTCGCCCCGGGTCTCGACTTCCACCAGCTCGGGGCAGGTCAGCCGCTTGTAGCGGGCGAGGGCCGCGAGGGCCTGGCGAAAGTCCGGGGCGTGCAGCGCGACAATCGACGGGATGCCATAGCCGCGGGCGATGCCGTCGGCGCCGAAACGCAGGCCCGCCGATCGGTCATCGAGTTCCGCCTCCACGGCCTGCCAGAGGCGGAAGAACTCGCCCGTGTCCCAATTGGTCGACGGCGCCACGCCCGCGCGCTCGCACAATCTTTCGATCGACAGGCCGAAGCCGGCGATCGCCGAGGGCGGTATCGAGAAGGTCTCGACGCGCCGGTTGCCTGAGCGGACGCCTCGCGCTGACGCGGTCTTCATCGCGTGGCCACCATCGAGAGCGCGAGGACCGCGAACACGCTGATCAGGATCCTGGGCGGGCGGTACTCGATGAAAACAAAGGCCAGGACGAGCCAGGCGGCCGCGGCGAAAACGGTGAGCGCGAGCGCGGGCCACTGGCTCAGGAGCGCGGGCGCCTGCCGCGCCACGAGCAAACCGAAGCCGCCGAAAAGCACCAGCCCGAGCGCATAGGCGGAGTGCAGGCCGTAGTACAGCGTCGTTTCCGGCCCGGGGGCGCGCGCACCCCGGGCGAACTGCGCAACGACATCGATGGCGAAGTGCAGGCCGCCTGCCAAGGCCAGCCATGAAAAGGAGGAATAGACCAGGATTTGACGCATCTTCCGGCTCCGTCGGATTGCCGCCGCGTACGACAGGACATCGGTATCGGCCAAACCCCCAAGATAAGCAGGCACCGCCGGTTTCGCAAATCCGATCGCGCCAAAAACGAACTACGTGTTCCCGGCGCAGAGGCTCGGCCGCGGCGCGCCAGGGGCGCAGGTCGAAATAGAAAAGCCCGGCCTTGCGTCTCGATCACGCAAGGCCGGGCTCTTATGGGGACGGGTCAGGAATCAGTCGTCCGACTGCTTCTTCGGCACGGGGAACGGATTCTCGCGGTACTGCAGCGTGAAGCTCGCGCGCTCGTCCTGGCCGAGTTCGCGCGCCAGGTAGGGCATGGTCTGCTTGAGGGCGTCGTGCAGCGTCCAGGGCGGGTTGATCAGGAACATGCCGCTGCCATGCAGGCCATAGCCGTCGATGGTGGCCTTCTTGACCGTGAGGGTGGCGTGCAGCCAGCTCTTGACCTTGAGGTTCTCGAAGTGGCGCGCCATTTCGCTGGCCTCGCGCCGCTGCACCAGCGGATACCAGACGGCGATGGTGCCGGTGGCGAAGCGCTTGACGCATTCCTTGACGGTGATCAGCGTGCGGCGGTAGTCGTTCTTGTCTTCATAGGACGGGTCGATCAGCACCATGCCGCGGCGCGTCGGCGGCGGCAGCAGGGCCTTGACGCCCTCGAAGCCGTCGTCGCCGTAGATGGTGGTCTGGCGCTGCGCGGTGCGGTCCATGTGTTCGAGGTTGCCGACCAGGGTGTCGATCTCGGTCGGGTGCATTTCGAACAGCCGCAGGCGGTCGGACGGGCGCAGCGCGTCCAGCGTCAGCCAGGGCGAGCCGGGGTAGCGCTTGAGGCGGCCGTTGGTGTTGAAGGCGCGGATGCGGGCGACGTAGTCGGCCAGCAGGGGCGGCAGGTCGTCGCGTTCCCACAGGCGGCCGATGCCGTCGGCGAACTCCGAGGTCTTGGCGGCCCAGTCGCTGTCCAGGCTGTAGAGGCCGGCGCCGGCGTGGGTGTCGATGACCCAGTAGGGCGCGTCCTTGCGGTTGAAGTAGTCCAGGGTGTGGACCAGGATGGCGTGCTTGAGCACGTCGGCATGGTTGCCGGCGTGGAAGGCGTGGCGATAGCTGAACACGGGGCGGGGGCCTCAGGCGGCCGGCCGGATGGCGGCCAGTTCGTCGGTGAAAATGCCGTCGATGCCCCAGTCCAGCAGCAGGCGCGCGCGCTCGGGGTCGTTGACGGTCCAGGCGGCGATGCGGTAGCCGGCGGCGTGCACGGCGTCGATCAGTTCGCGCGTGGCGTCCTTCTGGTTGATGTTCAGGGCGACACAGTCGTACTTGACCAGGCGGTCGAGCCAGTCGGCCGGCACCTTTTCGACCAGCAGGGCGCGCGGCAGCTCGGGCGCGGCGTCCTTGGCTGCCTGCAGGGCTTCCTCGGCGAAGGACGACAGCAGCGGGGCCACGGCGGCGCCTTGCCACAGCTCGCGGGCGGCCAGGGCGACGGCGGCGCCGGTCTCGGCCTCGCGGCCGGGGCAGGGCTTGATCTCGACGTTGCTGGCGATGCCGTTGGCGACGGTGTAGCGGGCCACGGCGGCGAAGGTGGGCAGGGGTTCGCCGGCGTAGGCGGCGGAGTGCCAGCTGCCGAAGTCCAGTTGCGCCAGTTCGCTGAAGGTCTTGGCGGCGGCGGGACCGTGGCCGTTGGAGGTGCGGTCGACGTCGTCGTCATGCATCAGGACGAGGACGTTGTCGCGGCTGAGCTTGACGTCGTATTCGAACATGGTGAAGCCGTGTTCGGCGCCGACGCGCATGGCGGCGAGGGTGTTCTCCGGGGCCAGGCGGCCGCCGCCGCGGTGGGCGATGTGGCGGGAATAGGGCCAGGTGGGGAGGGATGCTGTCATTTCTTTGATGCTTTTGGGGTTCTTTGGGACAGGGTGGAAGGATACTCTGTTCTGGGGGTTCCTTTCCTGTCGTGCGGGGGCGGGTTCTTGCTTCGTGCCTGTGTCGCGGGCTCGGTTCTTTTGGCGCGGCTGCGGGGCCGTGGCGCGGGGCCGGGGCTACGAGGCTTGTCCGGCGCCTGCGCGCCGGACAGCGCATCCTCATCCTCGTCGCCTGCGGCTCCTTCGGATTCCGTCGCGCGCGCCTCTACACGCCCCGGCCCCGCGCCACGGCCCCGCAGCCGCTCGCGGTGGGGAAAGCTCGAGGCGTCGCTGGGGCGGGGGGTGTGCTTGGGCTTCGTGGGAAGGATGGCGGCGCTTGAAGGATTTGCTGGCGCCCGTCCGACAAGGCCGCCCTGCGCGGCCTTGTCGGACATACGTGGTGGCTGCTCGCGTGGGCGCATCCTGGGGCGGGAGGTGGGATTTGCGGGCGGGGAGCCTGTTGCTTGGGGGCAGGGGCGGCCTTCGTAGGGTTGCGCCGCCGCAGGCGCCGGGCGCCTATTTCATCGGGGCCTTGTCCTGGGAGACGTCCATGATCATGCGGGTGGCCAGGTAGAGGCGGGGGACGATGGAGGGGATCTGGATGTACTCGGCGTCGTTGGAGTGGGCGCCGAAGCCGCTCAGGCCCATGCCTTCGATGACGGGGCCGCGGGCCTTGAGGGCGGCGAAGGCGGCGTCGGTGCCGCCGCCGCTGGCGCGGTCGACGACTTTCAGGGGCAGGCCCAGTTCCTGGTAGATGGCGACGCCGTGGTTGGCGAGGGCGCGCGAGGCGGGGGTGGCTTCGAGGGGCGGGCGGCGCACTTCGAATTTGACGCTGACCTTGGCCTCGGGCAGCAGTTTCTTCTGGATGCGTTCCTGCAGGGTGCGCTCGAGCGCGTCGAAATCGGACACCTTGAGGGCGCGGGCGTCGGCCTGGGCGGTGGCCTGGCCGGGGATGACGTTGCGGTTGGTGCCGGCCTGGGCCACGGTCCAGTTCAGTTTCAGGCCTTCTTCGGGCTTGGACAGGTCCTTGAGCTGCAGGATCTGGTGGGACAGTTCGGTAAGGGCGTTGACGCCGCCCTCGGGACGGGCGCCGGCGTGCGAGGTCTTGCCCTGCACGGTCAGGTAGGCCGCGCCGATGCCGCTGGTGGCCAGGGTCAGGCGGCCCTCGGCGCCGCCGCCCTCGAAGGAGAAGACCGCGTCCTGGTCGGCGCCCAGGCGGGTGATGGTGGCGCGGGCGCCGGGCGAGCTGATTTCCTCGTCGCCGTTGATCAGCACGGTGAGGGTGCCGTAGTCCTTGAAGTCCAGCTTCTGCAGCAGGGCCACGGTGTGCAGGATGGTGGCTACGCCATGCTTGTCGTCGGCGATGCCCAGGCCGTAGGCGCGGTCGCCGTCGATGCGGAAGGGCTGGTCCTTGAGCATGCCGTTGCGGTAGACGGTGTCCATGTGCGCGATCAGCATGATCTTCTTCTGGCCGCTGCCCTTGAACTCGGCGTGCACCATGGGGCCGACGCGCTCCGGGGTGTCGTCCAGGCGGAAGATGTCGGCGGGCTGCAGGATCTCGACCTTGCCGCCGAGGGCCTTGAAGCGCTCGGCGATCAGGGCGGCGATGCGCTCCACGCCTTCGACGTCCTTGCTGCCCGATTCGATGTTGACCAGGTCGCGCATGGTGTCGAGCATGGCCTGCTGCTGGCCCTTGGCGGCGTCGTGGACGGCGGCCACCGGGGCGGCCAGGACGGTGGCGGCGCCACCGAGGCAGGCCAGCGCGAGAAGGGCGCGAAGGGCGAGCGGACGTGAGGACGGGTACGGCATCGAAAGTCACCTCTGCATGAAAAAGGGGAAGGAAGGCGCCGGCCACGGCGTGGCGGCCCGAGGCTCACGATACGAGTGGGGACGGAAGGCGAAAACCGGGGTTTCCCGGGTTGACCGGGGCCGGCTTCCATGGGGGTGGAAAGCGTGTGCCGCGGGGCGCGCAAGGGCGTCGCGCGGGCCGATGTAAGCAGACGCTGCGGGAAGAATGAGAAATGCTAAAATCCGCCCGCTGACCCGGTTTGACCGGTATGGGAATAGGGCGAATGAGATTCGCCTTTTTTTATGCGTTTTCGTGCGGCCCGGGCGGAAGTCTCCCCCCGAGTGCGGCAACAGGGATTCCATGTTCGAATTTATTCGCAGCCACCGGCGCTGGATGCAGTTCATCCTGCTGCTTCTGATTGTGCCTTCCTTCTTCCTCGTCGGGATTCAGGGCTATGAGAGCTTCATGCGCAAGGAGCCTGAACTGGCGACTGTCGCCGGCCAGCCCATTTCCCGCGCGGAGTTCGACCAGGCGCACCGCAACCAGCTTGAACAGTATCGCCAGCGCCTGGGCGCGCAGTTCGACCCGGCGGTGATCGACACGCCGCAACTGCGCGAAGCGCTGCTGAACCAGCTGATCAACCAGCGCCTGCTGGCGAACGTGGCGGTGGACAACCGTTTCTCGGTGTCCGATGAAACGCTGCGCAACACCATCGCCGCGATCCCGGAAGTGCAGGACAACGGCCGCTTCTCGCCCGAGCGCTACCGCCAGGTGCTGGCGGCCCAGGGCATGTCGCCCACTTCGTTCGAAGCCGGCCTGCGCCGTGATCTGGCCGTGGCCCGCGTGCTCGAGCCGGTTGGCCAGTCGGCCAGCGCGCCGTCGGAAGTGGTGGCATCGCTCGAAACCGCCCTGACGCAGCAGCGCACGGTGCAGCTGCGCCGCTTCGCCGCCGCCGATTTCCGCTCGCAAGTGACCGTCACCCCGGCCGACATCCAGGCCTGGTACGACGCCAACAAGCAGCAATTGCAGATTCCCGAGCAGGTCCAGGTGCAATACCTGGTGCTGAACGAGGCCGCCGCCACCGAAGGCGTGCAGGTCAAGGACGAGGATCTGGCTTCGTACTACGAGCAGAACAAGAACCGCTTCGGCCAGCCCGAGCGCCGCCGCGCCAGCCACATCATGATCGAAGTGCCCGCCGGCGCCTCGGACGATGCGCGCAAGGCCGCCCGCGCCAAGGCCGAGGATCTGGCCAAGCAGGCCGCCGCCGACCCGGCGCAGTTCGCCGAGCTGGCCCGCAAGAATTCGCAGGACGCCGGTTCGGCCGCCAATGGCGGCGACCTGGGCTGGCTGGCGCCGGGCATGCTGTCCGGCCCGCTGGAAAAGGCGATCTTCAGCCAGTCCAAGGACCAGGTGTCGGGCGTGGTCGAAAGCCCGTCGGGTTTCCACGTGATCAAGGTCACGGATATCCAGCCGGCTTCGATCAAGCCGCTGGCCGAGGTCAAGAGCCAGATCACCGCCGAAGTGCGCAAGCAACTGGCCGCCGTGCGTTTCTCGGAAATGGCCAGCCAGCTGAACAAGCAGGTCTACGACCAGCGCGACAGCCTGCAGCCCGCCGCCGACGCGGTCGGCCTGAAGCTGCGCACCGCCTCGGGCGTGACGCGCGAAGGCCTGTTGCCGGCCGACCAGGCCGGCCCGGGCTCCGCGGTCGACAGCCCGGACGCCGCGCTGCTGGACAACCCGCGCGTGCGCCAGGTGCTGTTCTCGCCCGACGTGCTGCGTGAAAAGCAGAATTCCGGCGTGATCGAGCTGTCGCCCGACACCATGCTGGCGGTGCGCGTGGCCGCGGTCGAACCGGCCCACGTGCCGGCGCTGGACAAGGTCAGCGATTCGATCCGCGCCAAGCTGCTGGACGAGCGTTCGGCCGAAGCCGCCAAGAAGGCCGGCGAAGCCGCGCTGGCGGCCGACCAGGCCAACCCGGCCGCGGCGCCGGAAGGCTTCGGCGGTCCGCTGGTGGTGTCGCGCCAGGATCCCAAGAACCTGCCGCGCTCGGTGCTGGACGCCGTGATGCGCCTGCCGGCCGCCAAGCTGCCGGCCTACACCGGCGTGCAGTCGGGCGCCGATTACACGCTGGTGCGCCTGGAGAAGGTCGAGGCCGGCACGGTCGAGGCCGCCGACAAGGAACGCCTGGCGCAGCAATTGGCGGGCGCCTGGGGCCAGGCCGAGAACGAAGCCCTGGTGCGCATGCTGCGCGAGGAATACAAGGTGCAGGTGCTGCCGGCGGCCGCGGACGTCATCCGCGGCGGCGACGCCTCGCAGCAGGCGGCGGGCTGATCCGCCGCGTGGCGGGTCGCGGGCCGCTCAGGCCCGCGTCACTGCAGCAAGGGCCGCAGCGCCGGCCAGACATTGTCCAGTAATTGGGCCTGGGCATCCTCGTTGGGATGGATGCCGTCGGCCTGGAACATCGCCCGGTTCGTTGCGATACCTTCCATCAGGAAGGGCACGAGCCGGGCGTTTTCGTCTTTGGCGACCGTGGGGAACACCTGGGCGAAGCGCTGGGTGTAGTCGCGGCCGTAGTTGGGCGGGATCTGCATGCCGACGATGACCACGTCGGCCTCGGCCTTGCGCGCGGCTTGCGCCATGGCGCGCAGGTTCTGTTCCGTCATGTTCAGCGGCAGTCCGCGCAGGGCGTCGTTCGAGCCCAGCTCCAGCACCACCACCGCCGGCTCGTGCTGGCGCAGCAGGGCCGGCAGGCGCGCGACGCCGCCGCTGGTGGTGTCGCCGCTGATGCTGGCGTTCACCACCTTGTACTTCGGGTATTGTTCGGAAAGCCGCGCGGACAGCAGCGGCACCCAGCCGGTGCCGCGCTTGATGCCGTACTCGGCGGCCAGGCTGTCGCCCACCACCAGCACGGTGCGTTGCGCGGAACCCTGGGCCGCGGCGGCGGTCTGAGCGTGGGCGGGCGCCACCAGGGTGGCGGCGGCGAGCGTGGATATCAGTAGTGAACGGCGAATCAGGGGAATCAGGCGCATGGATAGCAAGAATTCGATCGAGGTGAAAGGGCTGGGCAAGCGGGTGGCCGATGCCGGCGGGACGCTGTCTATCCTGGAAGACATCGATTTTACGGTGGCGGCGGGCAGCGCCGTGGCCATCACCGGCAGCTCCGGGTCGGGCAAGTCCACTTTGCTGGGACTGCTGGCCGGGCTGGATGTTCCCAGCCAGGGCAGCGTGCGCCTGGCGGGGCAGGACCTGTTCGCCCTGGACGAGGACGGCCGCGCGCGCCTGCGGGCCAATCACGTGGGGTTCGTGTTCCAGTCGTTCCAGCTGCTGCCGAACCTGACAGCGCTGGAAAACGTCATGCTGCCGCTGGAACTGGCGGGCCAGCCGGCGCGCGAGGCGGCCCAGGCCATGCTCGAACGCGTCGGGCTGGGGGCGCGCCTGCATCACTACCCGCGCACCCTGTCCGGCGGCGAGCAGCAGCGCGTGTCGCTGGCGCGCGCCTTCGTGGTGCAGCCTGACCTGCTGTTCGCCGACGAACCCACCGGCAGCCTGGATG
>NZ_CYTU01000005.1:106851-146172 GCF_001299375.1 Achromobacter sp. 2789STDY5608621 | reverse complement strand
TTGGCGCGGACCTTACTTGGCCTTGGCCACGGCCTGGTTCCAGGCGGTGACCACGGCTTCGTACTCCTTGGCGGCCGCGTCCTGGCTCACCGGGAAGATCTTGATGCTGTTGAAGTCGGGCAGGGTGGTCAGGCTGGCCACCGCGATGTCGGTGCGCGTCGGGCGGCGGAAGTTCTTCACCAGCTGCGCTTCCTGGGCCTCCTTGCTGAGCAGGCCGTCGTACAGCGCCTTGGCGGCGTCCAGGTTCTTGGCGCCCTTGATGATGAACATGCCTTCCGGCGCCAGGTAGCTGCCCTCGGTCGGGTAGACCAGCTTGATCTCCTTCTGGCCGCCGGCCACGTATTCCTGGGCGGCGTATTCCAGCGTCATGCCGACCGCGTATTCGCCGGCCGCCACGCCCTTGTAGGTGGTGCCGGACGAGGCCGTGACCACGGCGTTGGCGGCGATCTTGTCCAGGCCTTCCTGGCCGAACTGCTTGTACAGGCCGTAGACCAGCATGTAGGCGGTGCCGCTCTTGGACGGATCGGTGATGGCGAACTTGCCCTTCCACTGCGGCTGCATCAGGTCGGACCAGGTGGCCGGCGCGGCCAGGCCTTTCAGTTGGCGTTCGTTGACCATCAGCACCATGATGTGGACGTTGGTGCCGACCCACAGGTCGTCGGGGCCGCGGAACTCGGCCGGGATCTTGTCGATGTCGGCCGAGCGGTAGGGCTGCAGGTGCTGGCGATAGGCGCCCAGCGTGCCGAAGCCGCCGCTCCAGAACAGGTCGCCGCGCGGGTTCTGCGCCTCGGCTTCGATGCGCTTCATCATGGTGCCGGTGCCGCCGGTGACCGGCTGCACGTTCAGCTTGGGCGACTGCTTCTTGACGGCGTCGAGCGCGGTCTCGATGGTCTCGGTGTTGTTGGACGAGTACAGGACCACGTTCTGCGCGTGCGCGGCGCCCGAGGCCAGGATGGCGGCCAGCAGGCCGGTTTGCAGGAAGTGTTTGAGGTGCATGGTGAGCCTTTGTGGATGCGGGTTATTTGCCGGAGAACAGCTTGATGCGGAACGCCTTGACCGACACGATGATGGGCAGCACGATCACCGTGACCAGCGCCGCGCCATAGGCCGAGGCCATGCCCAGGCGGCCGCCGTCGACCTGGCGGAAGATGGCGATCGGCATGGTTTCGAGGCCGCCGCTGTAGGCCACGATCGAGGCCGACAGCTCGGAAATCGTGGTCAGCCACATCAGGATGGCGGCCGAGATGATGGAGGCCTTCATGGCCGGCAGGATGACCTTGAAGAAGGTCATCAGCGGCGACACGCCCAGGCTGATCGAGGCTTCCTCGATCGAGTCGGGAATGTTGAACAGCACCGACGAGGCGTTGCGCACCGCGAACGGCAGGCGCCGCACCGCGTAGCACAGCACCATGATGCCGGAGGTGCCCGCCAGCACCAGCCAGCCGGTGTTGAAGGTCTGCACCAGCGCGATGCCCAGCACCGTGCCCGAGATGGTCAGCGGCAGCACCACGATGTAGTCCAGCACCTGGGTGAAGGCGCTGCGCTTCTTGATGGTCAGGTAGCTCACCAGCACCGCGAAGGCCACGCCCGTCACCGTGGCCAGCGAGGCGAACTTGAGCGAATTCAGGATCGGCTCGGGCGCGCCATGCAGGGCGCGCTGCATGCTGGCCAGCGACCACGAGCCCCAGTGCATCACCGGCCCGCTGGTCTTGGTGAAGGCGGCGATGAACACCACGATCAGCGGCAGCAGCGACAGCAGGATCACCAGGCCGACGCCGCCGGTGTACAGCATCGCCTGCCACGACCGCACCCGGCGCGCCGCCGGCGCGCGGCCCTGGGTCATGGTGTAGACCTTGCGCTCGACCACGCGCTTCTGCACGAACAGCACGATGGCGACGATGGCGATCGACACCACCGACATGGCGCTCTGCAGCGTCGGGCTGCCGCCCATTTCGCTGACGAAGGTGTTGTAGGTCATCACCGACAGCAGCGGCACGCGGCTGCCCAGCAGCATGGCCAGCGCGAAGTTGCCGACCACCAGCGTGAACACCACCAGCGCGTTCACCAGCACCGCCGGCAGCAGCACCGGCACCAGCACCCGCAACTGCGTCATCAGCGGCGGCGTGCCCAGGCTCAGGCCGGCTTCCTCCAGCTGGCCGTCGAAGCCGCGCAACGCGGCCAGCACGCCCAGGTAGATGTAGGTGTAGTAGACCAGCGTCATCGAGAACACCATGCCGGTCCAGCCGTAGAACGACGGCAGCGAGATGCCCGCGTCGCCCAGCAGGTTGGTCAGGATGCCGTTGTTGCCCAGCACCAGCAGCCACGACTGGCCGACGATGATCTCGGGAATGACGATGGTCAGCACCGGCAGGATCGCCACCAGGTTCTTGAGCGGGAAGTCGTAGCGCGCCACCATGTAGGCGAACGGCACGCCCACCAGGATGGTGCAGGTGGTCACCACCAGCCCCAGCACCAGCGTGTTGCCGAAGGCCTCCAGGTATTGCGAGTCGGCCAGCAGGGCGCGGAAGCCCTCCAGCGAGAAGCCGCCGTCCTGGCCGGTGACGCTGTTGCTGAACAGCACCGCCAGCGGATACAGCACGAAGAACAGCAGCAGCGCCAGGCTGATTGCCGTCAGGATGCCCCAGGGCCACCATTTGATTTTCATGGCGTGGCGGTCCTCAGGCGTTGACGACGCGGCTGTCGGCGGGAATCAGCACCTGCACGGCCTCGCCGGGCTGGAACTGCGCCACCATGTTGCCCGCGTGCAGCTCCACGCGGATTTCCGAGCCGTCCTGCAGCGCGATGCGGTAGGCGGTCTTGAAGCCCAGGTACTGGCGCCGCAGCACCTTGCCGGGCAGGGTGTTGGGCACGTAGGGCGCCGGCGCCATCAGGGCCAGTTCCTCGGGGCGGGCGATCAGCACCGAGCGCTCGGCCAGCGCGGCGCTGCCGAGCGTGCCGTCAAAGCCCAGGCCGCACAGCTCGTAGCGCACGTGGCCGGCCGGCGCGCCGGCCAGGCCGCCGCGGGCCGGCACCGGGATCACGTTGGCCGAGCCGATGAAGTCGGCCACGTAGGCGTTGACCGGCGTGCCGTACAGGTCTTCCGGCGTGCCCAGCTGGGCGATGCTGCCGTGGTCCATGATGGCGATGCGGTCGGACATGGCCAGGGCTTCCTCCTGGTCATGGGTCACGAACACGGTGGTGATGCCGGCCTCGCGCACCAGGTCGAGGATGACGTCGCGCATCTGCAGGCGCATCTTGGCGTCCAGGTTCGACAGCGGCTCGTCCATCAGCAGCACGCGCGGCCGGATCACCAGGGCGCGCGCCAGCGCCACGCGCTGGCGTTGGCCGCCGCTCATCTGCGCCGGATAGCGGTCGGCCAGCGCCGCCAGGCCGACCTTGTCCAGCGCCTCGTCGACGCGGCGCTTGATCTCGGCGCGGGCCACGCCGCGGGCGCGCAGGCCGTAGGCGACGTTGTCGAAGGCGGTCTTGTCGGGGAACAGCGCGTAGTCCTGGAACACCATGCCGATGTCGCGGCGGTGCGCCGACACGTGCGTGACGTCGTCCTGGTCGAACAGCAGGCGGCCGCCGTCGGGCGCGTAGAAGCCGGCGATGCAGCGCAGCAGGGTGGTCTTGCCGCAGCCGCTGGGGCCCAGCAGCGTGTAGAACGCGCCGTCGGGAATGTGCAGCGACAGGTCGCGCAGGACCTGCTGGCCGCCGAATGTCTTGATGATGCCGTCTACCGTGATCGATGCCATGAGAGCTTCCTGCCTGGGGTTGTGCGCATCATAGGAACCCCGCCGCGCCGCGACCAGCGGTGTTTTTTAAGAGCTGGCGTTAGTTTTTCTAAGAGGTCGGCGGCGCCGCAATCCCCTAGAATGCGGCTCATAGCCATGGCGCCGCCCCGCGCGGCGCCGGCAAAAAACAGACGACAAGGGAAATCGTGGGAACTAGCAGCAAAGCCTTGCGCCGGGGTGGCGCACGGGCGGGCGTCGCCTGAGATGGCGGGCCCGAGCCTGCCGCCGCTGAAAGCCTTGCGGGTATTCGAGGCCGCGGCGCGCCTGCGCAGTTTCACCGCGGCGGCCGACGAATTGAGTATCACGCACAGCGCGGTCAGCCAGCAGATCCGCATCCTGGAAGACTACGTCGGCCAGCCGCTGTTCGCGCGCGAGGCCCGCGGCGTCACGCTGCTGCCGTGCGCGCAGGCGTATTTTCCCGAGGTCCAGGCCAGCCTGGAGCGCATCGCAGCGGCCACCGCCAAGCTGCGCTCGCCCGGTCATGGCGGCGTGCTGCGCGTCAGCGCCACGCCGTCGCTCACCATGAAATGGCTGATTCCGCGCCTGTCGGCGTTCCAGGCGCTGCATCCGGGCATCGACGTGCAGCTGACCACGCAGGGCCGGTCGTTCCTGGACCGCGGCGACGAGGCCGGCAGCGACGTGCAGATCCGGCATGGCTACGTGGCGCACGCCGAGATGGCCTGCGTGCATTGCCTGGATGACTTCCACGTGCCGGTGGCCTCGCCGCGCTTCATCGAACGCAACCGGCTGGCCACGCCGACCGATTGCCTGGGGCATCCCTTGCTCAAGGTGGCGGGCGGCATGGATCACTGGCCGCGCTGGTTCGCGCTGGCCAAGGTGGACGTGCCGGCGCAACTGCCCGGGCCGGTGTTCGACCATCAATTCCTGTGCATGCAGGCCGCCATGAACGACCTGGGCATCGCCCTGGCGCCGTGGTGCCTGCTGCAGGACGACCTGCGCGCCGACCGGCTGCGGCCGCTGTTCCTGCAGCCGCGCCTGCCCAATGCCGGCGTCCATGCGCTGTTCCGCCCGGACGCGCCGGCGGCGGCCGCGGCGCGCCATTTCATCGACTGGCTGGGCCGCGAGGCCGGCCATCCGCTACCCGAGCAATAGAAGGATTGCCCATGCAAGATTTCCAGAGCGACGCCGGCCTGCACTGGCGCGGCATCGAACCGCCGCTGGCGCTGTCGGACTACAAGGTCATCGCCTTCGACATGGATTCGACCCTGATCGCCATCGAGACGCTGGACGAGATGGCCGACCTGATGGGGAAGAAGGCCGAGGTGGCCGCGCTGACGGAAGCGGCCATGCGCGGCGAGATCGTCGACTACAAGCAAAGCCTGCGGCAGCGCGTGGCGCTGCTGGCCGGCATGCCGGCCGAAGCGCTGGACGAGGTCTACGACCGGCGCCTGACGCTCAACCCGGGCGTGGAGACGCTGATCGCCGCGTGCAAGGCCGCCGGGCTGTTCTGCCTGCTGGTGACGGGCGGCTTTACCTGCTTCACCGACCGGCTGCGGGCGCGCCTGGGGCTGGACGACGTGCGCGCCAACGTGCTGGAGATCGAGAATGGGCGCCTGACCGGGCGGTTGCTGCCGCAGCCCTGGGGCGATCTGTGCGACGGCGAGGAAAAGCGCCGCAAGCTGCTGGAAGTGTGCGCGGCGCTGGGCGTGGGGCCGGAGCGCGCCATCGCGGTGGGCGACGGCGCCAACGACCTGCCGATGCTGCGCACGGCCGGCCTGTCGGTGGCGTACCACGCCAAGCCGGCGGTGCGGCGCGAGGCCAAGGTGGCGATCGACCAGGGCGGGCTGGATCAGCTGCTGCGCCTGTTCGCCGCCCGCGCCGCGTAAGCGGACGGCGCGCGGGCCGCGCTGTCCGCGGCCCGGTCCGACCCGCCTCAGGCGTTGATCAGGCCGGGGATCTTCACGTCCGGGTCGACATCGGCGTTGTAATCGACCCCGTCGATCTCGAACCCGAACAGGCGCAGGAAATCGCGCTTGTAGCCGGCGAAATCGGTCAGTTCATACAGATTGGACTCGGTCACCTGGTGCCACAGCGCCTGCACCTGCGCCTGCACGGCCGGGTCTAGTTCCAGGTAGTCCGCGCGCAACCGGCCCTCGGCGTCCAGGATCGGCGCCGCGCCGCACAGGCTGTCGCGATACAGGCCGTAGACCTGCTCGATACAGCCCTCGTGCGTGCCTTTTTCCTTCATGACCTTGAACAGCAGCGACAGGTACAGCGGCATCATCGGGATCGCCGAGCTGGCCTGGGTCACGACCGCCTTCAGCACCGAGACGCGGGCATCGCCGCCGCGCGCGGCCAGCTTGGCGCGGATGTCCAGCACCTTCTGGTCCAGGTCTTTCTTGGCGGCGCCGATCGAGCCGTTCCAGTAGATGTCGTGGGTGATCTTCTCGCCCAGGTAGGTGAAGGCGGTGGTGGTGGCGCCTTCGGCCAGCACGCCGGCCTCCAGCAGGGCGTCGATCCACATCTGCCAGTCCTCGCCGCCCATCACCGCCACCGTGGCGTCGATCTCTTCCTGGGTGGCAGGTTCCAGCACCGATTCCTTGATGACTTCCTTGTCGGTATCCAGGCCGCGCAGCGTGACCGCCTGGCCGACCGGCTTGAGGGTCGAGTTGAACACCGCGCCGCTGACCGGATGGGTGCGGCGCGGCGCGGCCAGGCTGTAGATCACCTGGTCGACCTGGCCCAGGTCCTGCCTGATGGCGGCGATGGTCTGGGTCTTGATGGCATCGGAGAAGGCGTCGCCGTTGATGCTCTTGGCGTACAGGCCCTCGGCGCTGGCGAACTTGTCGAAGGCGGCGCTGTTGTACCAGCCCGGGGTGCCGGCCTTGGCGGCCTCGCCGGGGCGCTCGAAGAACACGCCCAGGGTCTGGGCGCCACAGCCGAAGGCGGCGCTGATGCGGGCCGCCAGGCCATAGCCGGTGGACGCGCCGATCACCAGCACGCGTTTCGGCCCCCCCGCGATCGGGCCCTGGGCGCGGACGTAGTCGATCTGCTGCTTGACGTTGGCCTCGCAGCCGACGGGATGGGTGGTGACGCAGATGAAGCCGCGCACGCGGGGTTTGATGATCATGGAGACCTCGTTCTGGAAATGCCGGGAGGGTGCCGCGCGCAGGCGCGAGAGACGCCCGGCATTGTACGGGAGCCAACGGCGCCGGCCGCCGGGCAGCCCGGCCTGTGCGTGACGCGGATCAGGCCGCCGCGGCGGCCCGGGCGCGGCCGCGGCGCCATTCCACCAGGCCGATGCCGATGCCGCTGGCGCAGATGATGGCGATGCCGAGCCAGGTCAGGGGATCGGGGAAGTGGTCCCAGACCAGCCAGCCGACCGTGGTGGCGCTGATGATCTGCAGGTAGATGAAGGGCGCCAGGGTCGAGGCCGGCGCGCGGCGGTAGGCGGCGATCTGGAACAGGTGGCCCAGGCCGCCGGTGACCCCGGTGGAGATCAGCAGCGTCCAGTCCAGCGGCGTCAGCGCCTGCAGCACCGGCAGGGCGGGCGGCAGGATGAAGGGCAGGGCCAGCGTCAGGCAGCCGGTGCCGACCGCGCCGCTCCAGATCAGCGAGGTGAACGGATCGTCGCCGGCCACGCGGCGCGTGGCGATGAACTGGGCGGCGAAGCAACAGGCCGTCAGCAGGCCGAAAATGGTGCCGACCGGATGCAGGCCGCCGCCCGGGCGGATGACGATGATGACGCCGATGAAGGCGATGCCGGCGGCGACGAAGCGCGACATGCGCGCCGGTTCCTTCAGGATCCAGGGCGCCAGCGACAGCACCAGCAGCGGCGCCAGGAAGTTGATGGCGGTGGCCTCGGCCTGCGGAATGTAGCTGAGCGTGGTGAAGAACATCAGCGTGGCCAGGAACATCGAGCCGCCGCGCAGGAGCTGTTCGCGCGGCTTGTTGCTGCGCAGGATGCCGACGCCCCGGGTCGGCAGCACCAGCGCCAGCACCAGCACCAGGTGCACGGCATAGCGGAACCACGACAGCACCAGCAGCGGCACGCCCGCGTTCATGACCCATTTGCCGCTGGCGTCCAGGCAGGACAGCGTCCACATCGACAGCACCAGCAACAGGATCCCGACGAGCGGGCCGCTGGCGGCGGGACGCGGGCGACCGGTATCGGCCGGGGACATGGACAGGCTCCTTGTGCGCTAGGGGGCCGTGGGCGGGGCCACGGGGCGGCTGACATGATACGCTCATCGCGGCAGGGGGAAAGGTTCATGATCGAACTACGCAATATAGAAACGTTTTTCTGGGTCGCCACGCTGGGCAGCTTCCGCGCCGCGTCCGACAAGCTCAACACCACGCAGCCGGCGGTCTCGCAACGCATCGCCTCGCTCGAGGCCGACCTGGGCGTGCGCCTGTTCGAGCGCGACGCGCGCGGCGTCAAGCTCACCGGCAAGGGCCACGAACTGCTGTCGCACGCCGAACGCATGCTGCAGGTGCGGCGCGACATGTTCGAGGCCGCGCGCGAGCAGAACGTGATGACCGGCACGGTGCGCATCGGCGTGGCCGAGACCATCGTGCAGACCTGGCTGCCGACGCTGATCGAACTGGTGCACGCCTCGTATCCGGCGCTGGTGCTGGAGATCGAGGTCGACACCACGCACGTGCTGCGCTCGCACCTGATGGCGCGGCAGATCGACCTGGCCTTCCTGATGGGGCCGGTGCTGGAGGCGCGGGTCGAGAACCTGCCGCTGTGCACCTATCCGCTGGCCTGGGTCGCCAGTCCCTTGCTGGACCTGGGGCCCGAGCCGCTGACGCTGGAGCGCATCGCGCGGCTGCCGATCGTGACCTATCCGTCCAACAGCGCGCCGTACCGCGTGGTGCGCGACATGCTGACGCGCGCCGGCGTGGTCTCGCCGCGCATGTACGGCAGCGCCTCGATGTCCATGGTGGTGCGGATGACGCAGGACTGCATCGGCACCAGCGTCATCGCGCCGGTGTTCCTGGGCAAGGAGCTGGCACGCGGCGAACTGCGCATCCTGCGGGTCGACGCGGATCCGCTGCCCGAGCTGAGCTTCACCGCCACATGGGTGCAGGGGCCCGACAGCCACGCGGTGCGCCTGATCGCGCAGATGGCGCAGAAGGTCGCGGCGCAGGCCGGCGACGGCGTGCCCGCTTAGTACGGCAATGCCGCGTCCGGCGCGCGCTGGCGCGGCCGATCCAACCTAGGTGTTTTCCCCAGCAGCGTGTGCGCGGCCGCGTCGCGGCGGCCGTGCGTGCGCCGGCCGCGCGTTGTCGCGATTGCCCGCCAGGCCGCATGGTTGCTGGCTTTGCGGCCGGTGGCGGGTTCCGCCGCCATGAGACCCAAGAAATATTTATACCCCCACATCGCAACTTACGATTGGACGCTGGACGCCCCTGACGCTGCAATGGCGGCACATCAAGAAGATCGCCTGCCTCGACAGGCTCCGGGGGAAATCGTTTGCTCCTCTGACGTACCGATTCTTACCCGCGCGCTCAAGGTAACGGGGACCCGCGCGCGCAGACCATCCCGCCAGCCAGGAGTTTTCGTTCATGAAGAAGTCGCTCGCTCTCGCCGCCGTCGCCGCCAGCCTGTTGGCCGGCGCCGCCCAGGCGCAAGACCTGCCCAAGACCCACCTGAAGGTGGTCGGCGGCCTGTCCAATCTGACCGCCTACAACGATTACGAAAAGCCGTTCTGGACCAAGACCATTCCGGACGCGTCCAAGGGACAGGTCACGGCGGACATCAAGGGTTTCAATGAAATGGGCCTGAAGGGCCCGGAACTGCTGCGCCTGATGTCCACCGGCGTGGTCGAGTTCGGCACCGCCACGCTGTCGTACTTCGCCAGCGACAACCCGATCAACGAAGCCATCGACCTGGCCGGCCTGGCGCCGGACGTGAAGACGGCGCGCGAGGTGACCAACGCCTTCGAGCCGGTCTATGCGCGCCTGTACGGCGAGGGCAGCAACGTCAAGCTGCTGGGCATCTCCACCTATCCGGCGCAGGTGCTGTTCTGCAACGCCGAGATCAAGGGCCTGGCCGACCTCAAGGGCAAGAAGGTCCGCACCAGCAGCCGCACCACCGCTGAATTCGTGGAAGCGCTGGGCGGCTCCAGCGTCACCATGGCGTTCGGCGAAGTGGTGCCGGCGCTGCAGAACAAGGTGGTCGATTGCGCCATCACCGGTTCGCTGTCGGGCTACTCGGCCAAGTGGTACGAAGTCTCGACCCACCTGGTGGCGCTGCCGATCAACTGGAACCAGCAGATCCACGCCGTCAACCAGAAGGCCTGGGACAAGCTCGATCCCAACGTGCGCACCTTGCTGCAGGCCAACGTCAAGACGCTGGTCGACAACATCTGGGACGCCGCGGCGCGCCAGACCCAGGAAGGCTACGACTGCAACACCGGCGCGGCCGCGTGCCCGTTCCCCGTCAAGGGCAAGATGGTGCTGGTGCAGCCCTCGGACGCTGACCGCGAACTGGTCAAGAAGGTAGCGCAGGAAGCCGTGGTGCCCAAGTGGGCCGCGCGTTGCTCGGCGCAGTGCGTCAAGGACTTCAACGCCACCATCGGCAAGACGCTCGGCCTGACCGCCAGCAAGTAAGCAAGCGCGAAGGCGCGCCGCCGGCGATGGCGGCGCGCCCGCGATCCCTCATCGAGGCCGGTCCGGCCCTATAGGTTTCCCATGACCCGATCTGAACAATTCCGCCTGCTGGGCGGGCTGCTGCGGCGCGCCGAGACGTTCTCGCGCGCGGCGGTGTGGGCTGGCGGCGCGTTGACCGTCGCCAGCGTATTGCTGATTTCCTTCGACGTGCTGGCGCGCAAGTTCCTCGGCTTCAACACCGGCGGCGCCGACGAGCTGTCGAGCTACGCGTTCGCCATCAGCACTTCGTGGGCGTTGGCGTTCGCCACGCTGCAACGCGCCAACGTGCGGGTGGACGTGGTGTACCAGTACCTGCCGGTGCGCGTGTCCGCGCTGCTGGACTGGCTGTCCATGGTGGCCATGGCCGTCTTCATGGTGTACCTGACCTACTACGCATTTGAAGTGGTGCAGATGTCGTGGACACAGAAGTCCGCGGCCAACACGCCGCTGGCCACGCCGCTGTGGATCCCGCAGGGCCTGTGGCTGCTGGGCCTGGCCTGGATGTGCATCACCGTGGCATTGATGCTGGCGCGCGCCTCGGCCGCGCTGGTGACGGGCGACATCGAGCTGGTCAAGGAAATCTGCGGCGTGCGCTCGGCGCAGGAAGAAGCCGACGAAGAAGCCGCCGCCGGCGAGCGCATGGTCAAGGGAGCCACGGCATGATCGCAACCGCCCTGACCCTGTTGCTGGTCCTGATCGGCCTGTCCATCCCCGTGGGCGCCGCCCTGGGCGTGCTGGGCCTGATGCTGGATCCGCTGTTCTCCATGCTGCCGCTGTCGCGCGCGATCGGCGAAGTCTCGTGGAGCACCAACAACGAATTCCTGCTGGTCGCCATTCCGCTGTTCATCATGCTGGGCGAAGTGCTGCTGCGGGCCGGTTTCGCCGAACGCATGTACGGCGCCATGAGCCTGTGGCTGTCGTGGCTGCCGGGCGGCCTGATGCACGCCAACATCGGCGCCTCGACGCTGTTCTCGGCCACTTCCGGCTCCAGCGTGGCCACCGCCGCGACCGTGGGCACGGTGGCGATCCCGCAGATCCGCAAGTACGGCTACAACGAGCCGCTGTTCCTGGGCAGCCTGGCCGCCGGCGGCACGCTCGGCATCCTGATTCCGCCCTCGATCAACCTGGTGATCTATGGCGTGCTGACCAATTCGTCGGTGCCCAAGCTCTACCTGGCCGGCATCATCCCCGGCCTGGTGATGGCCGGGCTGTTCATGGTGACCGTGGCAATCGCCTGCCTGGCCAAGCCGGCCTGGGGCGGCAAGAAGATCCACGCCAGCTGGGGCGAGCGCTTCGCCAGCCTGGTGCACCTGGCGCCGCCGCTGGGCATCTTCCTGCTGGTGGTGGGCTCGATCTATGCCGGCCTCGCCACGCCGACCGAGGCGGCCGCGCTGGGCGTGCTGGGCGCGTTGCTGCTGGCCGCCTGGTTCCGCCGCCTGAGCTGGGCCATGCTGCGCGAAGTCATGGAAGGCACGATGCGGTCGACCGCCATGATCATGCTGATCGTGGTGGCTGCCAGCTTCCTGAACTTCGTGCTGTCCGCGACCGGCCTGACCGACGCGCTGACGCGCTCGATCACCGGGCTGGGGCTGTCGCCGGGCTGGATGCTGCTGATCCTGATCGTGTTCTACCTGGTGCTGGGCTGCTTCATGGAGACCCTGTCGATGATGATCACGACCATCCCGATCGTGGCGCCGGTGATGATCGCGCTGGGCTACGACCCGATCTGGCTGGGCATCATCATCATCATCCTGGTCGAGGCCGCGCTGATCACGCCGCCGGTGGGGCTGAACCTGTTCGTGGTGCAGAGCCTGCGCAAGAGCGGCTCGATGAGCGCCGTGATCGTCGGCAGCCTGCCGTTCGTGCTGGCGATGTTCGTGATGCTGGCGCTGCTGTCGTGGTGGCCCGACATGGCCTTGTGGCTGCCGCGGGTGTTCGGCTAGCCCCTGTCTCCCTTCGGGCGTGGCCGCGTCGCCGCGCCCATTCCTCCCCGTTTTCCTCCGCAGGACTTTTCATGAAAGCCGTATTCCAGATCGAAGCCGATTCCCCCCGCCAGGTCGAGGTGGACTTCAACACCCTCATCGTGGCCGGCTGGGCCGGACGCGACATCGCCGCCATCGAGCACCATATCGAGGAACTGGCCGCCATCGGCGTGCCGCGTCCCACCAGCGTGCCGCTGTACTACCGCATCGCCGACAACCAGCTGACCCAGGCCGAACAGGTGCAGGCGGTGGGCGGCGATTCGTCCGGCGAGGTCGAGACCTTCGTGTTCGCGGCCGACGGCGAGATGTACGTCAGCATCGCGTCCGACCACACCGACCGCAAGCTGGAGACGGTCAGCGTGGCCATGTCCAAGCAGGTCTGCGTCAAGCCGGTGGCGACGACGGCCTGGCGCCTGGCCGACGTGGCCGGTTACTGGGACGAGCTGGTGATCCGTTCGTACATCGTCGAGAACGGCGCCGAGGTGCTGTACCAGGAGGGCCCGCTGGCCTCGCTGCGCACGCCGCAGGACCTGATCGCCGGCTACACCGGCGGCGCCGCGACGCTGCCCGAAGGCGCCGGCATGACCTGCGGCACCGTCGGCGCCATCGGCGGCATCCGCCCGTCGGCCGAATTCACCATGGAACTGTTCGATCCGCGCCGCCAACGCAGCCTGCGCCACCGGTATCATGTCGAGATCCTGCCGGTGGTGGCCTGACGCCCGGCAGGCGCCCTGATTGCCATGACGCGCCCCGGCGGGGCGCGCCGGTCCAACACTTTTCATGCCGCCCCGCGGCCCCCTGGAACCGTATGCTTTCGACCCTGAATGACCTGACCGCCGCCCTGAACGACGGCCGCACCACTTCCGTTGAACTGACCGAGGCCGCCCTGGCGCGCGCCGCCGATCCGGCCGGCGAGGGCGCCCGCGCCTTCACCCGCCTGTACGCCGAGTCGGCGCTGGCCCAGGCGCGCGCCTCGGACACGCTGCGCGCCGCCGGCATCGTGCGCTCGGCCATCGAGGGCCTGCCGATCAGCATCAAGGACCTGTTCGACATCGAGGGCGAGACCACCATGGCCGGCTCGGTGGCGCGCGAGGGCGAACCCGCGGCCGACGCCAACGCCGAAGTGGTGCAGCGCCTGATCGCCGCCGGCGCGGTCATCATCGGCCGCACCAACATGACCGAATTCGCCTATTCGGGCCTGGGCATCAACCCGCATTACGGCACCCCGCTGAACCCCTGGGACCGCGCCACCGGCCGCATTCCCGGCGGTTCGTCGTCGGGCGCCGCGGTCTCGGTGAGCGACGGCATGGCGGTGGCCGCCATCGGATCGGACACCGGCGGCTCGGTGCGCATCCCGGCCGCGCTGTGCGGCCTGACCGGCTTCAAGCCCAGCGCCTGGCGCGTGTCGATGGAAGGCGTGCTGCCGCTGTCGGCCAACCTGGATTCCATCGGCCCCATCGCCGCCAGCGTGCGCTGCTGCGCCGAGCTGGACGCCATCCTGTCGGGCGAGGGCGGTCCGGTGCCCGAGGCGCTGCCGCTGCGCGGCCTGCGCCTGGCGGTGCCCAAGACGCTGGCGCTGGACGCCATGGACAAGCACGTGTCCGACACCTTCGCGCGCACCGTGGCGCGGCTGGTCGAGGCCGGCGCCCTGGTCGACGAGATCGCCATTCCGGAATTCGCCGAACTGGCCGGCATCAACGCCAAGGGCGGCTTCACCGCCGCCGAGGCCTGGGCCTGGCACCGCGACCTGATCGCCCGCGCCGGCAAGCGCTACGATCCGCGCGTGGTGTCGCGCATCATGCGCGGCAAGGACATGGGCGCCGCCGACTACCTGGACCTGCTGGACGCGCGCGAAGCCTGGGTCGCCGCTGTCGATCGCCGCATCGCCGGCTACGACGCGCTGATCCTGCCGACCACGCCGATCGTGGCGCCGGCCGTGGCCGACCTGACGGCCTCGGATGAAGCCTATTACGCCGCCAACGGCCTGATCCTGCGCAATCCCACCCTGATCAACTTCCTCGATGGCTGCGCGCTGTCGCTGCCTTGCCATGCCGCCGGCACCGCGCCGGTCGGCCTGATGATCGCCGGCAGCAACGGCGCCGACCGCCGCATCCTGGCGATCGGCCTGGCGGTCGAGGAACGGCTCGCGGGCTGAACCCGCGTCGGGGCCGCGCGCTGTCGCGGCCCGTGGCCGCCCGCCGTCGGCCCGTGGCCGGCAAGGGGCGGCCGTCCCGGCGCCGCGCGGGCGGGCAGGGCGGTGTTTTCCGCCATACCGGAACCGTCCCCCTGACGCTAACATCCAGGCTGGACATGCCGCGCAACGGGGCAGGATACGGGCGCCATGATAGATCTGCGCAATATCGAGACGTTTTTCTGGGTGGCCACGCTGGGCGGCTTTCGCGCCGCGGCCGAGAAGCTCAACGCCACCCAGCCGGCGATTTCCCAGCGCATCGCGTCGCTGGAATCGGACCTGGGCATCCGCCTGTTCGACCGCGACGTGCGCGGCATCAAGCTGACCGGCAAAGGCCAGGAACTGCTGTCGCACGCCGAGCGCATGCTGCAATTGCGCCGCGACATGCAGGAAGCGGCGCGCGCCAAGAGCGTGATGAGCGGCACCCTGCGGCTGGGCGTGTCCGAGACCATCGTGCACACCTGGCTGCCGACGCTGATGGAATACCTGCACGATACCTATCCGGCGCTGATGGTCGAGATCCAGGTGGACACCACCACGGTGCTCAAGACCCAATTGGCCTCGCGCCAGATCGACCTGGCGTTCCTGCTGGGGCCGATGGAAGAGCCGCGCATCGAAAACCTGTACCTGTGCAATTACCCGCTCAGCTGGGTCGCCAGCCCCAAGCTGAAGGTGGGGCGCCAGCCCATCAGCCTGAAGCGGCTGGGGGAATGGCCGGTCATCACCTATTCGTCCACCACCGATCCGCACCGCGCGGTGCGGCAGCTGTTGCAGCAGGCCGGCGTGGACGCGCCGCGCATGTACGGCAGCTCGGCGCTGAGCGTGATCGTGCGCATGGCGCTCGATGGCATCGGCACCGCCGTGATCGCGCCGGTGATCCTGCGCAAGGAGCTGACCCAGGGCGAGCTGCGGGTGCTGGACGTCAAGGCGCCGGCGCTGCCGCCGCTGCACTACACCGCCTGCTGGATGCAGGGGCCCGACAGCCAGGTGCCGCGCACCGTGGCCGAGGCCGCCCAGCACATCGCGCGTGAAGAAGCGCTGCGCTATCCGGCAAAACCCTGATAAGGAATTCTGATCGGGGTCTATCGCAACATGTGATTAGACGCAGGGCCCGAGTTCCTGTGCAATGTCTCCCATACCAACACTGGCTCAAGGGGAATTGACATGGCATTGGATTCGGCGGCCCGCAGCAGCGTGGAACTGGCGCGCCGCGCAAGGCTCGACGCCCGCAGCGGCAAACTGACCGGCCCCACGGCGAACCTGGCTCCCGGCCACGTGCAGGCCAACCTGGCGATCCTGCCGCGCGCGCTGGCGGCGGATTTCCTGCATTTCTGCCAGCGCAATCCCAAGCCGTGCCCGCTGCTGGCCATGTCCGAGCCGGGCGATCCGTCCTTGCCGGACCTGGGCCAGGACATCGACATCCGCACCGACATCCCGCGTTACCGCGTCTGGCAGAACGGCGAGCTGGTGGCCGAGCCGACCGACGTGCGCGACGTGTGGCGCGATGACCTGGTGTCGTTCCTGATCGGCTGCTCGTTCTCGTTCGAGGAAGCCATGCTGGACAACGGCCTGCCGGTGCGCCACATCGAGCAGGGCTGCAACGTGCCGATGTACCGCACCAACATCCCGACCCATGCCGCCGGCGTCTTCGGCGGTCCGCTGGTGGTGTCGATGCGGCCCTTGAAGGCCGCCGACGCCATCCGCGCCATCCAGGTGACTTCGCGTTTTCCCTCGGTGCACGGCGCGCCGGTGCATATCGGCGACCCAGCGTTGATCGGGATTGCCGACATCGACCGGCCGGATTATGGTGACGCCGTGGAGATCCGCGTCGGCGAGATGCCGGTGTTCTGGGCCTGCGGGGTGACGCCGCAGTCGGTGGTGGCGACGGTGCGCCCTGATTTCTGCATCACCCACGCGCCCGGGCACATGCTGGTCACCGATCTGGTCAACAGCCGCATGGCCATCCTGTAGGCCACGCTTCGATTCTCAGTCAACCGTCAGCGGAAAACCGCTAGAAATCACAGTCTCTACGTAGTCGCAGCACCGTTACAAAGCGTCCGCAGCCGGACGCGTCAGCAGCTTTGGTTTTGCCTCCAGAAAGATCCATGACAGGACAAGGGGAAAAGGCGACAAAAGTTCAAGATCCACCGCCCGCCGGACTAGCGACGGGCGGCGGGTCGCCGCAGGCCCGGATTTCCCGGGCCCGGGGCCGTGCGCCCCGCGTTTTGCATTGCTTTCACAGTGGAATTTCTCCAGGAGTCAGGTAATGAAGATGAAGCTCATTGCGGGTGTCGCCGCGAGTCTGGCGCTGTTGGCCGCCGCGCCGACGCAGGCGCAGGTCAAGACCGTGAAGATCGGCGCGATCTATCCCCTGTCCGGCGCGCTGGCGTCCACCGGCGCCGAGATCAAGGCCGCGGTGGAACTGGCCGTGGATATCGTCAATAATCCGCATCCCGAGCTCGAAGGGATCCCGCTGGCCGCGGGCGCCGGATTGCCGGCGCTGGGCGGGGCCAAGATCGAGGTGGTGTTCGGCGATTCGCAGGGCAAGCCCGAAGTGGGCCTGGCCGACGCGCAGCGCCTGATCGACCAGGAAAAGGTGGTGGCCCTGACCGGCGCCTACCAGTCGGCCGTCACCAAGACCGCCAGCCGCATCGCCGAGCAGCGCGGCATTCCCTACCTGAACGGCGAATCCAGCAGCCCGGACCTGACCGAGCGCGGCTACAAGTGGTTCTTCCGCACCTCGCCCAACGACGACACCTTCGTCGAGAACATGATGCAGTTCCTGGACGGCGTGAAGGGCACGCCGACCGCCAAGATCGCGGTGGTCTACGAGAACACCGACTTCGGCGTCAACACCTACAAGGCGGTCGAGAAGTTCGCCAAGCAGTACAAGCGCGAGGTGGTGGCCAACATCGCCTACAGCGCCGGCTCGGCCTCGGTCACCGCCGAAGTGCAGAAGCTGGCCGCGGCCAAGCCCGACGTGGCGATCTTCGCCAGCTACACCTCGGACGCCATGCTGTTCGTGCGCACCATGCGCGAAAGCAAGTACGCGCCGCCGGTGCTGCTGGCCAACGACGCCGGCTTCATCGACTCGCGCTTCGTGCAGGAAGTCGGTCCGCAGGTGCAGGGCGTGCTGACGCGCGACGTGTGGGGCAACGACGTCGCCGCCGCCAAGGCCGGCCTGAAGAAGATCAACGACATGTACAAGGCCAAGACCGGCAAGGACCTGAACGGCAACAACGCCCGTTCGATGCAGGGCGTGCTGGTGCTGGCCGATGCCATCAACCGCGCCGGCTCCACCGATCCGGAAGCGATCCGCAAGGCGCTGGCGGCCACCGACCTGGGCGAGTCGCAAGTGGCCATGCCCTGGGCCGGCGTGAAGTTCGATGACAAGGGCCAGAACACCAAGGGTTCCGGCCTGATCCTGGAACTGAAGGGCTCGTCCTACCAGACGGTCTGGCCGGAAAAGTACCGCACCGACAAGACGCTGCCCACGCTGCCGTTCTCCTGGAAGTAATCATCAGCCGTGGCGGGCCGCGGGGGCCCGCCACAGGAGCACTCCATGTTTGAAGCTCTCTCGGCAGGCCTGTTCAACGGCCTGATCTATGCCGCGGTGGCTGTGGGGCTGGCGCTGATCTGGGGCATCACCGACGTCATCAACTTCGCCCATGGCGAATTCCTGATGCTCGGCATGTATGCCGCCTATTGGCTATACACCCTGGGTCATATCGACCCCACGCTGTCGGCCCCCCTGGTCGCCATCGTGCTCGCCTTCGTCGGTTTCCTCACTTATGCGCTGATCATCAAGCGCCTGCAGAAAGGTCCCGCCATGGCGGTGATCCTGGCCACCTTCGGCCTGGGCCTGGTGCTGCGGCAACTGGCGTTCATCGCTTTCAGCCCCGACTACCGCAGCCTGCCCGACACCCTGGTGTCCGGCAGCGTCACGGTGGCGGGCATCTCGCTGGGCCGCCCGCAGGTGGTGACCGGCCTGATCGCGCTGGTGGTGGTGGCCGCGCTGTTCGTGCTGGTGTACCGCACGCGCTGGGGCCACGCCCTGCAGGCGGTGGCCGAAGACCGCCAGGTGGCGGCGCTGGTCGGCATTTCGCCCGACCGCGTCAACGCCCAGGTCTGGATGCTGGGCAGCGCCGCCGTCGGCCTGGCCGGCGCGCTGCTGACCACGTTCTTCTACGTGTTCCCCTCGGTGGGCACGGTATTCGGCCTGCTGGCCTTCGTGGCGGTCTGCATGGGCGGCTTCGGCTCGCTGCCGGGCGCCTTCATCGCCGGCATCCTGATCGGGATCATCGAGGCCATGACGGGCTACTTCGTGGCGCCCGCGCTGAAGACGGTCAGCGTCTTCATCCTCTTCATCCTGGTTCTCTGGTATCGGCCGCGCGGCCTGTTCGGGCGGTGGTGACATGACGACGACACAGAAAAAGGACGGCGCGGCCTCGGGCGTGCCGAAATGGCCGGTGGCCGTGGCCCTGGCGGCGGCGGTGCTGCTGGCGCTGGTGCCGCTGGTGGTGACCGACTCGTTCACCCTGCAGGTGCTGCTGCTGGCCATCATGTTCGGCGCGCTCGGCGCGTGCTGGAATCTGGTGGGCGGCTTTCTCGGCCGCATCTCGTTCGGCCACGCCGTGTTCGTGGGCGTGGGCGGCTACACCACCTTGCTGCTGCTGCATCACCTGAAGCTGACGCCGCTGCTCGGCATTCCGCTGGGCGGCCTGATCAGCGCGGCGCTGGCCTGGCTGGTGGGCGGGCCGACGCTGCGCCTGTCCGGCCACTATTTCGCCATGGCCACCATCGCGCTGCTGCAGATCGGGCTGCTGCTGATGATCAACTGGGACTGGGCCGGCGGCGCCGTCGGGCTGGAGGCGCCGATCGGCGACGCCGCCTGGATGCTGCTGTTCCGCAGCAAGGTGCCGTACTACTGGATCGCGGTGGGGCTGGCGTTCCTGACCTTCTGCGCCACGTACTTCCTGGTGCATTCCAAGACCGGCTTCTATTGGCGCGCCATCAACGGCGACGAGGCCGCCTCGCGCAGCCTGGGGGTGCCGGCGGATCGCTACAAGATGCTGGCGTTCGTGATGTCGGCCGGCATGACCGGCGTCTGGGGCGGCTTCTTCGCCATGTACGTGGGCTTCATCGATCCGGAGTCCATGTTCAGCCTGACGATGTCGGTGCAGGTGGTGCTGGTCGCCATCCTGGGCGGCGTGGGCACGCTGGTCGGCCCGTGGCTGGGCGCGGCGGTGCTGCTGCCGCTGTCGGAAGGCACGCGGGTGCTGTGGGGCAGTTCGGGCCTGGGCCTGGACCTGCTGATTTTCGGGTTGGCGATTCTGCTCGTCACCTTGTTCCTGCCAGGCGGTCTGGTGACATTGAGGAGGCGCCGTGGCTCTGCTCGACGTTAAGAACCTGACCAAGCGCTTCGGCGGCCTGGTCGCCAACAAGGACATTTCGCTGTCGGTGGACGCGGGCGAGATCGTCGCCATCATCGGTCCCAACGGCGCCGGCAAGAGCACCCTGTTCAACGGCCTGGTGGGCCATCACGAGCCGACCTCGGGCACGGTGGCGTTCGCCGGCGAGTCCATGATCGGCCGGCGGCCCGAGCAGGTCGCGGCCATGGGCCTGGTGCGCACCTACCAGATCCCGCGCAGCTTCGGCCAGATGACGGTGCTGGAGAACGCCATGGTCGGCGCGCTGCTGCGCCATCCGCGCCTGCCCGACGCGCGCCGCGCCTCGGCGCGGGTGCTGGAGCTGGTGGGACTGGCCGATCGCGCCGACACGCTGGCGGCCGAACTGAACGTGGCGGGGCAGAAGCGGGTCGAGCTGGCGCGCGCGCTGGCGACCGAGCCGCGCATGCTGCTGCTGGACGAAGTGGCTGGCGGCCTCAATCCGGCCGAGGCCATCGCGCTGGCCGAGATCCTGCGCGGCATCCACGCCGCCGGGGTCACGCTGATCATCGTCGAGCACGTGCTGGAAGTCGTGATGCGGCTGGCGCAACGGGTGCTGGTGTTGAACTTTGGCCAGATGATCGCGGAAGGGGCGCCCCAGGATATCGTGCGCCATCCCGCCGTGATCGAGGCTTATCTGGGGAGGAAGCACCGTGCCTGATGTGATGTTGAAGGTCGACAACCTGAGCGTGGCCTACGGCGGCGTGCAGGCCGTGCGCGACGTGTCGCTGGAAGTGCGCCAGGGGGAAATCGCCGCGCTGCTGGGCGCCAACGGCGCCGGCAAATCCAGCACGCTGCTGGCCATCATCGGTTCGGTCAAGCCCAGGGAAGGGCGGGTCGTCTTCGAAGGGCGCGACATCACCGGAACGCCGCCGGACCAGCTGGTCAAGCAGGGCATCGCGATGATTCCGGAAGGCGCGCGGGTGTTCGCGCGCCAGCCGGTCGAGCAGAACCTGCGGCTGGGGGCGTACACCGTGCGCGACGAACGCGTCTACCAGGAGCGGCTGGACAAGGTCTACGCGCTGTTTCCGCGCCTGAAAGAGCGCCGGGAGCAGCTCGCCGGCACCATGTCCGGCGGCGAACGGCAGATGCTGGCGATCGGCCGCGCCCTCATGAGCGGGCCGCGGCTGTTGCTGATCGACGAGCCCAGCCTGGGCCTGTCGCCGCTGCTGGTCGAGCAGGTGTTCGACGCCCTGGCCGCGTTGAACCGCGACGACGGCCTGTCGGTGCTGCTGGTCGAGCAGAACATGACGCAGGCGCTGGAAGTGGCGTCGCGCGCCTATGTGATGCAGAGCGCGCGCATTGCGCTGTCGGGCGACGCGGCCGAGCTGGCGGCCTCGGACGAGGTGCGCAAGGCGTATCTGGGCATGTAGCGCGGGGCCGCGTCCGGTCGCGGCATAAAAAAAGCCCGTCGCTCGCGCGACGGGCTTTTTGATATGCGGCCGGGGGTGGGGCCGTAAGTCGCGAGACTTAGAAGATGTGGCGGATGCCTACACCGGCGCCCAGCTGGCTGGTACGGCCGGCGATTTCACCGGTGGCGGCGTCACGGACCTTGTTGTAGTCCACGGTGCCGTACACCTGGGTGCGCTTGGACAGGGCGTATTCGGCCACGGCCACCAGGGCGTAGCGCTTACCCTTGTCGCCGTCTTCGACCACGTTCTTGCTCTGGTCGAAGTAGGCGGCGCCGGTCAGGGCCCAGCGCGAGGTGGCCTGCCAGGTCACGCCGGCGAAGTAGCCGTTGTCCTTGCGGTCCAGTTGCGCGGTGGTGGTGCCACCCATGACGGCGTTGACCCAGCCGGTCTGGTCGCGGCCGTTAAAGTAGCCGGCGAAGACCTTGGCGCTTTCGAACTGGTACGAGGCGCTGAAGTTCCAGACGCGCTGGCGCAGTTCGGAATCGTTGCCTTCGTAGGTGTTCTGGTAGGCGGCGCCCAGGCCCAGCTGGCCGACGGTGTAGCGCAGGCTGACGCCCATCTGCTGGCCGGCCTTGCGGTCCGACCACTTGTCGCCGTTGGCCCACTGCGCGATCACGTTCAGGTCGCCCAGCGTGTTCGAGTAGCGGAACGAGTTGTTGTTGCGCACGCGGCCCATGGCGGCGGGCAGCCACGAGTTCTCGTTGTAGTTACCGACCGTCAGCGGATCGAAGTAATCGGCCATCAGGTCCTGGATCACCGTGTTTTGCAGACCCAGGGTCAGCGCGCCGATCTTGCCGCCATCCAGGCCGACGTAGGCCAGACGGTTGAAGGTCTTGCTGGAATCGGACGACTTGCCGTTCTGCACGTTGAAGCCTTGCTCCAGGCGGAAGAAGGCGCGGTTGCCGTCGCCCAGGTCTTCCGAGCCGCGCAGGCCCCAGCGGCTGTTGGAGATGGCGCCGTTTTCCATCGAGATGCGGCTGCCGTCCACGCCGGTCGAGCCGGAGCTGGTGTTGACGTAGCGCATGCTGACGTCGGCGATACCGTACAGGGTGACGCTGGTTTCCGCCGAGGCGGCGCCGGCGGCCAGACCGAGACCGGCTGCGGCGAGCGAGAGGGTGATGCGTTTCACGAAGGCTTCTCCTAATGTTTCTGTTCTTGGCATAAACCGGGCTTTTGGCTCGGCTGGATGCGCCTGGCGGTTCGCCTGGAGCGGGGCCGTTGCACCGACGCCAGGGGTTGGCGCGGGTCCGGAGCATTGGCCCTGGTTGCGTCCATGCGCCATCTTGGTGCGCACTGGAACGCCAGGGGATTCTAAAAAAGTTACGGCTTGTGTAGTGCGTTTATCTTTTTCGCGTTTTCCCTGGGTTTACAGAATTACAAAAAAGGCGATTGTTGAAACAATCAGGCGATTGTTCCAAAAAAAACCCCGTTGCGAGAACGGGGTTTCGGGGGGCGTTACGCGATCACAGCGTCATGTGCAGCGGCAGCCACGTGGCGATGCCGGGCACCACGTACAACAGCAGCACGGCCAGGATCATCAGGAAGAACATCGGCAGCGAGGCGCGCGCGATATAGGGCAGTTCGCGTCCGCTCATGCCCGACAGCACGAACAGATTGAAGCCCACCGGCGGCGTGATCTGTGCCATTTCCACAACGAAAACGATGAAGATGCCGAACCAGATCAGGTCGATGCCGGCCGCCTGCACGGTCGGCAGCAGCACGCCCATGGTCAGCACCACGATGGAAATGCCGTCCAGGAAGCAGCCCAGGATGATGAAGAACACCATCAGCGCCATGATCAGCCAGAACTGCGACAGGCCCAGGCCGCCGATCCATTCGGCCAGCGCCCGCGGCAGGCCGATGTAGCCCATCGCCAGCGTCAGGAACTGCGCGCCCGCCAGGATCAGGGCGATCATGCAGTACAGCCGGGTGGCGCCCAGCAGCGATTGCATGAAGGTGGCACGGTTCAGCGAGCCCTGCAGGCCGGACAGGATCAGCGCGCCGACCACGCCGACCGCCGCGGCCTCGGTGGCCGTGGCGATGCCGGTGTAGATCGAGCCCAGCACCGCGCCGATCAGCAGCATCACCGGGATCAGGTGGCGCGAACGCGACAGCTTCTCCTTGAAGGTCAGGCCGGGATCGGCCGCCGGCACTTCATCGGGGTTGCGGATCGCCCACCAGGCGATGTAGCCCATGAACAGCAGCGCCAGCAGGATGCCCGGCACGATGCCCGCGATGAACAGCTTGGCGATCGACACGTCCGCCGCCACGCCGTAGACGATCATGATGATCGACGGCGGGATCAGCAGCCCCAGCGTGCCGGCGCCCGACAGCGTGCCCAGGATCTTGGCCTCGGGATAGCCGCGGCGCGTCAGCTCGGGGATGGTCATCTTGCCGACGGTGGCGCAGGTGGCCGCCGACGAGCCCGACACCGCCGCGAAGATGGCGCAGCCGATGACGTTGGTGTGCAGCAGCCGGCCGGGCAGCCGGTTCAGCCACGGCGCCAGGCCCTTGAACAGGTCCTCCGACAGGCGGGTGCGGAACAGGATCTCGCCCATCCACAGGAACAGGGGCAGGGCGGTCAGCGTCCAGCTCGACGAGGCGCCCCAGATGGTGACGGCCATGGCGTCGCCGGCCGGCCGGCTGGAGAAGATCTCCATGCCGATCCAGGCGGTGCCCGCCAGCGTCAGGCCGACCCAGACGCCGCATCCCAGGAACGCGAAGATCGAGACGACCAGCAGGGTAATGACGAGAAGTTCATTCATGGGTTTGCTGCGAGGTGGCGGCGGCCAGGCCGCGAGAACGGCGAACCAGCTCATCGAGCAGGGCGACCAGGAACAGGACCGTGCCTACGGCCATGCTGAGCTGCGGAATCCACAGCGGCGTGGCGTCGTTGGACGTGGAGATGTCGTTGAACTGCCAGGAGTCGTAAGTGAGCTTGACGCTGAAGAAGGCGAAGGCGGCGGCCATCAGGCAGCCGATCCCCAGCGCGAAGATATCCAGGCGGCGGCTGCCGGCCGGCGACAGCGCGTTCAAGACCAGCGTCACGCGGATGTGTTCGCTATGCTTGAAAGTGCTGGCCAGCGCCAGGAAGCCCGCGGCGGCCATGAAATACCCGGCATAGGCGTCCGTGCCGGGGATGTTCAGGCCGAGCTGGCGCGCGACGATCGCGGCCAGCACCGCCACCAATACACCGATTGTGCACAGGCCGGCCAGCAGGCCGGCCGCGCCGTAAAGTCCATCCAGAAAGCGGCGCATGGCGATATCACTGCTTCCGGTAGGCGTCGATCATGGCCTGGCCGTCGGCGCCGGCCTTCTTGAGCCAGTCATCCAGCATGCGCTTGCCGATCACCGACAGGCCTTCCTTGAGCTCGACCGTGGGCTTGATCGTCTCCATGCCGTTCTTGGCCAGCTCTTCCTGGTACCACTTGTTCTTTTCCTGCGACAGCTTCCAGCCGCGTTCCTCGGCCTGCGCGCCGGCCTTCTTCAGCGCTTCCTGGGTGGCCGGGTCGAGCGCGTCGAACGCCTTCTTGTTGACGATCACGGCGTTCTTGGGCAGCCAGGCCTGGGTGTCGTAGAACTTCTTGATGTACTCGTAGGTCTTGGTGTCGTAGCCGGTGGAGGCCGACGACATGTACGAGTCGATCACGCCGGTGGCCAGGGCCTGCGACAGTTCGGCCTGCTGCACCGTCACCGGCTGGGCGCCGACCAGTTCGGCGATCTTGGCGGTCACCGGGCTGTAGGCGCGCCACTTCAGGCCCTTCATGTCGCTGATCTGCTTGATGTCCTTGTTGGCGAAGATGCCCTGGGGGGGCCAGGCCACCGCGTACAGCAGCGTCATGCCGTGCGAATTCAGCTTCTTTTCCAGGAACGGCTTCTGCGCCTGGTACAGCTTGAACGAGGCGTCGTAGCCGGTGGCCAGGAAGGGCAGGCCGTCCAGTTCGTAGATCGGGTCTTCGTTGGCGAAGTTGGTCAGCAGGATCTCGCCGATCTGGGCCTGGTTGCCTTGCACCGCGCGCTTGATCTCGGGCGCCTTGTACAGCGAGGCGTTGTTGTGCAGCGTGATCTTGAGCTTGCCTTCCGACAGCGTGTCGACGTCCTTGATGAAGGTCGTCAGGTTTTCCACGTGGAAGTTGCTGGCGGGGTAGGCGCTGGGCAGGTCCCACTTGGTCTGGGCCTGGGCACCGGCGCTGAATGCCACGATAAGGCTGCCGGTCAACAGCGAGAGCTTCTTGAACATGATGGTCCTTCTTTGCGAATGATGAGTGCGGGGCGGGGCCCGAAAGGCATTGCGAAAAAAGAGCGTGGCGCAACATGACGCACAGCTGAAAAGCCGTGCCATTCTATGTTGCCTGCTGGTCACAAAGTTCCTGTAAATGCGCGTTTACGGGTAATTCCTAGGCCGCGCCGCCACGATGCTTGAAGATTGAAATGTTGCGTCGGCGGCGCATCGCCGCGTGGTTTTTCTTCTAAGATCTCGTCATCACAGTCGTGTCGCAGAGGGTCGTGTGAATTTCGTTTTTCGTCGTGACGAGTTGCTGGTCGAGGAAGCCACCAGCGTATTGCCGGACCTGGACGCCTGTGTGCGCGCCGGGCTCGGGGCCGAGGCCTTGCAGCCGGTCTGGGCCGCGCCCGAATCGCCGGCCCGCGCCGCGCATGTCGAGCCGGGCATCGAGGCGCCGCATGGCTACGCCTTCAAGAAGCTGCGGTCCCTGTTCGGGGTGCTGGACGAAGAACGCATGGCCCTCGCGGGGCGCGCCTACCAGATCGCCGAATGGGCCCGTACCCACCGTTTCTGCGGCGCCTGCGGCGCCGCCACCACGCGCGTCAGCGGCGAGTTCTGCCAGCGCTGCCCGGCCTGCGGGTTCTCGGCCTATCCGCGCATCTCGCCGGCCATGATGGTGCTGATCCGCAAGGGCGACAGCATCCTGCTGGCGCGCCACACCGCCAACGCCACCGGGCGCTACACGGCGCTGGCCGGCTTCGTCGAGCCGGGCGAGAGCATCGAGCAGACGGTGCATCGCGAGGTGCTGGAAGAGGTCGGCCTGAAGGTCGGCAACCTCAAGTACTTCGGCAGCCAGTCGTGGCCGTTCCCGCATTCGCTGATGGTGGCCTACACGGCCGAGTACGTGTCCGGCGACATCCGCGTGCAGGAAGACGAGATCGCCCATGCGCAATGGTTCGGCCCGGGCGACCCGATGCCCGAGATCGCGGCGCGCATCTCCATCGCCGGTTCGCTGATCCGCGCGCACCTGCCGGCGGGCTGGGACGCGCCGTAGCGTCCAGGCGGCCCGCCATCCCTAGGGTATTCCCTCGAAACGAGGGTTTTTTTGTGTCCCTGATTTATTTTTTATTGATGAAATATAGATAAATTATTAGTATTTCGCGCAGATAAACTTGTTGCGCAGCCGTTATGACCTCCACGCTGATCGCCTCGTCGGCCCACCTGGCCGGAGGCAGCGCGCCCGATCTGTCCGAAGTCGAATTCGGCCTGATGATCGCCAGCCACGCCTTTGACCGCTGGACCGTGCGCTGCATGGCCGCGGCGGGCCTGCCCGACCTGACGCCCACCGACGTCATGGTGTTCCACCACGTGTTCCATCGCCAGCGCCCCAAGAAGCTGGCCGACATCTGCTTCACGCTCAACGTCGAAGACACGCACATCGTCAATTACGCGCTGAAAAAGCTCGACCGCCTGGGCGTGGTCAAGGGCGAGCGCGCCAGCAAGGAAGTGTTCTACAGCGTCACGCCCGAGGGCGCGGCCATCATCAAGCGCTACGGCGAAATCCGCGAGCAATGCCTGACCGCCGGCCTCGATGCGCCGGGCGGGGGCGGCCTGGAATTCAGCCGCCAGCTGGCGCACACGCTGCGCGCCCTGTCCGGCCTGTACGACCAGGCCGCGCGCGCCGCGACCTCCCTGTAACCGATACGCGGGGCCACGCCCCGTACCACAACCCGCACGCCGCGGCCGGCAGCGCCGTGGCGGCTTCTTGTACCCGAGGATGAATATGAAGTGGCAATTCTGGATTGATCGTGGGGGCACCTTCACCGACATCGTGGCGCGCCGCCCCGACGGCACCACCACCACCGCGAAGATGCTGTCGGAGAACCCCGAGCAGTACCGCGACGCGGCGGTGGCGGGCATCCGCAAGCTGCTGGGCATCGCGCCCGGCCAGCCGGTGCCGGCCGAGCAGGTCGAATGCGTCAAGATGGGCACCACGGTCGCCACCAACGCGCTGCTCGAGCGCAAGGGCGAACGCACGCTGCTGGTGACCACCCGCGGCTTCCGCGATGGCCTGCGCATCGCCTACCAGAACCGTCCGCGCCTGTTCGACCGCAACGTGCTGCTGCCGGAAATGCTCTACGAGGCCGTGGTCGAGGCCGACGAGCGCGTCGCCGCCGACGGCGAAGTGATCCGCGACCTGGACGAAGCGGCGCTGCGCCGCGACATGCAGGCGGCCTACGACAGCGGCATCCGCACGGTCGCCATCGTCTTCATGCACGCCTGGCACGCCACCGCTCACGAACAGCGCGCCGCCCGCATCGCGCGCGAGATCGGCTTCACCCAGGTGTCGGCCTCGCACGAGGTCAGCCCGCTGATCAAGTACGTCTCGCGCGGCGACACCACGGTGGTCGACGCCTACCTGTCGCCCATCCTCAAGCGCTACGTCGACCAGGTGGCCAGTGAGCTGCCCGGCATCCGCCTGATGTTCATGCAATCGAGCGGCGGCCTGACCGACGCGCACCGCTTCCGCGGCAAGGACGCCATCCTGTCCGGCCCGGCCGGCGGCATCGTCGGCATGGTGCGCACCAGCGAGCAGGCCGGCTTCGACAAGGTCATCGGCTTCGACATGGGCGGCACCTCCACCGACGTGTCGCACTACGCCGGCGAATTCGAACGCGAATTCGAGACCCTGGTGGCCGGCGTGCGCATGCGCGCGCCGATGATGAGCATCCACACGGTCGCGGCCGGCGGCGGCTCGATCCTGCATTTCGACGGCGCGCGCCTGCGCGTCGGCCCGGATTCGGCCGGCGCCAACCCCGGCCCCGCCTGCTACCGCCGCGGCGGCCCGCTGGCCGTGACCGACTGCAACGTGCTGCTCGGCAAGATCCAGCCTGATTTCTTCCCCAAGGTGTTCGGCCCCGACGCCGACGAAGCGCTGGACCGCGACGCCGTCGTGCAGCGCTTCGAAGCCATGGCCGACGAGGTCCGCGCCGCCACCGGCCGAGACATGACGCCGGAACAGCTGGCCGAGGGCTTCCTCGAAATCGCCGTCGGCAACATGGCCGAAGCGATCAAGCGCATCTCGGTGCAGCGCGGCCACGACGTCACCGAGTACGCGCTGACCGTGTTCGGCGGCGCCGGCGGCCAGCACGCCTGCCTGGTGGCCGACGCGCTCGGCATGACCACCGTGTTCGCGCACCCGCTGGGCGGCGTGCTGTCGGCCTACGGCATGGGCCTGGCGGACCAGACCGACATGCGCCAGAAGACCGTCGAGAAGGTGCTCGACGCCGCGCTGATGGCCGAGCTGCAAGGCGAGCTGGACGCGCTGGCCGAGCAGGCCGTGGGCGAACTGCGCCGCCAGCACGTGGCCGACAACGACATCCAGGTGCAGCGCCGCCTGCACCTGAAGTACCGCGGCACCGACACCGCGCTGGACGTGGCCTATGGCACGCTGGAACAGGCGCGCGCGGATTTTGAGGCAGCCTACCGCCAGCGCTATTCGTTCCTCATGCCCAACCGCGAACTGGTGGTGGAGACCATCTCGGTGGAAGCCACCGGCGGCGGCGAGCGCGTCACCGAGACGCCCGCCTCGCGCAGCCGCGACGGCGCGCTGGCGCCGCGCCGCGCGGTGCGCATGTACAGCGGCGGCGCCTGGCGCGACACCCCGTTGTACGTGCGTGAAGACATGGCCGGCGGCGACGTGGTGGCGGGTCCCGCCATCATCTCCGAGCCGAACCAGACCACCGTGGTCGAACCCGGCTGGCAGGCCGAGCTGACGCAGCAGGACCACTTCGTGATCCGCCGCGTCGAGGCCCGTCCGCAGCGCCGCGCCGTCGGCACCCAGGCCGACCCGGTGATGCTGGAGGTGTTCAACAACCTGTTCATGTCGATCGCCGAGCAGATGGGCTACCGCCTGCAGAACACGGCATACTCGGTCAACATCAAGGAACGCCTGGACTTCTCCTGCGCCATCTTCGATGCCAAGGCCCGCCTGATCGCCAACGCGCCGCACATGCCGGTGCACCTGGGCTCCATGGGCGAGTCGGTGCGCACCGTCATGAACGCCAATGCCGGCCGCATGCAGCCGGGCGACGCCTACGTGGTCAACGACCCGTACCACGGCGGCACCCACCTGCCGGACGTCACGGTGATCACGCCGGTGTTCGACCGCAAGGGCGGCGAGATCCTGTTCTACGTCGGCTCGCGCGGCCACCACGCCGACATCGGCGGCACCACGCCGGGCTCGATGCCGCCGGATTCGAAGACGGTCGAAGACGAAGGCGTGCTGTTCACCAACTTCCAGCTGGTCAAGGGCGGCGAGTTCCGTGAACAGGCCGCGCGCGACATCCTCGGCTCGGGCCGCTGGCCGGCGCGCAATCCGGACCAGAACATCGCCGACATGCACGCGCAGATCGCCGCCAACGAAAAGGGCGTGCAGGAACTGCTGCGCATGTGCGATCACTTCGGGCTGGACGTGGTGCGGGCCTACATGGGCCACGTGCAGGACAACGCCGAAGAGGCGGTGCGCCGCGTGATCTCGGTGCTCAAGGACGGCAGCTACGAGTATCCGCTGGACAACGGCGCGGTCATCCGCGTCGCGGTGCGGGTCGACAACCAGGCGCGCAGCGCCGTGGTCGACTTCACCGGCACGTCGGACCAGCTGGACAACAACTTCAACGCCCCGGGCGCCATCGCCGTGGCCGCGGTGCTGTACGTGTTCCGCACCCTGGTCAACGACGACATCCCGCTGAACGACGGCTGCCTCGTGCCGCTGTCCATCATCCTGCCGGAAGGCTCGATGCTGCGTCCGAACCCGCCGGCCTCGGTGGTGGCGGGCAACGTCGAGACGTCCATGTGCATCGTCAACGCGCTGTACGGCGCGCTCGGCGTGCTGGCCGCCAGCCAGGGCACCATGAACAACTTCACCTTCGGCAACGCGCGCCACCAGTACTACGAGACCATCTCGGGCGGCACCGGCGCGGGGCCCGTGCGCATCGACGCCGCCGGTCCGGCCGATGAAGGCTTCCCCGGCACCTCGGTGGTGCAGGCGCACATGACCAACTCGCGTCTCACCGACCCCGAAGTGCTGGAGTTCCGCTTCCCGGTGCGGCTCGAATCGTACGAGATCCGCCACGGTTCGGGCGGCGCGGGGCGCTATGCCGGCGGCAACGGCGGCGTGCGTCGCATCCGCTTCCTGGAAGACATGACCGCCGCGATCCTGTCCAACAACCGCCTGCACGCGCCGTTCGGCCTGGCCGGCGGCGAACCGGGCGCGATGGGCCGCAACTACGTCGAACGCATCGACGGCTCGGTCCAGGAACTCGGTCCGCAGGACAGCGCCCAGCTGCATCCGGGCGACGTGTTCGTGGTCGAAACGCCGGGAGGCGGGGGCTACGGCGCCCGTTGAGTCGGCGGCATGAGGGCGGGGCGATCCGGGATGGTCATCACGGGTCGCCCCGTCACTCCGGATCGTTCATCACATCCAGCACGATCTCCGCCTTGGCCTTGCGGTCATAGACCCGCAACGTCACCTCGCCATCGCCGATCTCGAAGATCGCGGTGGCGAGCGTGTTTTCGCCATCCGGGTCCGCGGCATCGGTGCGCAGGATCGGCAAATCGCCTTCGGTATCGTGCAGCGCCGCCAGCAGGTCGGCGCCCGTGGTGGCGGGGGACCAGGTGTCGACGATGCCCTCGATGCGGCGCTGGCGGTCGCGCGACGAGTCGGTGATGATCTGCGATTGCCCCCGGCTGGCCTGGTGCACCATATGGTTGGCGTGGCCATACCGGGTGCCGATTTCCTGCGCCGAGGCGGTGCCCGGTGTCGCTTCGACACTGAAAATGCGCGCGTCGGCCGCCGATCCCAGCGTATGGTGAAAGCCCCCCGCGCGCGGGGTGTCGCGCAGCAGCGCCACCGCCTCGTCCAGCGTGGCGCAGTCGAGCACCGCGCGGGCCAGCAGCATGCGCGGCACGCCGGCATGGCGTTGCCGGGTGCGCAGGTTGTTGATGGTCTGCACCAGGCCGGCGCGGTTGGCGCCGAAGGTATGGCCCGGCAGCGAACCCGGATAGTAGAAACTCAGGTAGCCCGGCGCGTCCTCCAGCGCCACGTCGACCAGGTGGCAGCGGCCGTAAAGGTAGGGGTCGCCGTCCTCGTTGTGGCCGATCCAGCGGGTGCCGTCGGCGGCTTTCAGCGCCACCGAGGTGCAGCCGTCGCCGCTGCCGCTGCTGTGCAGAAGGTCGCCGCGGCAATTCCACAACAGCACGTCGGCCAGCGGCATGTCCAGCCCCTCGGCCAGCCCCTCCAGTTCGTCCCACAGGGCGGGCAGGGCGGTCCGGGCCTGTTCGCCCAGCTCGTCCAGGTACGGGTGGCCGCGCCAGGGGCGCAGCGCCTTCCAGGTGGCGCTCTGGTCCAGGTAGGTCGCCATCAGCGGGCGGGCCAGCTTGCCCAGCGCCGCGCCGACCTGGCGCCGGTTGCCGGCGATGCGTACATACTTGTAGGGCATGGGGATTCTCCGGGGTGTCATGCGGATTGTAATTTTTCTAAGCTCTCTGCGGTGGGGACGGATGCGTTAACATGCCCCGTAAGTTGCTCCGGCGATCCCGGCGTGGCCCGCGCATCATGTTCCAACTAAAACCCGGGTGCTATCGGCCCCCAAGAGGAGAGTTTCATGATTAAACGTAAAGTCGCCGCCGCCTTGGTCGGCCTGTCCGTGGCCATGTTTGGCGCCGCCTCCGGCGCCTACGCCCAAGGCAAGGAATTGGTGGTGGCCACCGATACCGCTTTCGTGCCGTTCGAGTTCAAGCAAGGCAACACCTACACCGGCTTCGACGTCGACCTGTGGGCCGCCATCGCCAAGGAATTGAACGTCAAGTACAAGCTGCAGCCGATGGACTTCAACGGCATCATCCCTGGCCTGCAGACCAAGAACATCGACGTCGCGCTGGCCGGCATCACCATCCGTGACGACCGCAAGAAGGTGATCGACTTCTCCGATCCCTACTACGAAAGCGGCCTGGCCATCCTGGTCGGCGACAAGAACACCGACATCAAGGACGCCAAGTCGCTGGCTGGCAAGACCGTCGCGGTCAAGACCGGCACCGCCACCGTGGACTTCCTGAAGGCCCAGGTGCCGGACGCCAAGCTCAAGCTGTTCCCCAACATCGACAACGCCTACCTGGAACTGGCCACCGGCCGGGTCGACGCCGCCGTGCACGACACGCCCAACGTCCAGTACTACGCCAACACGGCTGGCAAGGGCCGCGTCAAGGTGGTCGGCTCGGTCAAGAGCGGCGACTTCTACGGCATCGCCTTCCCCAAGGGCAGCGAACTGGTGCCGCAGGTCAACAAGGCCCTGGCCACGCTCAAGTCCAACGGCCAGTACGACGCCATCTACGAGAAGTGGTTCGGCAAGAAGCCCTGAGCTTCCCTGTCGGATTGATGTTGCATTTCGGGGCCGCCCGGCAGTCTGGGGCCCCGGCGCTTCGCTCCGGCGACGCCGGGCCCGGGACGGGGCGGCCCCGAGTCGCTTGCGCCGCCGGGCGTTCCCGCCGTGATGCGGCGCGCTGGTGCGCCATTGAGGGGTAATCGTGGATTTTGACTGGAATGTAGTGATGGATGCGCTGCCCAACCTGTGGGTGGGCACGCAGATGACCATCAAGATCACTTTCTGGGGCCTGTTCGGCGGGTTCCTGCTGGGCGCGCTCTCCGGCGTGACCCGGGCCTACGGGCACCCGATCCTGTCGGGCATCGCCCAGGTGTACGTCGCGGTGATCCGCGGCACGCCGATCGTGGTGCAGGTGATGTTCATTTATTTCGCCTTGCCGCTGCTGGCGAACATCCGGGTGGACGCCGAGTGGGCGGCCATCGTCACGCTCATCATCAACTCGGGCGCCTATATCTCCGAGATCGTGCGCGGCTCGCTGCTATCGGTGCACAAGGGCCTGAAGGAAGCCGGGCAGGCGATGGGCCTGCCGTTCCACAAGATCCTGTTCCACATCATCGGGCCGGTGGCGTTCCGCCGCATGATTCCGCCGCTGGGCAACCAGTGCATCATCAGCCTGAAGGATTCGTCGCTGTTCATCGTGATCGGCGTCGCGGAACTGACCCGCCAGGGCCAGGAAATCATGGCCAGCAACTTCCGCGCGGTCGAGATCTGGTCGGCGATCGCCATCGTCTACCTGATCCTGACGGGCACGATGGCGCTGATCCTGCACCTGGTGGAAAAAAGGATGCGCATACTATGAGCATGGTTGAATTTCATGACGTCACCAAGACGTTCGGCGAGTCCACCGTCCTGAACGGCATCTCGCTCAATATCGATGCGGGCGAAGTGGTCGTGGTGGTGGGGCCGTCCGGTTCCGGCAAGTCCACCTTCCTGCGCTGCATCAACGTGCTTGAGACGATCAATGGCGGCGACCTGCTCGTTGACGGCCTGAGCGTGCATGGCGGCGCGGCGCAGGTGCGCGAGATCCGCCGCGAGGCCGGCATGGTGTTCCAGCAGTTCAATCTGTTCCCGCAGATGACCGCGCTGCAGAACGTCATGTTCGGGCCGGTGCACACGCGCGGCCAGAGCCGCGACGAGGCGCGCGAACTGGCCGAGCAGTTGCTGCGCAAGGTCGGGCTGGGCGAGCGCATGAACCACTACCCGTCCGAGCTGTCGGGCGGCCAGCAGCAGCGCGTGGCGATCGCCCGCGCGCTGGCGATCAAGCCCAAGCTGATGCTGTTCGACGAGCCGACCTCGGCGCTCGACCCGGAACTGCGCCACGAAGTGCTGAAGGTGATGCGCGACCTGGCCGAGGAGGGCATGACCATGGTGGTGGTCACGCACGAAATGGAGTTCGCGCGCAAGGTCGGCAGCCGCCTGATCTTCATCGACGCAGGCAAGATCGCGCACGACGGTCCGCCGGCCGAGCTGCTGGACAATCCGCCCAGCCAGCGCCTGAAGGACTTCCTGCAACACGTTGCCTGAGCGCGGATCGCCCCACGCTTCAAAGGCCGCAATGAGAACGCCCCCAAGCGGGATGTCACGGATCCGGCTCCGCCGGTCCGTAGACATGCCCCCTTGAGGGGGAAGCGCGCAGCGCTTCGGGGGTGGGCTCCCCCTTCAGCCTTTCACGCGCACGATCTTCTGCACTTGCGGCACGTGGCGGATGGCGCGGATCACCTGCGCCAGGTGCTTGCGGCTATCGACCTGGATGGTCAGGTGCAGCGACACGGTCGAGACCGCGTCATCGTGCATCGTCACATGCATGATGTTGGCGTCGGCCGCCGTGACTTCGGCGGCCAGCCGGCCCAGCACGCCACGCTCGTTGCGGGTGACGATGTCCAGGCGCGTGGCCAGGTGCTTGGCGGTGTGGGCGTCCCAGGCGACGTTGATCCAGCGTTCCGGTTCGCGCAGGCGCTGGCGCATGGCCACCGGGCAGTCGGCGGTGTGCACCACCAGGCCGTGGCCCATGCGCATGCCGGCGATGATCGGGTCGCCGGGCAGCGGGCCGCAGCACGGCGCCAGCTGCACCGCCTGGCCTTCGTTGCCCTGGATCAGGATCGGGGCGCTGCGGGCCGAGGTCAGCTCGTCCACCGCCGCGGCGGTGGTGGCCACCAGTTGGTGCTCGGGCGCGAAGCGGCGCGCCACCACGGCGGCCAGGCGCTTGCCCAGGCCGATGTCGGCCAGGATTTCCTCGCGCGAGCTGGCGCCGGTGCTGCGCGCCAGCTTCTGCCAGGCCGGATCGTCGGTGGCCGGCAGCGGCATGTGCAGCTCTTGCAGGGCCTGGCCCAGCAGGCGCTCGCCGAAGGCCACCGATTCCTCGTACTTGACGGTGCGCAGGTAGTGGCGGATCTCGGAGCGGGCGCGGCCGGTGCGCACGTAGTTGAGCCATTGCGCGTTCGGGCGCGAGGCGGGCGAGGTGACGATTTCCACCGTGTCGCCGCTGTTCAGTTCCGTGCGCAGCGGCACGAACTCGCCGTTGACCTTGGCCGCCACCGCCTGGTTGCCGATGTCGGTATGGATGGCGTAGGCGAAGTCCACCGGCGTCGCGCCGCGCGGCAGCGAGATGATCTTGCCGCGCGGGGTGAAGACGTAGACGGCGTCCGGGAACAGGTCGACCTTGACGTGTTCGAGGAACTCGCCCGAATCGCCGGTCTGGCTCTGGATGTCCAGCAGCGATTGCAGCCACTGGTGGGTGCGTTTCTGCAGGTCGTTGAGCGTCAGGTCGGCGCCCTTGTACAGCCAGTGCGAGGCCACGCCTTCCTCGGCCACGTGATGCATGTCGCGGGTGCGGAACTGGAATTCCACCGGCGTGCCGTAGGGGCCCACCAGCGTCGTGTGCAGCGACTGGTAGCCGTTGACCTTGGGGATCGCGATGTAGTCCTTGAACTTGCCGGGCACCGGCCGGTACAGCTGGTGCAGCGTGCCCAGCGCCAGGTAGCACTCGGGCAGCGTGTGGACGATGACGCGGAAACCGTAGATGTCGAGCACGTCGGAGAACGACTTCTTCTGGTCGACCATCTTGCGGTAGATGCCGAACAGCGTCTTCTCGCGGCCGGTGACCTCGGCCTCGATGCCGGCGGCCGGCAGGGCGGCGCGCACCGAATCGGCGATCTTGCCGATCACTTCGCGGCGGTTGCCGCGCGCGGCCAGCACGGCCTTGTACAGCACCTGATAGCGGTTCGGGTACATGGCCGCGAAGCACAGGTCCTGCAGTTCGCGGAACAGCAGGTTCAGGCCCAGCCGGTGGGCGATGGGCGCGTAGATGTCCAGCGTTTCGCGGGCGATGCGGCGGCGCTTCTCGGGGTTGACCGCGTCCAGCGTGCGCATGTTGTGCAGGCGGTCGGCCAGCTTGATGAGGATGACGCGCACGTCGCGCGCCATCGCCAGCAGCATCTTGCGGAAACTCTCGGCCTGCTGCTCGGCCTTGGTGGCGAAGTCCAGGCGGTCCAGCTTGGACAGGCCATCGACCAGCTCGGCGACTTCAGGGCCGAATTTCTCGGCCAGCTCGTGCTTGGCGATGCCCTGGTCTTCCATCACGTCGTGCAGCAGGGCGGCGGACAACGCGTTCGCGTCGAGCTTCCAGCCCGCGCAGATTTCCGTGACGGCGATGGGGTGCGAGATGTAGGGCGAACCGCTGGCGCGGAACTGGCCCAGGTGCGCCTGATCGGCGAAGCGGTAGGCTTCGCGGACGCGTTCTACATCTTTCTTGTCGAGATAGCTGCCGATGATTTCGGTCAGCGGTGCCAGCGAGGCGACCGGCGAGGCGGTCGCATCCGCCGCTTCTTGCGCGGCGACGGAGGCTGGCGTGGGGGAATTCTTGTCTTTCTTGCCGGTGCGGCGCCCGAGACGGGAGCCGGCACGGAGCGCGGCAAGCAGACCAGATGAAGCGTACTTCAGCCCGGGAAAAGCCATGCTTGCCGCCCCCCGGAGAAGATCAGGTGGGAACTTTACGCAGCATTTCCGCGCCGGTGAGGCCGCCCGCGATTTCGCGCAGGGCCGTGACGGTGGGCTTGTCTTTGCTGTCCAGGCGCGGGGCATGGCCTTGCGCCAGCTCGCGGGCGCGGTAGGTGGCGGCCAGCGTGAGCTTGAAACGGTTGGGGATCTGATTCAGACAGTCTTCGACGGTAATGCGAGCCATTAGGACACCTGGTGCTGATGGTGGATAGGGAGAATGCGGATTCGTTTCAGTGGGCTGCCGGGATGCCGAGTTGCGCGAATAATTCGGCGTGGCGGGCGGCCTGAGACGAAAAACGCAGCCGAGCGGCGCTGACGATTTGAGTCAGTTCCGACAAGGCTACGCTAAATTCTTGATTAATAATAACATATTCGCATTCAGGCGCGTGCGCGATTTCGCCGCCCGCGGCCATCAGCCGGCGCGCGATCACTTGCGGCGCATCCTGGCCGCGCGCCTTGAGCCGGCTTTCGAGTTCCTCGATGGACGGCGGCAGCACGAAGATGCCGATCGCGCCGGGAAAACGCTGGCGCACCTGGCGCGCGCCCTGCCAGTCGATCTCCAGCAGCACGTCGCGGCCTTCGCGGGTGGCTTCGTCGATGCGGTCGCGCGGCGTGCCGTAGAAATTGCCATGCACCTCGGCCCATTCCAGCAGCCGCTGCTCGTCGCGCAGCTGCTTGAATTCGTCGATGCCGATGAAGCGGTATTCGCGGCCGTCTTCCTCGCCGGGGCGGGGCGCACGGGTGGTGCAGGAGACGGACAGGAGAATGGACGGGTCTTGCTGCAGCAAGGCCTTGACCAGGCTGGATTTGCCGGCGCCGCTGGGGGCGACGACCATGAAAACATTGCCGGAAGTGGCGTGCATGAATGTGACGAGCGTGTGATGCCGAGACCCGAAGGATAGCAAATCGCGCGGCGCGGCAGGGGGAAAACCCGCCGCGCCGCGCCGTCAGCGGGCTGCCGCCTGCGTCAGCTTGCCGCCCGGCGCGGGCGAATCGCTGCCGAGCAGGTGGCCGTTGACCTCGATGCCGTACAGCGAATCGTCGGAGTCGTGGTACTTGGCGCGGGTCTTGGCGACCGATTCGGTGTAGCGCGGATCCTGCGGCCGTTCATGCGCGTTCATGAAATACGCCACGTCCCAGGCCTCCTGGTCGCTCAGCATCCCCGCCTGGCCCAGCGGCATGTTGGCCTTGATGAAGCCGGCGGCGTTGCCGATCTGGTGCATGCCGGCGCCCCAGTTGAAGGAATCCGGCCCCCACAGCGCCGGGAACACCCAGTGCTCGCCGTTCTTCTGTCCCTTGCCCTCGGCGCCGTGGCAGACGGCGCAGTACTGGGCGTAGACCTCGCTGCCGCGCACGTAGTCGGCCTTCTGCGCCGGCGCCGGCAGCTTCAGGTAGCCCTGGCCCTTGAGGGCCACGCCGGTGGGCGCCTTGCTGGCCAGCCAGAACATGTAGGTCTGCAGCGCGGTCAGCACCGGATCGTCGGCGGCCGGCGGCTTGCCGTTCATGCTGAAGCGGAAACAGCCCTGCAGGCGCTCGGCCAGCGTGTTGACGTGGCCGTTCTTGGCCCGGTAGGCCGGATACAGCACGTAGGCCGCCCACATCGGCGCGGAATCGGGCCGGCGGCCGGCGTCCAGGTGGCAGCTGGCGCAGTTCAGGTCGTTGCCGACGAACTTGCTGGCGTTCTGCGGCGTGTGCAGGAAGATCTGTTCGCCCTGGCGCACGATCTTGCCGAATTCGGTGTCGGGCAGCGACGCGGCGCTGGGCGGCGTGAATGCGGGGCGCGCGTCGGCGGCGGCGGCCGTCGCGGTCGACATCAGCGCGCCGGCGCCCACGGCGGCCAGCAGCAACAGGCGGGCGAAGCGGTGGCGGATCGGATTCATGGCTTGGCTCCCGCGGCGGTGTTGGCTTGCGCGGCAAGCAGGTCGGCGGCCTTGGGCAGGCCGGCGTAATAGGCGGACACGGCGTCGATCTCGGCGTCGGTCAGGCGGGTGGCGACGGCCGGCATCAGGCCCAGCGGGCCGGGCGGGCGCTGGCCCTGGCGCCAGGCACGCAACTGGCCGGCGATGTAGGCCGCGGGCTGGCCGGCCAGGCTGGGGAAGTTGGCGCCGACGCCGATGCCGCCGGGGCCGTGGCACTGGTTGCAGGCGGGGACGTTCTTGTCCCAGGCGCCGCGCGTGGCGAGCCAGGCGCCGGTGTCGTCCGGCTTGGCCAGCT
>NZ_CYTU01000005.1:106143-106597 GCF_001299375.1 Achromobacter sp. 2789STDY5608621 | reverse complement strand
GCCGTGACAGGTCATACAGGCGGGCGCGCCATTGGCGCCCTGGGTGCTGATCTGGCGGCCGTCGGGGGCGGCGAGCGCCGCGCCGGGCAGGGCGGCGAGTCCGCTGGCGCCAAGGGCCAGCATGCCTGCCCAACGGCGGAGTTGGGGCTGTAACGCCATGGGTATCTCCGGGGTTTATTGGAATTTTGGTAATAAGTTAATTTCCCAAAATTATATGGAAATTTGTGACAGCGCAAAGCATTGATCGCGCCTTGCGCGCCATCGGCGGCGGCGGACGGGGTTTGTCCGGACGCAATGGGCGGCAAGGGGCGTTGTTCGATGTCGCGTCCGCCGCCATCGTTTTCCGCCGCGCGGCGCGGTTGCCGGACGTCGATCGCCTGGCGCGCGGGGTGTGGCGCGGGGCCGTGCCGATGACCGCGGCCTGGGGCGGGCGGCGCGCGCGAACGATGGAACG
>NZ_CYTU01000005.1:8897-105836 GCF_001299375.1 Achromobacter sp. 2789STDY5608621 | reverse complement strand
CGACACCACCCAGCGTGAGTACGGCCGTCTCGACGTGCTGTTCAACAACGCCGGCCGCGGCGCGCCCGCCATGCCGATCGAGGAATTGCCGGTGGCGCTCTGGCGCGAGGTGGTCGATACCAACCTGACCGGCATGTTCCTGTGCGCGCAGGCCGCGATCCGGGTCATGAAGGCGCAGACGCCGCAAGGCGGCCGCATCATCAACAACGGTTCGATCTCGGCGCACGCGCCGCGCCCGTTCTCGATCGCCTACACCGCCACCAAGCACGCGGTCACCGGCCTGACCAAGTCGATCTCGCTGGACTGCCGGCCGTACCACATTGCCTGCGGCCAGATCGACATCGGCAACGCCGCCACCGACATGACCGAGCGCATGGCCGCCGGCATCCTGCAGGCCGACGGCAGCACCAAGGTCGAACCGCGCATGGACGTGGCCCACGTGGCCCAGGCCGTCGCCGCCATGGCCCGCCTGCCGCTGGACACCAACGTGCAGTTCATGACCATCATGGCGACTACCATGCCGTTTGTCGGCCGCGGTTGACCGCGGCGAGCGTCACCAACAAAAAAAGCGCCCGAGGGCGCTTTTTTTGTTTGGTTTCCGGTTTCTTGCCGGGCATGAAGTCTGATGCACTGCCGCCGCTCACCGTCAATAGGTTATCTGATCCGAGAGTGTGACTTACGACCAACGCTTGGTCGGACAAACCGGCTCGCGGCATTCCAATCTTCGCCTTCCCTCCATCCAATGCCTAAGCATGATTGCGTGCGGGTACATAGGGAGAGGGGATGGTCGGGTGGTTGCGGCAGGGCGTGTGGCTCTCGTTCAGCCTGCTGGTGTTCATGGTCTCGGCGTCTGCACAGACGCAGGATGGCGCCGCGCAGGAACTGTTGCGCCAGCAGGAGCGCGTGAGGAGATTGCGCAAGCAGCAGGAAACGGCGCCGAATGCACGGGCGCAGCCGGCGCGCGCTCCGTCGCTGGATCTGTTGCCGCAGGACGAGACGCCATGTTTCCCGATTGGCCGTATCCGGCTCGATGGCGAGGATGCCCAGCGGTTTTTCTGGTCCCTGAGCGCCGCCGACCCCGAGAACGACGCCGCCACGGGGCGCTGCCTTGGCGCCGAGGGCATCAGCGTGGTCATGGCGCGCGTGCAGAACGCCGTCGTTGCGCGGGGGTTCGTCACCACCCGTATCCTCGCTGCGCCCCAAGATCTGAAGGGAGGCACGCTGACGCTTACCGTCGTGCCCGGTCGCGTCCGCGCCATTCGTTTTTCGCCGGGCACGTCGCGCCAGGCCACGGCCTCGAACGCCGTGCCGGTCAGGCGCGGCGACCTGCTCAATCTGCGCGATATCGAACAGGCACTGGAAAACTTCAGACGCGTGCCGACCGTAGAGGCTGACATTCAAATCACGCCTGCTGAGGGAGACGATGCACGCCCGGGCGACAGCGATGTGGTGATCCTCTGGCAGCAGCGTTCCCCACCCGTGCGCTTCAGCGTGTCACTGGACGACGCCGGCAGCAGGGCGACCGGCAAGCTTCAAGGCGCAGCCACACTTTCGCTCGACTCCCCGCTCTCGTGGAACGATCTGTTTTACATCAACGTCAGCCGCGACATGTTCAACGCCAGCGGTAGGGTACTCGGGGTTACACCACACATTACGGCGTGCCCTGGGGCTACTGGACACTCAGCACCACCATCAGCGGCTACAGGTACCACCAGACCGTTGCCGGATATCGTCAGAACTATGTCTACAGCGGTACCAGCAACAACGCTGAAATGCGCCTGTCGCGTCTGGTGTACCGGGATGCCAGCCGTAAAACCTCGTTCTACGGACGCGGCTGGATGCGCAGGTCCGGCAACTTCATCGACGACACCGAAATCGGTGTTCAACAGCGCCGCGCCGGCGGTTGGGAACTGGGCCTGACTCACCGTGAATTCCTGGGCGAAGGCGCGCTTGATGCGGGTCTCGCCTGGCGGCATGGCACTGGCGCTTTCAAAGCGATGGCCGCGCCCGAAGAAGACTTTGGCGAAGGCACTTCGCGGATGAAGGTCATCACCGCCGACATTCAACTGGTGGTCCCGTTCCGGCCAGGGGCGCTGCGAGCCCGTTACACCGGCAACTGGCGCGCGCAATGGGAGCGTACTCCGCTGGTGCCGCAAGACCGCTTCTCGATCGGCGGTCGTTACACCGTGCGCGGCTTTGACGGCGAACTGACGCTCATGGGCGAGCGTGGCTGGGTCTGGCGCAACGAAATCGGTCTGCAGCTGGGCGCCGCACAGGAACTCTATCTCGGGGCTGACTACGGCCATGTATCCGGCCCTTCCACTCGTTGGCTCCAGGGGCGCAATCTTGCAGGCGCGGTCATAGGCCTGCGCGGGGGCGCCGCAGGATTCTGGTGGGATCTGTCTGCTGGCACGCCGCTCTCAAAGCCTGGAGGTTTCCGGAGCGGGTCTCTGACGACCGGTTTCAGCCTCAACTGGTCCTGCTGAGTCCGCACGGATTGCGCGCAAGCAAAGGAAATCGATGGCATGAACAGGAACCTCCACCGCATTGTTTTCAACCGGGCACTGGGCCTGTTCCAGGTCGTCGCGGAAATTGCCCGGCGTGACGGACCGGGTCAAGGCGCGGGTGGAGGCGCCGTCGGCAGCCGTTTCTTTGCCACATTCAGACCGCTGGGCCTTGCCTTGGCTTTCGCTCTCGGGCAAGCGGCTATCAGTACATCGGCGAATGCACAGGTCATGGCCGACCCTGGCGCTCCCGGCAATCAGCGGCCGACGGTGCTGGAAGCGGCTAACGGCGTCCCGTTGGTGAATATTCAGACCCCGAGTGCAGCCGGCGTTTCACGCAATACCTACAGTCAGTTCGATGTCGGGCAGCAGGGCGCCATCCTCAACAATTCCCGCAGGGACACGCAAACGCAGCTCGGCGGCTGGGTTCAGGGCAACCCGTGGCTGGCGCGCGGCACGGCCCGTGTCATCCTCAATGAAGTCAACTCCAGTGACCCGAGCCGGCTCAATGGCTATGTCGAAGTCGCGGGCGATCGGGCGCAGCTTGTCATCGCCAACCCGGCAGGCATTTCCTGCGATGGCTGCGGCTTCATCAACGCGGACCGCGCCATCCTCACCACCGGCCGGCCAGTCATCAATGGGGGTGCGCTGGAGAGCTATCGGGTCAAGGGCGGCACCATCCGTGTCGATGGCCAGGGCATGGATGCCAGTGCCACGAACTACACGGATCTGATTGCCCGCTCCGTGCAAGCCAACGCCGGGATCTGGGCGCGGCAGCTTCAGATCACTACCGGGAGCAATGACGTCAGCGCCGACCATGCGAAGGTACGGAAGACCGCCGCCAGTGGTGATGCGCCAGCCTTCGCGCTGGATGTCGGCGCGCTCGGCGGCATGTACAGCCAGAAAATCGTGCTGGTGGGAACCGAGCATGGCGTCGGGGTGCGCAACGCCGGCACGATAGGCGCTCAGGCCGGGCAACTGGTGCTCACCGCCGACGGACGTCTGGAAAACCTCGGAACGATGCAGGCCGGCACCGACGCCCGCCTGGACGCGAGCGGCGGCCTTGCCAATACCGGCACGCTCAGTGCAGGCCGCGAACTGGCGATCAGCACCCCGAAGGATATCGACAACCGCAAGGGGACACTCAATGCGGGGCGTATCGAAGCGATTGCGCAGTCCCTGACCAACCGTGACGGGGTCATCGGACAGACCGGCTTGCAGGACCTGGCACTTCAGACGGGTCACATCAGTAACCGCGATGGCGGTCGTATCGGCCTCGCCGCGCCACAGACGGATACGGCTTCGGGCGTTGGTGACGTGCCGAAAGCGGGTACGGGCGGCGGAACTGACAGTGCTGTTGGGGACTCGCCGCATGGCGGGAACGCCGGCGACGATGGCACTCAGCCGGGCGCCGGCGTTGCATCGTTGCCCAAGGGGGCACTCAACATCTCCACGATTGACAACGACGGCGGCCGCATCCTGGCTGGCGGGCACATCGACCTGAGCGCAAGCGACGGTCTCGACAATGACGGTGGACATCTGGCCGCGCGTCATTTTGAAGTGAGCGGTGGCGACCTCGGCAACCACAATGGAGAAATCAGGATTGCTGCCGACGCCCGGATGACCACGGGGCTGCTCAACAACGATGAAGGTCTGATGCAACTGAACGGTCCTGTCGTCCTGAACGCGCAGGAATTCTCCAACCGTGCCGGCGCTTTCCTGCACAGCGACACTTCCGATACTCACATCAGGATCAAGGGACGGCTCGACAACCGCGACGGTACGCTGGCCAGCAACGCCAGCCACATTGTCGTTGAAGGGCAGTTTGATAACCGTCGCGGCAATGTCATCACATCGGGTGATGCCACGTTACAGGCCACCGACCTGCAGGGGGCCGGCGGGAGCATCGTCAGCAATGGCGCGCTCGATATCCGTGGCGATAGCACTGACCTCAGCGGCGGCAACACCTCCGGCGAGCGTATTCGTATCAATACCGGTCGCCTGCTCAATGTCGGCGGCAAACTCATCGCCACCGGCGAGGACCTGCTTACGATCCGGGCTAGGGAGCGCGTGGACAATTCCGCGGGGACCATCGCCGGTAATGGCGCACTCGATCTCCAGGCCGGCTCGCTGGTTAACCGCGATGGCATCGTGCAGACGGCGGGCACGGCGGACACCCGCATCGACGTGGCGGGCTTTCTGGACAATGCCGGCGGCACGCTGGTCACGGCCGGAGCCTCTACCGTGCGGGCGGGAGGACTGCTCAACCAGCGCGGCACGGTACAGAGTGCCAGCGACGGGGGCCTGGACGTCGACGTCGCCGGCAACCTTGATAACCATGACGGCGGCCTCATAGCCAGCGTTGGCAAGGTCGACGTGAGAGGCGGCGCGCTGGACAACCGCGATGGCGCGCGGATCTTCTCCACCGAAGGCAGGCTGGGCGTGGACACTCGCGGCCGCACCGAGAATGCTGGCGGCATCCTGCAGGCTACGGGTGATGTCAGTCTGGCCAATGGTGGACTCGGCAATGCCGGCGGCACGGTGCTCGGCGCCAGCGTCGCGGTTGATACGCGTCTGGCCTCGCTCGACAATGCCGGCGGCACCATCGCCAGCACCGGCGGTTTGCTCGACATCGACAGCGGTGCGCTGAACAATGCCCGCGGTCTGCTGCAGTCCCGGCAGGGGATGCGCGTGGACACGCATGGCCAGGCACTGACCAATATCGATGCCGGCAGCACCGGCGGCATCCTCAGCGGCGACACGCTGGCTCTGAACAGCGGCGACCTGAATAATCGCGACGGCGTCGTGCATAGCCAGGGAGATCTGATTGCCCATACCGGCGACATCGACAACGCTGCCGGGCAACTGGGAGGCAGCGCTGATGCCGATATCGGCGCAACGTCGATCGGCAACGCTGGCGGCAGGGTTCAGGCGGGCAATGACCTGAAGGCCTTCCTCTCCGGGGTCGCAAACAACAGTGGCGGCCTGATGGTCGCGGGTAATGGCCTGACTCTTAACGCCGCGCGGATCCTCAATCGCGACACGCAAAGCGTGCACGCCAGTCAGCCGCTCGGCTTGCAGGGCGCCAGCGTGGCCCTCGCAGCCAGCCACATTGACAACACCGCCGGCACCATCGCAGCCGACGGCCGTATCGGTATCCGTGGCCCGGACGCGGCAGGTCAGCTCGATAACACGCGCGGCAGTATCTCTTCGGGCGGCAGCATCGACATCGCCGTCAGCCGTGTCCTGAATCCGCTCGGCACGCTGATTGCCGGCCAATTAATCAACGTGGCCGCCGACAGCCTGGGCGGTGATGGCAGCTTGTTGTCCAGGGGGGATTTGCGCCTGAGCCTGCGGCAGGACTTCACCAACCTCAGGGAAATCACCGCCAACGGCCGTGCCGATATCGGCACCGCGGGCCTGTTGACCAACCATGGCATATTGCAGGCGGGCGACCTGGACGTACAGGGCGCCGACGTCAACAACAGCGTCACCGGTGAGATGCGTGGCGTACGTACCACCATCGCTGCCCGCAACATCCTGACCAACCGCGGACTTATCGACGGCAGCCAGACACGCCTCGACGCTGGCGCCCTGGATAACGTGGGCAGCGGTCGGCTCTATGGCGATCATCTTGCCATCCGGGCCGGTACCGTCAACAACCGCGAGGAAGAAGGTCTCGCCGCCGTCCTCGCGGCGCGTCAGCGTCTGGATATTGGCGCCCGCTTAATCAACAACCGGGAGAAGGCGCTGATTTTCAGCGCGGGCGGCGGCAGTGATGCGCTGAACATCGGCGGCACGCTGGACGCCAACGACCAGGCCGCCGCAAGCGCCGATCTCATCCTCAATGACAGCGCCACCATCGAGTCACTGGGCGGCCTGACCGTCGACAGCGCCCGTTTGCTCAATCGCAATCTGCATTTCCGTACCGAACTGGCGCAAATCAGCGGCCCGACCAGGTACCTGTATATCCAACCTGAAGGCAATCCTGAAAAACACGATGCCGGCGAGTACCGCTGGGAAGGCTGGAGCCGCGCCGGGCGTTATCGCCACAAGCAAACTGGTGCGAAGATTCATGACTGGACCCAATACGACGTCATCCGGACCGAGTACCAAACGCAGGTGGTCGAAAGCGCGCCGGCGCTCATCCGCGCGGGCGGCAACATGGCCTTGCGTGGCGATGAACTGGTCAACGACAAGAGCCGGATCTTCGCTGGCGGCGTCCTGCAGGGCGACCTGAACCGGATCGACAACGTGGCTGCCCCGGGCGAGCACAGGATCCGTCAGAGCGGAACCAGCCAGTACACCTACTCAAAATGGCGTGGTGGCACAAAACGTTATCACCAGCGCAAATGGGACGGGAAGATTGCCTACGCCCCGGACGACATCGTGCACACGATCGACCTCGATGTTTCCAGCTTCGTGCAGAACGCCGCTGGCACAGGCAGCGGCTTCGCGGTGACTGAACGCCAGGAGCATCAGGTCGGCGCCATTGTGGGCGACGGCGTCCGCGCCAACGGCAGTTCTGACCCAAAACGGATAACGGAAGTCCTGGCGGACGTAAACCGCGTCGACAGTCCGGGGGAGGTTACGGGGGCACATGTTAATGACGGTAGCGGTCCCGGTCGGATCCCGGGACAGGAGGCGGCGGGCGGCAACGGCGAGGCGCCGGTGATCATTCGCACCGTTCAGGTGGACGCGAACACGCCCGCCAACAGCCTGTTTCGTGTTGCCCCGAATGCCAGTGGCCACCTGGTCGAGACCGACCCGCGTTTCGCCGACTACCGAAACTGGCTCAGTTCCGACTACATGCTGTCCCAGCTTGGCCATGACCCGGCCACCGTGCACAAGCGACTGGGCGACGGCTTCTACGAACAGAAACTGGTTCGCGACCAGATAGGCCAGTTGACTGGCCGCCGATTCCTCGACAGCTACGCCGATGACGAAGCGCAGTACCAGGCATTGTTGGACGCAGGCGTCACCTATGCGAAAGAATGGAATCTGCGTCCTGGCGTGGCACTCAGTGCCAGGCAGGTGGCCCAGCTCACCAGCGACATCGTCTGGCTGGTCGAACGCGACGTGACGCTGGCCGACGGCAGTATCACGCGCGCGTTGGTGCCACAGGTGTACGTCCGCGTAATGCCAGGCGACATTGACGGCAACGGTACCCTGTTGGCCGCCAGTGCCATCGACTTCAACCTGAAAGGCGATCTTGTCAATTCCGGCACCATTGCCGGACGTGCGGTGGTCAACCTTGCCGGCGACAACCTGCGTAATCTTGGCGGGCGCATCGCTGGCGGTGCCATGGCGCTTGACGCCCGGACCGATATCGACAACATCGGCGGAACCATGAGCGCGGGTAGCGCCCTACAGCTCATGGCAGGACGCGACCTCAATGTCGCCAGTACCACCCACAGCGGCGCCAGGCGGGCCGGACGCAGCGATTTCAGCCGAACCAGCCTGGACCGCGTGGCGGGCCTCTACGTCACCAACCCGGGCGGCATTCTGCTCGCCTCGGCGGGCCGCGACGCCAGTCTGATTGCGGCCCGGGTCATCCATAGCGGCAAGGATGGTCAGACGGCTGTCGTCGCCGGCCGCGACCTGACGCTGGGCACGGTCAGGATCGCCGAACAGGAAAACAACGTCGGCAACGCCCACAACTATCTCAAACAAGGCTACGCGCAAGATGTGGGCAGCCAGATCAGCACGGCAGGCGACCTGCGCCTGCAAGCCGGGCGCGACCTGAACGCCACCGCCGCCAGTGTCACCAGCGAGCAGGGCGTCCTGGCTGCCGTGGCGCAGGGCGACGTGAACATCCTGGCTGGCGAAGCGAGCAGCAACTGGGCCGAAGCCCACCAGCACAAGTCCAGGAGCCTGCTGGGCTCCAGCAAAAAGACCGCCCGCGACAGCCGGGAAGATAGCCGGGCGATTGCCAGCACCTTCAGCGGCAACACCGTCGCGGTGCGCGGCCAGAACGTCACCGTCACCGGCAGCAACGTCGTCTCCGATGCCGGCACGACCATTGTGGCCAACAACAACCTGACCCTCCAGGCCGCCACCGAAAGCAGCACGGAAAGCCATTTCAAGGAAACCCGAAAAAGTGGCTTCCTCTACGCCGGGGGGCTCGCCTTCACCATCGGCAGCCAGATGCAAAGCGGCGACCGCCGGGACGTCAGTACCCGTGCCGCCGCCTCGACCGTGGGTTCCACGGAGGGCGACGTGACCCTGGTGGCGGGTGACCACTACCAGCAGATCGGCAGCCACGTACTGGCGCCGCAAGGCGATATCGACATCCACGCCCAAAAGGTGGATATCGTCGAAGCGCGGGAAACCGGCAGAAGCGTGGAACAAAGCAAGTTCCGCCAGTCCGGACTGACCGTGGCGTTGTCGGCTCCGGTGCTTGCGGCCATCGAGACGGCAGGGCAGATGAAGCGCGCTGTCGGCCAGACGACTGACGGACGCATGCGGGCGCTGGCAGGCGCAACCACGGGGCTGGCGGCCAAGAACGCCTACGATGCCGTCCAGGCCGACCCGCAGGCGGCCGGCGGCGTCAATGTTTCCATCACCGTGGGTGCCAGCAAAAGCGGCAGCAAATCCACCACCGCCACCGATACGGCTGCCGGTTCAAGCGTGGCCGCGGGCGGCGATGTGCGCATCCGTGCCGCCGGCAGTCGGGATTCAGACCTGACCGTGCGCGGCAGCGACATCAGCGCGGGTGGCGACGCCATACTGAAGGCCGATGGCGGCATCAACCTGCTGGCGGCTGGAAACACCGTCGAAACCGACCGCAAGCACAGCAGCGCCAGCGCGGGCGTGGGCGCGGCGATTTCCGTGGGCCAAGGCGGCCCGGCGTTCGGCGTGACCGCCAATGCGAGCGGGGCCAGAGGCAACGGCGAAGGCAAAGACGTGACCTGGACCCACAGCCATGTCACCGCCGGCGAGCGTCTGACCCTGGAATCCGGCGGCGACACCCGCCTGCGCGGCGCGGTGGCCAGCGGCAAGCAGGTGGTGGCCGACGCGGGCGGCAACCTCAGCATCGAGAGTCTGCAAGACACCAGTACCTTCAAAAGCAGGGACACCCAGATCGGCGGCAGCGTGACGGCGGGGACGGGGTTCGCCGCCAGTGGCAGCTACGCCAACAACAAGGTGGATGGCGATTTCGCCAGCGTCACGGAGCAATCGCGCCTTGAAGCCGGCGATGACGGCTTCAAGATCAGCGTTCAGGACAACACCGACCTCAAGGGCGCGGCCATCGCCTCTTCCGAAGAGGCGGTGAAGCGGGGTTTGAATACCGTGATGACAGGCAGCTTGACTGTCAGCGACATCGAGAACCACAGCCGGTACAAGGCGACGGGGGTGAGCCTGTCGGGAGGCTTCAGCGTTGCCGGTGACGACAAGCCGTCAGGCGGCAAGAAAGAAGGCGACGACGGCAGCGCCAGGAAGGCTGATGAGTCCTCGGCCAGCAATGTCGCTGGCAAAGGTGATACATGGTCGGCGCACAACTTCGGCAACAGCGTCAGCGCTGGTGCGCCGGGCATGAGCGCGCGCAAGGGCAGCGAGAACAGCGTGACGCACAGCGGTATCAGCGGCGCGGCCGTGACCATCGCCGATACCAACGCCCAGCGGGAACGCACCGGCAAGACCGCCGATCAGGTGCTGGCCATGCTGGATCGAAGCGTGCTGGCGGGCGATGGCGCCGGCGGCCTGACGAAAAAATGGGACGGCGACAAGCTGCGCCGGCAAGTGCAGGCCGAAGCGGAAATCGTCGCGGCGTTCGGCCAGCAGGCCGGCGCCGCCATCGAACGCCACGCGGAACAGAAACGCGCAGAATTGCGCCAGCAGATCAAGGCCACGCAAGACCCGGAAAAGATCGAGGCGCTGCAGGCACAGATCAACGAGATCAATACCCAGGAGCGGCTGCTGAACGTGGCGGTGGGCGCGCTGGGCGGCTCGGGCGGCGTGGCGGCGCTGCAGGCGGGTTTGTCGGAGGCGGCCGACCGCATGCGGCGGTACACGATCGCGGATTCTGAGAAGTTCGCGGGGATTACCGATGGCGAGACGACGCTGGATAACAAGGGCGGGGAAAGCGCGGGTATTCGGGGCGATGGGTTCAAGACTGCTGGCACGCGGGTGGTGTTGGATATTTTGTGTGGATCTGCAAATAAACAGTGCAAGACTCAGCACGATGCCAACAACCAGCCCGTACTCGATGAAAACGGCATTCCGAAACTTGAGTTGGATGGAAACGGGCGCGTCCAGTTTTATCCAACCCAGGCCGGGATGACGATGGCCGCATTTCTCGAAACCGACCGGGGCAAGGAAATGCCCGGGCCCACTGGAGGGAACCAGGGCGGACCTGGAACGCTTTTCGGCTTTCCGTATTCGCCTGGGGGAATTCTTGATCTGGCGCACGAGGCTTATGGCGGCTCACATGACTTCATTGGGGGCACCCTGAGCGGCTATTACGACGAGCAGGGCAATGCCAGGCGTGGCCTAACGCCCTTGCAGAAAGGTATGTACGAAATCTGGACCGACATTGCGCTCGTGCCAGCCACTCCATTTGCTCTATCAGAGGCGCTGCCGCCCCAGGCATGGAAAGCGTTAGATATTTTGTTGAGGATGAAACGATGAGCCTGACGATAAAGCTATTTTTCTCATCAGCTTTATTGTTATTAGCAGTGGGCTGCTGCTTCACAAGTTCGCCATATATGTGCATGTCGTCCAGGGAGAACGCCTGGTTTGATAGGAGGGTCCTCCCGATGGAGATGTATTGGCCGCTTAATGACCAAACAGAGGAAACTCGTTGGGTGGATTGGAAAGAGTGCGGTGGAGATAAAGACGGAAGCTTCTATATTAAGGACGCGAACAAGCTTACTGTTAATGACGAACGGTTTCGTAGGGAGTCAATGGCACTGCGCGATGAGCTTAAACGCTGCATGCAGAAGAAGGGCTACCAATTCGTCTCCTCTTGCTACGACAGGCGAGGGAAGTGCGGCCCACCGCCCCCTGCGCCAAACGGCGGATCGTGGCCGGCATGGGCGTCGGCAGTGTGGCCGCCGGAATCCCTGGAGGATCGCCCGCCGCCGCGTCCTTTTTCACCACCGCGGCAAGAAGCGCCGTGAGCAATGGCGCGTAGCGGCAAGAGCACCGATCAGGTGCTGGCCATGCTGGATCGAAGCGTGCTGGCGGGCGATGGCGCCGGCGGCCTGACGAAAAAATGGGACGGCGACAAGCTGCGCCGGCAAGTGCAGGCCGAAGCGGAAATCGTCGCGGCGTTCGGCCAGCAGGCCGGCGCCGCCATCGAACGCCACGCGGAACAGAAACGCGCGGAACTGCGCCAGCAGATCAAGGCCACGCAAGACCCGGAAAAGATCAAGGCGCTCCAGGCGCAGATCAACGAGATCAACACGCAGGAGCGGCTGCTGAACGTGGCCGTCGGCGCGCTGGGCGGCTCGGGTGGCGTGGCGGCTCTGCAGGCAGGCTTGTCGGAAGCGGCCGACCGCATGCGGCGGTACACGATCGCGGATTCTGAGAAGTTCGCGGGGATTACCGATGAGGAGACGATGCTGGATAACAAGAGCGGGGAGAGCGCGGGTATCCGTGGCGATAGATTTAAGACGGCGGGGACGCGGGTGGTGTTGGACACACTGTGCGGTGAAACGAATGAGCGGTGCAAGAAGGAGAAGGATTTCCATGGCAATGAAGTTCTGGATGAAAACGGCATTCCGAAGCTTGAATTGGATGGAAATGGCCGCGTCCAGTTTTATCCAACCCAGGCCGGGATGACGATGGCCGAATTTCTCGAAACCGACCGCGGCAAGGAAATGCCCGGCCCCACTGGTGGAAACCAAGGCGGACCTGGAACGCTTCTCGGTTTTGAGTATGCGCCTGGGGGAATTCTTGATCTTGCACATGAGGCTTATGGCGGATCGCATGACTTCATCGGCGGCACCCTGAGCGGCTTCTACGACGAACAGGGCAATGCCAGGCGTGGCCTGACGCCCTTGCAGAAAGGTATGTACGACACCTGGACCGGCATTGCGCTCGTGCCCGCCACTCCTTTTGCGTTATCAGAAGCGCTGCCACCCCAGGCATGGAAGACGCTGGACATTTTGCTGAGGATGAAGCGATGAAAACGACGATAAGACTTTTTTTTGTCTCTGTTCTTCTGCTGTCGGTGACTGGCTGCTTCTATATCAACAAAAGGGGGTATTTGTGCAGCATCACCGAGTCGCAAACCCTCTGCGACCCAGTGTTGAGCGCCTGGGTTGGGCACGTGGTCCTCCCGATGGAGTGGTATTGGCCGCTCAATGGCCAAACAGAGGAAACCCGTTGGCAGGATTGGAAGGAATGCGGCGGACAGGGAAACGGAGATTTCTCCGTCAAGAATGAGTACAAGCTCACTTCTGAACAGTATCTGAAAGAGTCAATGGCATTCAGCGATGAGCTTAAACGCTGCATGCAGAAGAAGGGCTACCAGTTCGTTCCCCAGTGCCACCAACTAGAGAAATGCGGCCCACCGCCTCCAGCGCCAAACGGCGTATCGTGGCCAACTTGGGCGTCGGGCGTGTGGCCGCCGCAATCGCTGGGGGATCGCCCGCCGCCGCGGCATTTTACCCGCCGCGGCAAGGAACGCCTTGAGTAAGGGCGCGTGCCGACAAGGCCGCTGAACAGGTGCCGGTCATGCTGGATCGACGCGTGCTGGCGGGCGATGGCGCGGGCGGCCTCACGCCCTTGCTGCCCCCTTGGGGCAGCAAGTCCACAGCGCACAGTGTGAGAGCCTATCTACTTCTGCGCCAGCATCTGGCCCTTGGCCGTGTCGATGTAGCTGCGCGCGCCGAGATAGCGCTTGGACCAGTAGGGATTCTTCATCTCGTCCACCCGCACCTTGGCGCCGCGGCGCGGGGCGTGCACGAACTTGTCCTGGCCGATGTAGATGCCCACGTGTGAGGTGATGCCGCGGCCGCGGGTGGCGAAGAACACCAGGTCGCCGGGCTTGAGCAGTTTCTTGTTGGACACCGTGTCGCCCTGGGTGCGCTGCTGGCGCGCGGTGCGCGGCAGTTCCAGGCCCGCGATCTCGCGGAAGACGTAGAGCACCAGGCCGCTGCAGTCGAAGCCTTCGGCGGCGTCGTCGCCGCCCCAGCTGTAGGGCGTGCCGATGGCGGACAGGCCGGCCTGCACCACGCGTTCGCGCAGGGTGGGCACGGTCGGTTCCTGCGCCAGGCTCAGGCCGGACAGGGTGGCGCGGGCTTGTTCGGAGGGGATGGACGCCTGGGCGGCGCCGGGTAACCAGGAGAACGTCAGGGCCAGCAGGGGGGCGGAGAGGAAAGCGGGAAGGCGGAACAGGGCGGATCGTGCTTTTCGCGTAGGCGGCGTCATTACGTCACTTCAAGAATCGGAGTGGGCGGCATGGCTTTGTCGGGTCGGACAAGCCGGCGGAAAGGGGTGCAGGGGAGGCTTGAGCTTCACAAACTGCCATCGCATTGTAATGGAATAAAGTTTCATTACATTTGTAGTGCAATGCAGCATCCTGGCGGCGCGCCCGTTACCTTGGCCAGTGGGGAAAAGGTAACGGGCGCCGCGCCTGGCGACTAGAAACTGCCGCGCAGGCCGACCATCACGGCGCGGCCGCCCTCGGGGGCGACGTCGCGCAGCACCGACGTGGCGTAGCGGATGTCCTGGTTGGTCAGGTTGATGCCGCGCACGTAGGCCTGCCATTGCACGGCCGCAACCTTGAAGCGGTAGCCGGCGTTGGCGTCCAGGCTGTAGTAGCCCGCCGTGGCGGTGTCGTTGTCCGGGCGGCTGTGCTGGGCGAAGGCCTTGGAGACGCTGACGCCGGCGCTGTAGGGCCCGTAGCCGTAGTCCAGCGCCACGCGCAGGCGCAGCGGCGGGATGCGCGGCAGCGAGCGGCCGGTGTCGCTGTTGCGGGCCACGGTGTAGTCGCCCGACAGGCCCAGGTCCAGCTTGTGGCCGCCCTGTTGCAGCACGCGCGTGCTGCTTTCCGCTTCCACGCCGTACAGGCGCGCGGACACGCCCTGGTAGCGGGCCTCGGGCAGGGCGCCATCGTCGCCGGCCGCGACCAGGTCGCCGTCGTCGTTGCGGAAGCGGCCGGTGTTCATTTCGGCCAGGTAGTTGGAGAAGCGGCTGTAGAACACGCCGACGCTGGCGCTGTCGGCGTCCTTCTTGTAGCGCAACGACAGGTCGCCGGACCAGGCGCGTTCCTTGGCCAGGTTCTGGTCGCCCACCAGGTATTGGCCGGTGGCGGCGTGCGGGCCGTTGGCGTACAGCTCGTAGAAGGTGGGCGCGCGCTCGGTGTAGGCGGTGTTGGCGGCCACCGACCAGGCGCTGTCCAGCTTGTAGATGCCGCCCAGCGAGAAGCTGCCGGCGGTGAAGGTGCGGCGGTTGGAGCCGTCGAAGCGTTCGTTGCCGCCGCCGCCCGGCGTCAGGCGGGTGTGGTCGGCGCGGGCGCCGGCGCTCAGCGTCAGGCGGTCGTTGATCTTCCATTCCTCCAGCGCGAACAGGGCGACCGAGTCGGTGTCGGTGGTGGGCACCAGGGCTTCGTCGCCCAGCGCCGAGAAGCGCGTCTGGCCCAGTTGCAGGCCGACCACGCCGTGCAGCGGCCCGATGTCGGCGTGGCGCGCCTCGATGCGGGCCTCGTAGCCGCGGTTCTTGAAGATGGTGCCGGTTTCGCCGTCCTCGATTTCCTTGTGCTGGTAATCGGTGTAGGCGAAGTTCACCTTGACGCTGGTGAACAGGCCCTCCAGGTCGCGCAGTTCGCTGGCGAAGCCGAAGCGTTCCTGGCGCATCTTGATGCGCACGTCCGGCTCGGCCACCGAACCGTAATCCGAGTCATAGCCGCTGTAGGACAGGCCGGCATAGCCGCGGTCGCCGGTCCAGGACATGCCGAGCGCGCCGCCGCTGGCCTGGCCGTCGCTGTTGGGCAGGGTGCCGCGCGGCTGGGCCTGGTCGGGGCCGTCGATGGCGCGCTGCTGCGCGGTGCGGGCGTAGCCGGGAATGCGCAGGTCGCCGGTCTTGCGGCTGAAGGCGTCGGCGTGGATGGCGAAGTTGCCGTCGCCGCCTTCGAGCTGGATCGCGCCATTGCGGTCGTTGTTGGCGCCGCCGTAGCTGCCGGCGACGTCGCCGTGGATGCCGTCGATGGGTTCGGTCGGAATGCGGTTGTCGATGGTGTTGACCACGCCGCCGATGGCGCTGCCGCCATACAGCAGGGCGGCCGGGCCGCGCAGGATCTCGACCCGGTTGGTGGACAGCGGGTCCTGCGGCACGGCGTGGTCGAACGACAGCGACGAGGCGTCGAGCGAGCCGACGCCGTTGTTCAGCAGGCGGATGCGGTCGCCGTCCATGCCGCGGATGATGGGCCGGCCCACCATCGGGCCGTAGGTGGTGGTGGAGACGCCGGGCAGGCCGTTGAGCGTTTCGCCCAGGTTCGAGCCGCGGCGCAGGTCGAGGTCGGCGCCTTGCACCACCGTGGACGGCGAGGCGAGCGCTTCGCTGCCCAGCGGATTGGCGGTGATGATGACGGGCGACAGCGTGGTGGCGTCGGCGGCGGCCTGGGCGCGGGCGGCCTGCGGCAGCGCCAGCAGGCAAGCGAGGGCCAGCGGGCTCAGGGTGAAGGCGCGCAGGGACGAACGCGTCCCCGCGAAGGAAGAAGCAAAAGACATGGTGGCAGTCCTGGATGCCGGCCGAGGGTCGGCGGCGGTTGATATCGGGCGCGAGGGGATCAGGCCGCGGCGGGCGGGGCGCGCGATTGGAACCAGGGACTGGTGACGAGGGTGGCGCCGCGCGGGGAGGGCGGCGGCGGCGTCAGCCGGGGCGGGCTGCCGGCAATGACGGGAAACGAGGCCGGCAGCGTCGCGTCCAGCAGATCCCAGATGTGGCAGAGATCGCAATGGCCGAGCTTGTCGGGGGTGTGCGCGGCATCCTGGCTGGACGCCGGTTCGCCATACAGGTGCGACAGCGCGTGCCGCGCGCCGCCCAGCGGCGCCAACAGCAGACAGGCGCACAGCCACGCCAGCGTCGCCCATCGGGCAAGGCGCTGAGTCGAAGGCGGGCGAAGGCCGTTGGCCGGCGGCATGGTCTGGGCGTGAAAAAAGGAAAAACGGAATGATATATTGTTTCCATCTCAATGACGACCATGAGACGGAAGATTGTGCGCCGCCATGCGGGCCAATATGACACTTCATCTGACGACCGGGTCGGGCATAATCGGTGCCATCGGCCCTTTCCGGCTTGATCGCCGACCGCGGCCGCTGAAAACAAGACCATAAGAAAGCGGAGTCCAGCGCATGATGAACGCAGTGCACCCTTTGTCCTCGATGAACCGGCCCGAGGCCATTCCTTTCGAGCCCTACCAAGACGCGGTGGCGGCGGTCGACCGGCTGGCGGAAATCTACGCCCGCAACACGGCATTCCTGCGGGCGGCGTTCCGCGAAGTCCTGAAAGGGTCGTCCAACGGCCGCGAACGGGCCCGGGCCTATTACCCGGCCATCCGCATCCTGGTGGAAACCTACGATCCCATCGATACCCGCCTGTCGTACGGCCACGTGGCCGAACCCGGCATCTACCAGACCACCATCACCCAGCCGGCGCTGTTTCGCGACTACCTGATCGAGCAGGTCGGCCAGCTGCTGCAGAACCACCGCGTGGCGGTGGAGGTCGGCGAATCCGATTCCCCCATCCCGCTGCATTTCGCCTTCCCCGAGGGCGCCTATGTCGAAGGCGAGCACCTGGAGGCGCTCAAGCGCCCGCTGCGCGACCTGTTCGACGTGCCTGATCTGGCGGTGACCGATGACGCCATCGTCAATGGTTCGTGGCGCGGCAAGGAGGGCGAGCCCAAACCGCTGGCGCCTTTCACCGCGCAGCGGGTGGACTACTCGCTGCACCGGCTGCAGCACTACACCGCGACGGCGCCGGCGCATTTCCAGAATTTCGTGCTGTTCACCAACTACCAGTTCTACGTCGACGAGTTCTGCGCCCGCGCCCGCGCGCTGATGGCCAGCGGCAACGAGGACTACGAGATGCTGGTGGAGCCGGGCAACCGCATCACGCGGCGCGGCGAATCCGGCCCGGCCGACGACGGCCAGGCGCAGCGCCTGCCGCAGATGCCGGCCTACCACCTGGTGCGGGGCGACCATTCGGGCATCACGCTGGTGAACATCGGCGTGGGGCCGTCCAACGCCAAGACCATCACCGATCACATCGCGGTGCTGCGTCCGCACGCCTGGCTGATGCTGGGCCACTGCGCCGGCCTGCGCGATTCGCAGCGGCTGGGCGACTACGTGCTGGCCCACGGCTACGTGCGCGAGGACCACGTGCTCGACGATGACCTGCCCACCTGGGTGCCGGTGCCGGCCCTGGCCGAGGTACAGGTGGCGCTGGAGCAGGCGGTCGAAGAGGTCGCCGGGCTGTCCGGCTGGGATCTCAAGCGCATCATGCGCACCGGCACCGTGGCTACCATCGACAACCGCAACTGGGAATTGCGCGACCACGTCGAGCTGGTCGAGCGCTTCGCGCAGTCGCGCGCCATCGCCCTGGACATGGAGTCGGCCACCATCGCCGCCAACGGCTTCCGCTTCCGCGTCCCCTACGGCACGCTGCTGTGCGTGTCCGACAAGCCGCTGCACGGCGAACTCAAGCTGCCGGGCATGGCCAGCGCGTTCTACCGCCGCCAGGTCAACCAGCACCTGGAGATCGGCATCCGGGCGCTCGAGCGCCTGCGCGACATGCCGCCCGAGCGGTTGCATTCGCGCAAGCTGCGCACCTTCATGGAAACGGCGTTTCAATAGCCCCGTCGCCAATATTCCCCGCGCGGGGACGGATCCACGCCTGCCCCCGGCCGTTTCGACGACCGGGGGCAGTTGCGCTATGCTCGCGCGTTGCGTGGAAATCCCACGGCGCCCGGGGGCACAATCCGCGGGGGCTTTTTTGCTCTGAAGGAACACGACTTTGGCATTGACGGAACAGGACCAGCACCGCGACGGCGGCAAGAAGGGGACGACAGAACCGTCCGAATTGCGCCGCGCCCTGTCGGCGCGCCACCTGACCATGATCGCGGTGGGCGGCTCCATCGGGACGGGCCTGTTCGTCGCCTCCGGCGCCACCATCGCCCAGGCCGGGCCGGGCGGGGCGCTGCTGGGCTATGTGCTGATCGGCGTGATGGTCTATTTCCTGATGACCAGCCTGGGCGAGCTGGCCGCCGCCATGCCGGTGTCCGGGTCGTTCTCGACCTACGGCGCGCGCTACGTCGAAGACGGCTTCGGCTTCGCGCTGGGCTGGAACTACTGGTACAACTGGGCCGTCACCGTGGCCGTGGACCTGGTGGCCGCGCAGCTGGTGATGGCGTACTGGTTCCCGGACGTGCCGGGCGTCTACTGGAGCGCGCTGTTCCTGGCCATCACCTTCGGCTTGAACGCGCTGTCGGCGCGCGGCTTCGGCGAGGCCGAATTCTGGTTCGCGCTGATCAAGGTGGTCGCGGTGCTGGCGTTCGTCGCCATGGGCGTGATGATGCTGCTGGGCATCATCCGCGGCGGCGAGGGCGGGGGCGTGGCCAACTGGACGGTGGGCGACGCGCCGTTCGCCGGCGGTTTCGCGGCGCTGATCGGCGTGGCCATGGTGGTGGGCTTCTCGTTCCAGGGCACCGAGCTCATCGGCATCGCCGCCGGCGAGTCCAAGGACCCCGCGCGCAACCTGCCGCGCGCCGTGCGCCAGGTGTTCTGGCGCATCCTGCTGTTCTACGTGATGGCGATCCTGGTGATCGGCCTGCTGATTCCCTATACCGACCCGCACCTGCTGCGCAACGACGTCACCGACGTCAGCGTCAGCCCGTTCGCGCTGATCTTCGAGCGCGCCGGGCTGCTGGCGGCGGCCTCGGTCATGAACGCGGTGGTGCTGACCTCGGTGCTGTCGGCCGGCAACTCCGGCATGTACGCGGCCACGCGCATGCTCTACAGCCTGGCGCGCGACGGCAAGGCGCCGCGCATCTTCGGCCGGGTGTCGCGCAATGGCGTGCCGCTGTGGGCGCTGCTGGCCACCACCGTGGTGGCGGCGCTGTGCTTCTTCTCGTTCATCTTCAGCCCCAAGGCGGTCTACATCTGGCTGCTGAACACCTCCGGCATGACCGGCTTCATCGCCTGGCTGGGCATCGCCATCAGCCACTACCGGTTCCGCCGCGGCTACGTCAAGCAGGGCCGCAACCTGGCCGATCTGCCCTATGTGTCGCCGTTCTTCCCGTTCGGCCCGATCTTCGCCTTCGTGCTGTGCCTGATCATCACGCTGGGCCAGAACTACCAGGCCTTCCTGGAACACCGCATCGACTGGGGCGGCGTCGCGGCGACCTATATCGGCATCCCGCTGTTCCTCCTGATCTGGCTGGGCTATCGGCTGGCCAAGGGCTCGCGCTTCGTCAGCTACAAGGACATGACTTTCCCGGACGCCCGGGCGCGCAGCGCCTACCTGGATTCGGCCCTGCGCGGCGACCCCGCCACGGTCGGGCCGGAAACGGCCGCCACGGCGCCCGGCAGCGCCGGACGATGAAAAAGGCCGCGGTAGTCCGCGGCCCCAGTGAATCCATCCAAGGCCGTCGCGGCAACGCGGCGGCCTTGTCTTTTGGCGTCACTCGATGTTCTGCGCCTGTTCGCGCATCTGCTCGATCAGCAGCTTCAGGTCCATGGCGGCGCGCGTGACTTCCATGCTGCCGGCCTTGGAGCCCAGCGTGTTGGCCTCGCGGTTCATTTCCTGGAACAGGAAGTCCAGGCGCTTGCCGGCGCTGCCGGCGTTCTTCTTGCCTTCGGGCTTGCCGCCGCCATCGGTCAGCAGGTGGCGCAGTTCCGCCACGTGCGAGCGCAGGCGCGACAGTTCCTCGGCGACATCGATGCGCAGCGCGAACAGGTTGGCCTCCTGCGACAGGCGCTCGGACAGCTCGGCGCCGGAGATGTGGGTGAAGCCGCCCGGGAAGGCCGATTCCACGCTTTCGCGCAGCTTGGCGGCGAGCTTGTCGCGGTGGTCGGCCAGCAGTTGCGGCAGGTGGTTCTGCACCAGTTCGACGATGCCGGCCACGCCGTCCGCACAGTCCCGCATCATGCCGGCCAGGCGTTCGCCTTCGCGCGCGCGGCCTTCCTGCAGCTGCGTCAGGGCTTCCTGGGCGGCCTGCATGCAGGCCGCGCCCCAGACTTGCGGGTCGAGCGCGTCGTTGGCGCGCTGGCCGGGCCAGTTGAACAGCTCCACCAGGCGCGGCGCGGCGATGTCGGGCAGGATGCGGCGCGCGGCCTGCAACTGCTCGGCCAGGGTTTCGAGCCAGGCCGGTTCCAGCTTGGACAGGTCGGTGCTGACGTTGCGGGTGTAGGACACGCGGATCTCGACCTTGCCGCGCGCCAGTTGCGCCGTCAGCAGTTCGCGCAGCGGCGTCTCGACGTGGCGCAGCTCGTCGGGCAGGCGGAAATAGAGGTCGAGGAAGCGGCTGTTGACGCTGCGCAGTTCCAGCGCCAGCGTGCCTTGTTCGAGGTCTGCCCGGGCGTTGCCGAAGGCGGTCATGCTGCGAATCATGGTGTCGATATCCTGTTGCTTGTCTTGGATCGGGCCGCGCCGGTTCCGCCGGTCCGTCGAGTGCGGACGAGGGCGGGTATATGCAACCCGTGTATCGCGGCAGGATACTCCAAACCCGGGCGGGGCCGCGACCCGCTGCCCGTACAATGCCGCCAACCGAATCTGATTGGAGCCTTGCCATGACCTCTGCCAACGCCATTGCCCGCCCGTCGGGCCGCGCCGTCGATGAACTGCGCCCGTTCAGCCTGGAGCGCGGTTTCACGCGCTACGCCGAGGGGTCGGTGCTGGTGAAGGCCGGCAATACCCACGTGCTGTGCACCGCCAGCGTGCTGGAAAAGGTGCCGCCGTTCCTCAAGGGCAAGGGAGAGGGCTGGGTCACGGCCGAATACGGCATGCTGCCGCGCGCCACCCACACCCGTGGCGACCGCGAGGCCGCGCGCGGCAAGCAGAGCGGCCGCACCCAGGAAATCCAGCGCCTGATCGGCCGCAGCCTGCGCGCCGTGTTCGACATGCGGGCGCTGGGCGAACGCACGCTGCACCTGGATTGCGATGTGCTGCAGGCCGACGGCGGCACGCGCTGCGCCAGCATCACCGGCGCCTGGGTGGCGGCGTCCGACGCCGTGGCGCTGCTGATGCAGCGCGGCGACCTGGCCGCCAACCCGATCCGCGACGCGGTCGCGGCGGTGTCGGTCGGGCTGGTGCAGGGCCGTGCGGTGCTGGACCTGGACTACGAGGAAGACTCGGCCTGCGACGCCGACGTCAACGTCATCATGACGGGCGGCGGCGCCTTCGTGGAAGTGCAGGGCACGGGCGAGGGCGCCACCTTCACCCGCGCCGAGCTGGACGCGATGCTGGGTCTGGCCGAGAACGGCATCGCCGGCCTGGTGCGGGCGCAGCGCGCGGCGCTGGCGTAACAGCAGGCGGGCGCGGGCCCGGGCGTCAGGGCAGCAGGGCGCCCACCTTGCCGGCCCGTTCCAGGTTCCAGATCGCGCCGATCAGGCCGCGCAGCTCGGTCTCGCTGGCGGCGTCGGCATAGCGGCCCAGGCTCAGCGTCTTGGCCTCGATCTCGGCGCGCGACAGGGTGTTGCCGGGATCGCCCTTGGGTTCGTCGACGCGGCCGTGCAGCACGCGGCCGTCGCGGGTATGCACCGTGACCTTGCCGATCCAGCGCTGCGGATAGGCGCCGTCGACTTCCGGATCCAGTTCCATCGTCACGCGCCCGCGGAAATCGGCCACCGCCGGATCGTCCAGCGCGGCGTCGAATTCCGGCAGGCCGGCGCGGCCCTGGCGCGCGATCAGGCCCAGCACCGTGCCCATCGAGAACTTGGACTGGTGCACCGTGCGCGGATCGACCACCGGCCCCAGCACGTCGATGGCGCCCTGATGCACGTGCGCCACCACCCGCGCGATGTCGCTTTCGGCCAGCTGATGCTCGCGCAGCACCTGCTGCAGCGCATCCGCCGCCGGATGGGTATGGCGGCACGAGGCATGGAACTTGAACGAGGTCTCGGCCAGCGCCCAGCGCGTGCCCAGCCGGTCGGTCAGGCGCGTCGGATCGGCGTCGCTGGACATGCCGGCGGCCATGCCCTGCGGGCCTTCGAGGATGTGGCGCGCGCCGGTGAAGCCTTCCAGCGCCAGGTAGGCCGCGGCGATGCCGTTGGCGGCGGCGCGGGCGGTGTGCAGCTGCTTGGAATCGGCGGCGTCGCGCAGGAATTCCCACAGGCCGGCGGCCTGGGTGCCGGCCGAGCCGAAGGCGTCCAGCATGGCCGCGGGCGCCAGGCCCAGCAGACGGCCGGTGGCCGCGGCGGCGGCCAGCGTGCCCGCGGTGCCGGTGGTGTGGAAGATCTTGTAGTGCGAGCGGCCCAGGAATTCGCCAACCCGGATGCCGACCTCGTAGCCGGCCACGGCCGCCACCAGCAGGTCGCGGCCGCTGCGGCCCAGCGCCTGGGCCACCGCCAGCACCGGCGGGAACACCACGGCCGCGGGGTGGAACACCGAACCATTGTGCACGTCGTCCTGCTCGACCACATGGGCGGCGGCGGCATTGACCATGGCGGCGAACACCGGCGAGGTGCGGCGCCGGTTGATCAGGATCTCGCTGGGGCCGTCGGCCGGCCCCATTGTTGCGGCGTAGCGGTCGATGGCCAGCACCGGGCGCGACGCGGCGCCCGCCAGGATCGAGGCCAGGCAGTCCAGCAGGAGGTCTTCGGCTCGGCGCAGCACCGGGGCGGGGATGTCCTCGAAGCGCAGGTTGGCGGCGAAGGCGGCGAGGGTGGCGCTTGGATGGGAGGTGTCGGGGGTCATGGTCAGAAGGAGCGCGGCAGGCCCAGGATGTGTTCGGCGACGTAGGAGAGGATCAGGTTGGTCGAGATCGGCGCGACCTGATAGAGGCGGGTCTCGCGGAACTTGCGCTCGACGTCGTATTCGGTGGCGAAGCCGAAGCCGCCGTGGAACTGCAGGCAGGCGTTGGCGGCCTCCCAGGAGGCGTCGGCGGCCAGCAGCTTGGCCATGTTGGCCTGGGCGCCGCAGGGCTCGTGGGCGTCGAACAGGCGGCAGGCCTCGTAGCGCATCAGGCTGGCGGCCTCGACGTTGATGTGGGCGCGGGCGATGGGGAACTGCACGCCCTGGTTCTGGCCGATGGGGCGGCCGAACACCATGCGTTCCTTGGCGTAGGCGGTGACCTTGTCGACGAACCAGTAGCCGTCGCCGATGCATTCGGCGGCGATCAGGGTGCGCTCGGCGTTCAGGCCGTCCAGGATGTACTTGAAACCCTTGCCTTCCTCGCCGATCAGGTTGTCGGCCGGGATCTCCAGGTTGTCGAAGAACAGCTCGTTGGTCTCGTGGTTGACCATGTTGGGGATCGGCCGGATCGACATGCCGTGCTTGACCGCCTCGTGCAGGTCCACCAGGAAGATCGACATGCCCTCGGACTTGCGCGTGACCTGGTCCAGCGGCGTGGTGCGCGCCAGCAGGATCATCAGGTCGGAGTGCTGCACCCGCGAGATCCAGACCTTCTGGCCATTGATGACGTAGCGGTCGCCGCGGCGCACGGCGGTGGTCTTGATCTTGGTGGTGTCGGTGCCGGTGGTGGGTTCGGTCACGCCCATCGACTGCAGGCGCAGCTCGCCGGCGGCGATGCGCGGCAGGTATTCGCGCTTCTGCGCCTCGGAGCCGTGCCGCAGCAGGGTGCCCATGTTGTACATCTGGCCATGGCAGGCGCCGGAGTTGCCGCCGCTGCGGTTGATTTCCTCCATGATGACCGAGGCCTCGGTCAGGCCCAGGCCGGAGCCGCCGTATTCCTGCGGGATCAGCGCGGCCAGCCAGCCGGCTTCGGTGAGGGCGCGCACGAAGGCGTCGGGGTAGCCGCGTTCTTCATCCACCTTGCGGAAGTACTCGGCGGGAAATTGCGCGCACAGATCGCGCACGGCTTCGCGGATGTCCTGGTAGGCGTGGGAGGCTTGATGCATGGGGTGGGCTGCAATATGGGTGTAGTAAAGGGGTTCGGTACAGGATCGAATGTGCCGCAACGGGCCGCCCCTGCCAATTCACAATTCATTAATACCGGGTTCCTGTTCGCAAAAGCGCACTTATGTGACGGCCGTTCGTCATGCGAGGGGGCGGGTTGTGTCAAGAAATTGCCAAACTGCATCCCCATAATCGCGCCGATACGCCTTTGTGGCGATGCAACAGACGGATGGATATGCGGAAAAATCTCAGGGTGACCACGGCGGTTTCGGCCATTCTCGCGGTGTTTGTGGCGCTGTTCGCGCTGGCGGCGGCGGCCGGGATCTTCGTGCTGCGCGAGAATCGCGCCGACATCGAGGCGCTGGGCCGGGGCAGCATCGAGCGCGCCAGCGACCTGTCGGACATGACCAGCAGCCTGTTCCAGGCGCGCGCCGCGCTGACGGACGCCAAGACCGCCATGGAAGGCGGCCTGGAGGAGGCCCGCGACCAGTCGCTCAACCACGCCGACGCGCTGCTCAAGCAGGCCGCGGCCAGCCTGGCGCGGTTGCGCGCCAACGCCGACACCAGCGCCCAGGGCGCGCCGCTGTTCGACCAGGCGCTGGCGGCCTATGCCGCCTTCGCCGACCAGACGCTGGCGCCGATGTTCAAGGCCATCAAGGGCTGGAACGGCATCGAGGTCAACCGGCTGGTGGACAAGGTGCTGCCGGTGTCCGGCTCGGCCTACGTCAAGCAGGCCGACGCCTACCAGGCCTACGCCCGCCAGCAGGGCCAGGCCGCGGTGGCCGACGCCAGCCAGACCATGCAGCGCGTGACGGTGGTGGCCGCGGCGGTGCTGGGCTTCGTGCTGGTGCTGGCGGTGCTGATCCGGCTGGCCTTCCGTCGCCGCATCCTGCGGCCGCTGAACGAGGCCGGCGCGCACTTCGACCGCATCGCCGACGGCGACCTGACCGGCAACATCGCGGTCCACGGCAACAACGAGATCGGCGTGCTGTATTCGGCCATGCGCCGCATGCAGACCGGCCTGTCGGCGGCGGTGGCGTCGGTGCGCCATGGGGTCGAGGAGATCCACACCGGCTCGGGCGAAATCGCCGCCGGCGGCGCCGACATGTCGGACCGCACGGCGCGCCAGGCCGGTTCGCTGCAGGAGGCGGCGGCCAACATGACCCAGCTGGCCCACACGGTGCAGATGACCGCCGGCAATGCCGACCTGGCCAGCCGCCAGGCGCTCAGCGCCACCCAGCTGGCCCAGCGCGGCGGCCAGGCGGTGCAGGAAGTCGTGACCAGCATGCAGGGCATCGCCGACAGCGCGCGCCGCATCGGCGAGATCGTCGGGGTGGTGGACAGCATCGCCTTCCAGACCAACATCCTGGCGCTGAACGCGGCGGTCGAGGCGGCCCGCGCCGGCGAGCAGGGCAAGGGCTTCGCGGTGGTGGCGGGCGAAGTGCGTTCGCTGGCCCAGCGCAGCGCCCAGGCGGCCAAGGAAATCAAGGGCTTGATCGAGGATTCGACCTCGCGCGTCGAGGTCGGCGTGCGCCAGGTCAACCTGGCCGGCGACACCATGCGCGACATGCTGACCTCGGTCGACCGCGTGACCCAGATCGTGGCCGAAATCTCCAGCGCCACGGCCGAGCAGGCCGCCGGCATCGCCTCGGTCAATGACGCCGTGGCCGATATCGAACGCTCGACCCAGGAGAACGCGGCGATGGTCGAACAGACCGCCGCCGCGGCCGCCGCGCTGGAACAGCAGGCCCAGGGCCTGCAGCGCGCGGTGTCGGTCTTCCAGATCGCCCAGGCGGCGCAGGCGGCCGCCGGGCAGGCGTCAGGGCACGAGCTGCGGCAGGGCGCCGCCGCTGTAGCGCTCGGTCACCAGCGACAGGTTCCCATGCTTGACCTTGTGCTTGACATGGGCAGCGGCCGACGCGATGTCCTCCGGGCGGATGCGCTCGCATAAGGACGGGGTGACGGTGAGCGCGCCCACGCCCAGCGTCACGAACGGAAAGAAGCGCGGCACGCCGTAGCGGTCCTCGGCCTCGATGCCGCCGTTGCGGCGGCCTTCGTCGTCGTACAGATCGATGGCGCGCTCGTTGAACTCGGCGATGACGCGCTGGATGCGCTCGTTCCAGTCGGGGCTGCGCAGCAGCACCACGAAGTCGTCGCCGCCGACGTGGCCGACGAAATCGCGCAGCGGATCACAGTGGCGCTTGATGACGTCGGCGGTCAGCATGATCATGTCGTCGCCGCGCCAGTAGCCGTAGACGTCGTTAAATGGCTTGAAGTTGTTCAGGTCGCCATAGCAGATGGTGAAATCGGCGGCGTCCTCCAGCAGCGTGGCGATGTGCCGGCTGATGGGAATGTTGCCCGGCAATGACGTCAGCGGATTGGCGTAGCGCGCGGCCTCGATGCGCATCTCGGTCACCGAGCGCACCAGCGTTTCGCCGGTGGCCAGGCCGTCGTAGCGGCCGTCGCGGGTGATGATGAGGCCGTCCATCAGGTAGCGCTGGTCTTCCGAGATCAGCACGTGGCTCAACTGGTCGATCGACACGTCCAGGTCGACCAGCACCGGCTCGCCGTTCATGAAGGTCGAGCAGGCGTCGCGGCCGAACAGTTCGCGGGTGTAGCGCTGCGCGTAGTGTTCCGAGAAGTCGCGGCGGTTGATGATGCCCACCGGCCGGTTGTCGCCATCGACCACGGCCACCGCGTGCAGGCTCTTGTGCTCGATGAAGAGGCGGTGCACGTCGTCGTTGGTGTGCTTGTTCAGCAACGCCGCCGGGGCCTCGACCCGCAGGCTGGCGGCGGTGCCGCCGGCCGAGCGCTGCGACAGCGGGGCGGGCGCGCGCACCCGCAGCGAATCGCGCAGCGGCGGGGTCAGCTCGGTCAGCAGCGCTTCGTCGGGGCGGCCCAGCAACCAGCCTTGGGCGTAGCGGATCTCCAGGTCGCGCACCACCGCCAGGTCCTCGGCGGTCTCGATGCCCTCGGCCACGATGGCGGTGCCCAGGTACTGCGCCACCTTGAGGATGGCGCGCACCATGTTCTGCTTGCGGTCATCGTGGCCGATGCCATTGAAGAAGTAGCGGTCGATCTTGACCAGGTCGGGCTGCATTTCGGCCCACAGCTGCAGGTTCGAATTGCCGACGCCGTAGTCGTCCAGCGCGATGCGCATGCCGTATTCGCGCAGGCAGGCGAAGGCGCTGCCCAGCGTCGACATGTGTTCGGACAGCGGGTCCTGCTCGGTCAGCTCGACGATGATGTTGGACGGCGCCAGCGTGCAATCCTTGAGCAGCCGCAGCGGCATTTCGTCGCCCCACAGCGTCCAGTAGTGGATCAGGGCCGAGCCGGACAGGTTCAGGAACAGCTTGCCGGCGGCCGGGTTCTGGTCGAAGCCCTGGGCGCCGGCGCGGAAGCTGGCCAGCTCCAGTTGCGGATGCAGGCCCTGGCGGCGGGCTTCGGCGAACAGGGCGTCGGGAAAGTGCAGGGTGGTGTCGACCGGGCCGCGGATCAGGCTTTCGTGGCCATAGATGCGGCTATGCGACAGGTCGATCACCGGCTGGAAGCGGGGGCGCAGCAGCCGTTCGCGCAGGATGCCCGCCAGGCTGACGGGAGTTGGCGCAGCGGCGCCGGACGAAAGGGTGGGCGCGCTGGCCGCAACCGGCCGTGGCAAAGCGTGAAGTGGGTTCATCGCCGGGGCGTTCAGATACGATCAGTGACAAGATTGTCCATATTGACGACGAAATATGTCTGTGTTGTTGCGCTGACACGTAACTTGCAAGGCGGGTTTACGACCACGCCCTATACAATTTACCCCATGACTTCCCCCAAGATTCCCGAATCCCTGCGCCGCGTCGTGCTGGCGTCCAACAATCCCGGCAAGCTGCGTGAGTTCTCCGCCTTGTTCGCCCCGCTCGGCATCGAGCTGGTGCCCCAGGGCGACCTGGGCGTGCCCGAGGCCGAGGAGCCGCACGTCACGTTCGTCGAGAACGCGCTGACCAAGGCGCGCCATGCCAGCCGCCTGACCGGACTGCCGGCGCTGGCCGACGATTCCGGCCTGTGCGTGGCCGCGCTGGACGGCGCGCCGGGCGTGTACTCGGCGCGCTACGCCAAGATGCACGGCGGCGAGAAATCCGACCAGGCCAACAACGCGCTGCTGGTCGGCAAGCTGGCGTCGGTCGCCGACCGCAGCGCCTGCTATGTGGCGGTGCTGGCGCTGGTGCGCGGCGAAAACGACCCGCGGCCGCTGATCGGCGAAGGCGTGTGGCAGGGCGAGATCATCGACCAGCCGGAAGGCGAGAACGGCTTCGGCTACGATCCGCACTTCTACCTGCCCGACCAGGGGCTGACGGCCGCCGCGCTCGATCCCGAGGAAAAGAACCGCATCAGCCATCGCGCCCGCGCCCTGCGCGAACTGCTGAGCAAGCTGAACCAGGCTTGACCCCGGGGCGTCGCCCGCGCCGCCTCCAGGAATACCGAATGTCCATCACCATTCCCATCCGCTCCGAACTGGGCGCGGCCCGCTCGCGCCTGGTCACCCCGGCCGGCGCCACCCTGACCAGCCTGCCGCCGCTGTCGGTCTACGTGCACGTGCCCTGGTGCGTGCGCAAGTGTCCGTACTGCGACTTCAATTCGCACGCCGCGCCCGGCGGCGAGATCCCCGAACGCGCCTACCTGGATGCGCTGCGCAGCGACCTGGAACAGGCGCTGCCGTCGATCTGGGGCCGCCAGGTGGTCTCGGTGTTTATCGGCGGCGGCACGCCCAGCCTGCTGTCGGCCGCCGGCCTGGACGAGTTGCTGGCCATGCTGCGCGCCTGTCTGAACGTGTGGCCCGACGCGGAAATCACCATGGAGGCCAACCCCGGCACTGCCGAGGCCGACCGTTTCCGCGACTACGCCGCCAGCGGCGTGACCCGTTTCTCGCTCGGCATCCAGAGCTTCGACGACGCCCAGCTGAAGAAGCTGGGCCGCATCCATGATTCGGCGCAGGCCCGCGCCGCCATCGAGATGGCCCAGCGCGCCGCGCCGCGCGTCAACCTGGACATGATGTTCGCGCTGCCGGGCCAGACCCTGGAGGCCTGCGTGGACGACCTGCGCCAGGCCATCGGCTTCGGCACCGAGCACCTGTCGCTCTATCACCTGACGATGGAGCCCAACACGGTCTTCGCCAAGTTCCCGCCCGAGGACCTGCCGGACGACGACACCAGCGCGGCCATGCAGGACGCGGTCGAGGCCGAGCTGGCCGCGGCCGGCCTGGCGCGCTACGAGGTGTCGGCCTATGCCAGGCCGGGGGCCCGCAGTCGCCACAATCTGAATTACTGGGAGTTCGGCGACTACCTGGGTCTGGGGCCGGGCGCCCACGGCAAGCTGTCGTTCCACGACCGTATCGTGCGCGAGGCCCGCCTGCGCAGCCCGGAATCGTGGATGCGGGCCGCCGCCGCCCGCGATGGCAGCCACCTGGCCGAAAACCGCCAGGTCGGCCCCGACGAACTGCCGTTCGAATTCATGCTGAACGCCTTGCGCCTGAAGGATGGCGTCGCCGCCACCCTGTTCAACGAGCGCACCGGCCTGTCGCTGGCCGCCATCGCGCACCAATTGGAGGCAGCGTCCGCCAAGGGCCTGCTGGACGCCGATCCCACCCGCCTGCGGGCCACGCCCCTGGGCTGGCGCTTCCTGAACGACCTGCAGGAAATGTTCCTGTAGCAATCAGGCACCAAGATGGGGCAATCATGCCCCATTATTTGCACCAAGTTGGTGCTACATTGCCCCATGACATGACAGGCCTCCCCGGGGAATCCCGGGGGTGAGACCTGGCACGCTTATTGCTTCCCTCTTTTATGCCAGTCGAGCGGCACAGCCCTCGACCCTTTTATCTAATGGAGATGACATGGCAAGCCCGAAAGACGTCCTGAAACAGATCGCCGACAACGAAGTCAAATTCGTGGATTTCCGCTTTACCGATACTGTTGGCCGTGAGCACCACGTGTCCGTGCCCACCAGCCAGATCGACGAAGACAAGCTGGAAAGCGGCCAGGCTTTCGACGGTTCGTCGATCCCGGGTTGGAAGGGCATTGAAGCGTCCGACATGCTGCTCATCCCCGACTGCTCCACCGGCAACCTGGACCCGTTCCGTGAAGAGCCGACCCTGATCCTGTCGTGCGACGTGGTCGAACCGTCGGACCTGAAGGGCTATGACCGCGATCCGCGTTCGCTGGCCAAGCGCGCCGAAGCCTACCTGAAGGCCTCGGGCCTGGGCGACACCGCCTACTTCGGTCCGGAACCCGAATTCTTCGTGTTCGACGGCGTGACCTGGAACACCGACATGTCGGGCACCTTTGTCAAGATCAAGTCGGAAGAGGCCTCCTGGTCCACTGGCCTGGATTTCGACGGCGGCAACACCGGCCATCGTCCCGCGGTCAAGGGCGGCTACTTCCCGGTTCCCCCGGTCGATTCGTTCCAGGACATGCGCTCGGAAATGTGCCTGCTGATGGAACAGATGGGCGTGCCGGTCGAAGTGCACCACCATGAAGTCGCCGGCGCCGGTCAGCTGGAAATCGGCACCAAGTTCAGCACCCTGGTGCAACGCGCCGACTGGACCCAGATCGTCAAGTACATCGTGCACAACGTGGCCCATGCCTACGGCAAGACCGCCACCTTCATGCCCAAGCCCATCGTTGGCGACAATGGTTCCGGCATGCACGTGCACCAATCCATCTGGAAGGATGGCCAGAACCTGTTCGCGGGCAACGGCTACGCCGGCCTGTCGGAATTCGCGCTGTACTACATCGGCGGCATCATCAAGCACGCCCGCGCCCTGAACGCCATCACCAACCCGGGCACCAACTCGTACAAGCGCCTGGTCCCGCACTACGAAGCCCCGGTCAAGCTGGCCTACTCGGCCCGCAACCGTTCGGCCTCGATCCGCATCCCGTACGTGGGCAACCCGAAGGGCCGCCGCGTCGAAGCGCGCTTCCCGGACCCCCTGGCCAACCCGTACCTGGCCTTCTCGGCCCTGATGATGGCCGGCCTGGACGGCGTGCAGAACAAGATTCACCCCGGCGATCCCGCCGACAAGAATCTGTACGACCTGCCGCCGGAAGAAGACGCGAAGATCCCGACCGTGTGCTCCTCGCTGGAGCAGGCGCTGGAAGCGCTGGACAACGACCGCGAGTTCCTGACCCGCGGCGGCGTGTTCAGCAACGACATGCTCAACGCCTACATCGACCTGAAGATGGCCGATGTGAACCGTCTGCGCATGACCACGCACCCGGTCGAATTCGACATGTACTACAGCCTCTGATTTCAGAGGTTGTGGCTGGGGGAGCGCGATGATGTAGGCAGAAACCAGGGCCGACACCACGCGCACCGCCAGGTCGCCGACCCAAGACTTGCCCGTCCGGCCCCGTGCCGGCGGGCAGGGCGCCGCACTCAGGCGCCGCCGGGCCGGTGTTCCGATTTCCCCCTGTAGTCATTCGGGTACGTTGAAAAATGAATGTAGAAGCTCTCGATCTGCTTGCCACGTCCGTTTTCCTGGTCAACGCACGCGGGCATATCGAATACGCCAATGCGGCCGCCGAGGATCTGTTCGGCCGTTCCCGCAAGCAGCTGTGCGGCCACTCCGCCGCCACGCTGTTCGACAATCCGGAAAACATCCAATCGTCCATCGACCGCGCCGCGGCTGGCAGGTATGCCGACGTCCGGCAGCTGGCCTCATTGCGCCGCGCCGCCGAATCGGTGGAAGTGGCCGTGACCACGGTGGGCTTGAGCGGCCAGGCCTGGCCGGTCCTGATCGAGACCCGCGAGATCGAGCAGCGCGTGCTGGCCGACCGCAACCATCGCCTGGTCGACGAGATCGAGGCGCATCGCGAGCTGCTGCGCAACCTGGCGCATGAAGTCAAGAATCCCCTGGGCGGTTTGCGCGGCGCCGCGCAACTGCTGGAAGCCGAGCTGCCGAGCGCGGCGCTGGCCGAGTACACCCAGGTCATCATTTCCGAAGCCGACCGCCTGCAGGCGCTGGTGGACCGCCTGAGCGGCCCGCAACGTGTGCCGCTGAACGCGCGGCCGGTGAACATCCATGAGATCTGCGAGCGCGTCTGCGCCCTGATCCAGGCCGAATTCCGCAACGACGTCACGCTGGTGCGCGACTACGACGCGTCCATGCCCGACCTGAAGGGCGACGCCGCCCGCCTGATGCAGGCGGTGCTGAACGTGGCCCGCAACGCCGCGCAGGAACTGGTCGCGCGGCCGCAGGCGCCCGGGCTGGAGCCCGGCGTCGTCACGCTGCGCACCCGCGTCGCGCGGCAGGTCATGCTGGCGCATCGCCAGCACCGCCTGGCGCTGGAGCTGTCCATCATCGACAACGGTCCCGGCGTGCCGGAGCACATCCGCGACCGCATTTTCCATCCCCTGGTCACCGCCCGCGCCGGCGGGACCGGCCTGGGCCTGAGCCTGGCCCAGGATTTCGTGCAGCAGCACGGAGGCATCATCGAATTTGAATCCCGACCCGGGCGCACCGAGTTCCGCCTGGTCCTACCGATGGAGCCCGCACTCTGATGAAACCCGTATGGATCGTCGACGACGACCAGGCCATCCGCTGGGTCCTCGAAAAGGCCCTGGCCCGCGCCGGTGTCCCCACCCGTAGTTTCTCCCAGGCAGCCGACGTGCTCGACGCGCTGGCGCACGACACGCCCGTCGCCCTGGTGTCCGATATCCGCATGCCCGGCGGCAACGGCCTGGAGCTGCTGCGCCAGCTCAAGGAACGCCATCCCGGCCTGCCGGTCATCGTCATGACCGCCTTCGCCGACCTCGACAGCACCGTGTCCGCCTTCCAGGGCGGCGCTTTCGACTACCTGGCCAAGCCCTTCGACGTGAACGAGGCGGTGGCGCTGATCCAGCGCGCCATGCAGGAATCGACCCAGCCCGAAAGCCCCGAAGGGCAGGGCGAGGCCCAGAACAATGAACGCTGGATGATGACGCAGTCGTCGTCCACCGCCATGCAGGAAGTGTTCCGCGCCATCGGCCGGCTGGCGCAGTCCAAGGTCACCGTGCTGATCACCGGCGAGTCCGGCACCGGCAAGGAACTGGTGGCGCGCGCGCTGCACGGCCACGGCATGCGCGCCGGCGGCCCGTTCGTGGCGCTCAACGCCGCCGCCATCCCGCGCGACCTGCTCGAAGCCGAGCTGTTCGGCCACGAGCGCGGCGCCTTCACCGGCGCCAACACCCTGCGCCGCGGCCGCTTCGAGGAGGCCCACGGCGGCACGCTGTTCCTGGACGAAATCGGCGACATGCCGATCGAACTGCAGACGCGCCTGCTGCGCGTGCTGGCCGAAGGCAGCTTCTACCGTGTCGGCGGCGCGCAGCCCGTGCGGGTCGACGTGCGCATCGTCGCCGCCACCCACCAGCCGCTGGAGCAGCGCGTCGAACAAGGCCTGTTCCGCGAAGACCTGTTCCACCGCCTGAACGTCATCCGCCTGCGCCTGCCGCCGCTGCGCGAGCGGGTCGAGGATATCCCGGCGCTCGCCAACCACTTCCTCACCGCCAGCGCCCGCGCGCTCGGCGTGCCGGTCAAGCGCCTGACCCCGGAAGCGCTGGCCGTCCTGACCAAGTTCGACTTCCCCGGCAACGTGCGCCAGCTGGAGAACTTCTGCCACTGGCTCACCGTCATGGCCCCCGGCCAGACCGTCGAGCGCGCCGACCTGCCGCCCGAAATCCGCGCCATGGAACACGCGCCCGCCGCCGGTTCGGTGTCCCCGCGCCCGCCGGCCGGCGCCAGCGTCGCCGCCATCGGCACCGTGGTCCAGCATCCCGCGCCCGCCGCCGCCGACGAAGCCACGCCCCGCAACTGGCAGGACTCCCTGCTGCGCGACGCCCAGTACCGCCTCGAACGCGGCGAACCCGCCGTCATGGCCACTCTGACGCGCCAGTTCGAGAAAATCCTGCTCCAAAGCGCCCTGGACGCCAGCCGCGGCCGCCGCGTCGAAGCCGCCTCAAGACTGGGCATCGGCCGCAACACCATCACGCGCAAACTGCGCGAACTCGGCATCGAAGACGAGTAGGGCGGCACGCGCTCTCCACCCGCGCGCAGCGACCGCCGCTACCCCATCCTCCGCCGCGTAAGTCAGGTAGCGGCCGCCCGCGCGGCCCTACCTGACGGGCCGAACCCGCTCTCGGCTAAGACACCCCTCCAGCAACGCCACAAACCCGGCCGACGCCCCGGGCGGCCTACGAAGCCCGCGCGATCGCACACCAACGTCCAAGACAAGAACGCCCCTTCACCCCATCCCCAGCAACCCCTCACAAAGCCGAGGCGACTTCAACTTCTGCAGCCACCACTTGAGCGCCTCCCCCGGCTTCTCCGCCCGCCACGCATACGCCACATGCTCGGTCAACGACATCCCCTCATCGGTATCGCAGACCACCAGCACCCCCTGCGCCAGATACGGCGCCGCCAGCGTCAGCGGCAGATACCCGCACCCCAGCCCGCGGATCTGCGCCTCGATCTTGGCCTGCATCGTCGGCATCACCAGCGTCGGCTGCTCCGCCAGGATCCCGCGCGACTGCGGCGGCAGGTTGCGTGACGTGTCGGCCACCACCACCGCGCAATAGCGCGTGATGTCGGCCCGGCTCAGCGGCTGCGGCGCCGACGCCAGCGGATGGTGCGCCGCCACGCAGAAGCCGAACTGCGCCTGTCCCATCGTTACCGAGCGGTAGGGGCCGGTCGGTTCGCCCGCCGCGCCCGCGCCGATCACCAGGTCGGCGCGATTCGACGTCAACGCGTCCCAGTTGCCGCTCAGCACCTCGGTCGAAAAGCGCAGCGTGGTCGCGCTGCCCAGCGCCTGGAACTCCTCGACCAGGTCGTACAGCGGCCGCCACGGCAGCACCGCGCTCACCGCGATGCGCAGCTCCACCTCCCAGCCGGTGGCGATGCGCTTGACCCGGCAGGCCAGGTCGTCGAGCGACTGCAACACGTGACGCCCATCCTTGAGCAGCGCCTCGCCCGCCGGCGTCAGCAGCGCCCGGTGCCCCGAGCGGTCGAACAGCAGCACGTCCAGCCCGTCCTCCAGCTTGCGGATGGCGTAGGTCACGGCCGACGGCACCTTGTCCAGCTCGCGCGCCGCCTTGGCGAAGCTGCCGTGGCGCGCGATGGCGTCCACCAGGATGAGCAATTCGGGCGTGATCGGCTGCATGGGAAGGTTCCGGGCAATATCGTTCAAAAAATTTGAATGGTTTCTTCAAATCATAGCGTCAAACCGGCTGCCGAGTACGCGCACAATGTCACTCATGCCGGTTGAGCAGCTGGCGCCAGACCCAAACAGGCAGGCGCCGGATCGAGCGAAACCATTCACATATTTGAAACAGGAGTCCACCATGCTTACCCTTCGCCGTAGCGCCGAACGCGGTCACGCCAACCACGGCTGGCTCGATTCGTTCCACACCTTTTCGTTCGCCAACTACTACGATCCCTCGCACATGGGCTTCGGCGCGCTGCGCGTGATCAACGATGACCGCATCGCCGCGGGCCGCGGCTTCGGCACCCACGGCCACCGCGACATGGAGATCATCACCTACGTGCTGGACGGCGCCATCGCGCACAAGGACAGCATGGGCAGCGGCTCCACCATCCAGCCCGGCAACGTGCAGCGGATGAGCGCCGGCCGCGGGGTGATGCACTCCGAGTTCAACCCGCGCGCCGACAAGGAAACGCACATGCTGCAGATCTGGATCGAGCCGAACGTCACCGGCATCGCGCCGGAGTATGAGGAAAAGGCCTTCACCGACGCGCAAAAGCGCGGCCGCCTGCAAGCCGTGGTGTCGGGTGACGGCATCGATGGCTCGATGACGATCCATCAGGACGTGCGGCTCTACGCCGGCCTGTTCGACGGCGACGAGTCGGCCACGCTGGAACTGGCCCCTGGCCGCCGCGCCTGGGTGCACGTGGCGCGTGGCAGCCTGACCGTCAACGGCGTCGTGCTGGCGGCCGGCGACGCGGTCGCCATCAGCGATGAAACTCGGGTGGCGCTGTCCGGCGGCGACAACGCCGAAGTGCTGGTGTTTGATCTGGCCTGAGGCCGGCAGCCGGGTGGATCGCCGATCCGCCCGGCCTTAACATGGCCCCAAGACGGCCAACCTACAGGAGCATTCCCATGTCCACTTTGTCCCAAGCCGGCGACAGCCAGATCGAAACCGTGGTGGTGCCGCGTAGCAGCGACCTGGGCGGCTTCGAAGTCCGTCGCGCGCTGCCCTCGGCGCAGCGCCGCACCGTCGGCCCGTTCGTCTTCCTGGACCACATGGGCCCGGTTGAATTCACGGCCGGCTCGGGCATCGACGTGCGCCCGCATCCGCACATCGGCCTGTCGACCGTCACCTATCTGTACGAAGGCTCGATGGTGCATCGCGATGGCGCCGGCAACACCCAGACCATCCTGCCCGGCGAGGTGAACTGGATGACGGCGGGCCGTGGCATCGTCCACTCCGAGCGCTCCTCGCCCGAAAGCCGCCAGGCCGCGCAACGCCTGGCCGGCCTGCAGATCTGGGTCGGCCTGCCCAAGGCCCACGAGGAAACCGATCCCGGTTTCACCCACTACGGCCTGGACGCCCAGCCCGTGATCGAAGGCGAGGGGGTGCGCGCGCAGGTCGTGGCCGGCTCGCTGTTCGGCAAGACGTCGCAGGTCAAGACCCATTCGCCGCTGTTCTATGGCGACATGCAGTTGCAGGCCGGCGCCGTCACGGTGCTGCCCGCCGAGCACGAAGAGCGCGCCGCCTACCTGGCGATCGGCTCGGTCGAGGTGGACGGACAAGTGTTCGAGAGCGGCCGCCTGATCGTGTTCGCCCCGGGCCGTCCGGTGCAGATCCGCGCCTGTACCGACGCGCGTTTCGCGGTGCTCGGCGGCGAGCCGCTGGAAGGCCCGCGCTTCATCTGGTGGAACTTCGTCTCCAGCAGCAAAGACCGTATCGAACAGGCCAAGGAGGACTGGCAACGCAACCGCTTCGGCCAGACCGTGCCGGGCGACGAGACCGAGTTCATTCCGCTGCCGCCGCCGCGGGCTTGACGCGCCCGACCGGAGCGCCGGGCGGCATGCGCCTGGCGGCTCCGGTCGATTCGTCGTCTATCCGGCTTTCAACAACTCGAACGCCTCTCCCTTGAACACGCGCGCGGGATCACCCCGTGCCACCTCGTGGTGGAATTGGCGCCGCCGGGCCCGCTCCGTGGCATGCGCGGCCTGCTCATGTTGGGCCAGCCGATGCGCGATCAGCAGTGCGGCGATGCGCTTGTTGGCATGCTGGCTGCGTTCGGACTGCACCTTCACGCTGATGCCCGTCGCCACGTGCGTCGCGCGCACCGCCGATTCCGTCTTGTTGACGTGCTGGCCGCCGGGCCCGGATGAGCGCGTCGTTTCGAAGCGTATTTCCGTGTCCTGGCGGATGGCCGGCGGGTCGCAACGCAAAGCGCCGATAAACCAGTTTTTGCGCAGGTGACCAGGGCGATAGGGGCTGGGGCAGATCCACTGGATCGATCCCTCCCAACACGCGGCCAGGCCGGCCGCGCCCGGACCATCGAGGGCCAGCAGCACCGAGCGGTAAGTGCCGGCCCTGGCGCCGGTCTCCTGTTCGAGGATATCGATGCCAACGCCGCGAGCCTCGGCCTCGCGCAACAGGTAGGCAAGGGCCTTGGCGACCGCCAGGCAGCACTCATCGGGGCCCTGGGCCGCGGATAGCTGTAGCAGCATCATCAGCAGCACTCCCCCCGGGTCTTGTAGGTCAACACCGGGCGCAGCCTGGCCAGCACCGCCAGCAGGCCCGCCTGTTGCAGGCTGGCGATGATACTGTCCACGGGTTTGTACGCTTCCGGCGCTTCCTCATAGATCAGTTGCTTGTCCTGGCAGATGACATGGCTGCCCAACCGGGTCTTGCTCAGTTGCGCGGGACTGTAGCGCTTGAACAGCCGGTCCTTGCACTCGCTGCGCATCCACTTGCGGCCCGCGCCGTGCGCCAGCGAGAACAGGCTGGCCTCGCTGGCGATCGGCGCCACCAGATAGCTGAAGTCGCCGCGCGAACCGGGGATGATGACCGGTCCGCCGTCTGACGGGGTCGCGCCTTTGCGGTGCAGCCAGCCCGCTTCTCCGGCGATGACGGCGGGGGTTACCAGGTTGTGGTCGACGTCCAATACCTGTTCGCCATCCACGCCCCAGCGTGCCAGCATGCGGCGCGCGATGAGGTGGCGATTGGCTTGCGCGAATCGCAACGCGTCGTCGTGTTGCGCCAGGTAATCCCGGCATGCGGCGCTGTCCTGCTCGAGGCCGTCATGGCCATGGCGACGGACGTGTTCCTCCAGGATCGAGCGGCCCAGGCCCCGCGAACCGCTGTGAACCAGCAGCAGCTTTTTCTCGTCGATGCGCAAGGCCGCCAATGCCTGCGCATCGTGGATTTCGTCGATGCACTGCAGCTCGGCGAAGTGGTTGCCGCCGCCGATGGTGCCCAGTGCCTGTCGATGGCCGACGCCGGCGGGAGCCAGTTCCGACACCAGTGCCTGCCAAGTGTCGTCCAGCGGTTCGTCGATGTTGCGCAGCCGCTTGTCGAGCTTGTCCGGCGCGACTTTGCGGCTTTCGAGATGAGTCGACCAGAGCGCCATGCCGCAGCCGATGTCGCCGCCGATCAAGGCCGGATACAGGCGGCCGAGCGAGAAGAACGCGGCGCCCACTGGATAGCCGCGTCCGGGATGCAGGTCCGGCATGCCCGCGACGTGGCGCATGCCGGCGAGCCTGGCGGTGGTATGGAGTTGTTGGATCGCGTTGCCTTCGATCCAGGTGTCGTCCGAGGCGATCAATGTGACGCGCTCGGACAGTGCTTGAATGCAATTGCCCATGGAAATTCCAGATCAGGTCATGAGGAGGGCTTGCTCTCATTGCGCTCGCGCGCTCCAGGTCGCGCCAAGACCCGCCGCGAAAGCGCGGCGGGCGCAAGCGACCAATGGCGAGGCGTTCACAGCGGCCGCGGCCGTGTGGATGCGGTACGGATGAGAGACCCTGTCAGGCAGGTCCGGGCCAAGGCAATGCGAATGGTCTGCCGCCAGGAATGCGGCAAGGAAATTCGAACGTGCTAGACGCGGCCTGCAACGGGGGAAGTCTGTTGTTGCATGGTGCTTTCCTCCTGTGCAGTACGGTGTGTGGGGGTAGGGCGCCGCATCGGGCGCGGCGCCTCGGGGCCGGCGAAGCCGCGACGCAATCAAGGCGCCGCTTGCCGGGAAGTCCGCACTGTATCACCGATCGCGGCGGATTGATCGGCGCACGTGCGAAGAACTGCGATTTCGTTCTTCATGGCGTCTGAATTGCGCCACACAGTATGATGCGCATCCCTAACGTGATAACAATCGGGATGGAGACATCATGCAACGCTTTACCCTGAACGCGCTGCGCGGCCTGGCCGCGCTGGCGCTGGTCCATGGCGCCGCCGCGGCGCAGGCCGCCGGCTATCCGGCCAAGCCCATCGTGTTCATCGTGCCGTACACCGCCGGCGGCACCACCGACCTGGTGGCGCGCACGGCCGGCGCGAAGGTCGCCGAGAAGCTGGGCCAGCCGGTCATCGTCGAGAACCGTCCGGGCGCCGGCGGCAACATCGGCATGGACGCCGTGGCCAAGGCCGCGCCGGATGGCTACACCATCGGCTTCGGCGCCATCTCCACCAACGCGCTGAACCCCTTCGTCTACCCGTCGATGCCGTTCGACCCGACCAAGGACTTCACCGGCATCAGCATGCTGGGCGCGTCCTCGGTGGTGCTGGAAACCGGCCCGTCGCTCAAGGTCGACAGCGTCAAGGACCTGGTGGCCTATGCCAAGCAGCACGCCGGCACCGCCTTCGGCACGCCCGGCACCGGCACCTCGATGCACCTGGCTGGCGTCATGTTCGACCAGCTCACCGGCGCCGGCATGCAGCACATCCCCTACAAGGGCAGCGCGCAGGCGCTGAACGACCTGCTGGGCGGCCACCTGCCGATCATGTTCGACAACCTGCCGGCCTCGCTGCCGCACATCAAGTCGGGCAAGGTCCACGCGCTGGCGGTCACCGGCAGCAAGCGCGCGCCGGCCTTGCCGGACGTGCCGACGCTGGCCGAGCTGGGCTATGGCGGGGCGGTGGTGGATCCGTGGTTCGCGGTCTATGGTCCGGCCAAGCTGCCGCCGGAAATCACGGCCGCGCTGAGCGAAGCCTTCCAGGCGGCGCTGGCGATGCCGGACGTCAAGGACAAGCTGGAGCAGGCCGGTTTCATGCCCTATGGCTCGACGCCCGCCGAAGTCGAGCGCCTGACCCGCAGCCAGTACGAGTCGTTCAAGGCGCTGTCGCAGAAGGTCAAGCTGTCGGCCGACTGAGCGCCGCGCGGTCCGTGGATCAGCGGCCGCGCTCGAACACCTGTTCGCGCTGCTCGGCCAGCGCTTCGCGCCGGATGAAGTCGCGCACGAAGTCGTCGGCCGGGTGGTGGTGCAGGTTGTAGGGCGTGTCCCACTGCGCGATGCGCCCGGCCGCCATCACGCCGATGCGGTCGGCGATGGCGAAGGCCTCGGCCTGGTTGTGCGTCACCAGGATGGCGGTGTGGCCGGTGGTCTTGAGGATCTCGCGCACCTCGAAGGCGAGGCGTTCGCGCGTGTCCACGTCCAGATTGGAAAACGGTTCGTCGAGCAGCAGCAGGTCGGGCGAGGGCGCCAGGGCCCGGGCCAGGGCCACGCGCTGCTGCTGGCCGCCGGAGATTTCGTGCGGATAGCTGTTGGCGACGTGCGCCAGGCCGACCAGGGTCAGCATTTCCTCGACCCGGCGCGCGCGTTCGGCGCGCTCCAGGCGGCGCAGGCCGAAGGCCACGTTCTGCGCCACCGACAGGTGCGGGAACAGCGCGTAGTCCTGGAACATCATGCCGACGCGGCGCTTTTCCGGGGCAACCTGTTCGGTGGGCGAGGAGATGACCGTGCCGTCCAGCAGGATGCGGCCGGCGCGCACCGGCTCGAAGCCGGCGATGGCGCGCAGCACGGTGGTCTTGCCGCAGCCGGATTCGCCCAGCAGGCAGCCGATGTGGCCGGCCGGCAGGCCCAGCGTCAGGTCCTGCACCACGGGGCGCAGGCCCTTGGGCGTGTCGTACGCCAGCGAAAGATGATCGAGTTCGAGCAGATCGGGCACGATGTTCAATGTCCCATTTTCAGATTGGTGCGGGCCAGCAGGATGACGGGCAGCAGGCCGGCCAGCACGATCGCGAGCGCGGCGACCGCGCCTTCCTCGTAGGTGCCGCGGGCCGCTTCGGCATAGAGCCAGGTGGCGAGCGTGTCGAAATTCATGGGCCGCAGCAGCAGCGTGGCCGGCAGTTCCTTCATGGCGTCCACGAACACCAGCAGCGCGCTGGCCGCCAGCGCCGGGCGCAGCAGCGGCAGGTGGACGCGGCGCAGGGTGCCGGCCGAGCTTTCGCCCAGCAGGCGAGAGGCCTGTTCCAGCGACGGCGGGATGCGCGCCAGGCCGGCCTCGAGCGCGCCGGTGGAGATGGCCAGGAAGCGGATGGCATAGGCGCACACCAGCGCCGCCATCGAGCCCATCAGGAACAGACCGCTGCCGCCGAAGACCTTGGCCACGGCGGTGTCGATCCAGACGAACGGCGTCAGCAGGCCGATGGCCAGCACGGTGCCGGGCACGGCGTAGCCCAGGCTGGCGACGCGGGCGCAGGCGCGCCCCGGGTTGAAGCCGGCGCTCTCGCGCAGGGTGCGTCCGGCCCAGGCCACGATCAGGCCGCAAACCAGCGTCACGAGGGTGGCGCTGAACGCCACGATCAGCGTGTTGCTCAAGCCGTTGAGCAGTTGGCGGGAGACGCCGCCCACCATGTGCAGGCGCTTGTAGGTCTCGACGACCAGGTACAGCGCCGGGGCGACGAAGCCGATCAGCACCGGGATCCAGCCCAGCACCGCCGCCAGCGCGGCGGCCGCGCCGCGCAGCCGGCGCGGCTGCATCGGCCGCATGCGTTGCGTGTTGGCGTAGCGCTGGCGCTTGCGGCCATGGCGCTCCAGCAGGATCAGGCCGATCACGATGGCCAGCATGGTCAGCGCGATCTGCGCCGCGCCGGCCAGGTCCGAGCGCGTGACCCAGGTGGTGTAGACCGACACGGTCAGCGTCTGCACGCCCAGGAATTCCGAGGCGCCGATGTCGTTCAGGGTTTCCAGCAGCGCCAGGCTGACGCCGACCACGATGGCCGGGCGCGCCAGCGGCAGCGCCACGCGGAAGAACACGCCGTAGCGGCCCGCGCCCAGCGTGCGCGCCGCTTCCAGCAGGCTGGCGGCCTGCGTCATGAACATGACGCGGGTGCTGAGATAGACGTAGGGGTAGAGCACGAAGCCCAGCACGAAGATCGCGCCGTAGATCGAGCGCAGGTCCGGCAGCCGGAACTGGCGCGGGCTGTCATAGCCCAGCAGCGCGCGGATGGCGCTCTGGATCGGGCCGATCGGGTGCAGCAGGTCGAGATAGGCGAAGGCGATGATGTAGGTCGGCACCGCCAGCGGCAGCAGCAGCGCCCAGGTCAGGGCGCGCCGCGAGGGGAATTCGTAGGCCGTCACCAGCCAGGCCGAGCCGGTGCCCAGCAGCGTCACCAGCACGCCGACGCCGGCCAGCAGCGCGGCGGTGTTGGCCAGCGCCTGCGGCAGCACGTAGGTGGCCAGATGGCGCCAGTGCGACAGGTCGCCGCCCAGGGCCCACCAGACCAGGGTCAGCACCGGCGCCAGCACCGCCAGGCCGATGAGGGAGGCGCCGGCGAGCCAGCCGGCGCCGCGTTCAGCCCAGCGCATACGCAGCGGCCGGGGCAGGGAATCTGTATGCATGCTTCACAAGGGTTGCTGCGGGAAAGGCGCCACGCGGGCGGCGCCTATAGTAGCGTCAAGGCCTGCCGCCGCCCGTCCCGGGGTTTTCCGGGCGAGCGGGGGCAGGCCTGAGTGCCGCGAGACGGCGCCGGCGGGCGCCGCCTGGCCGCGTGTTAGTTGTCGAAACCGACCTTGTCCACCAGCTCGCTGGCTTGCTTGCGGTACTTGGCGATCTCGGTCAGGGGCAGGGGATCGACCTTCAGTTCGCCGAAGCTGGCGATGACCGGGTCGAGCTTGACGCCCTTGCGCACCGGGTACTCGTAGTTGGCCTGCGCGTACAGCGCCTGGGCCGGCTCGGACACCAGGTAGTCCAGCAGCTTGATGGCGTTGGCCTTGTTGGGCGCGTGGGCGGCCACGGCGGCGCCGCTGACGTTCACGTGGGTGCCGCCGCTCTTCTCGTTGGCGAAGGTCGGGCGGATCACCTTGATGGCGTCGCCCCATTTGCGGGCGTCGGTGCCGGCTTCGGCGTTCTTCATGTGGCCGACGTAATAGGCGTTGGCCAGGCCGATGTCGCAGATGCCGCCCAGGATGTCGCGGGCCACGTCGCGGTCGCCGCCGGCGGCCTTGCGGGCCAGGTTGGCCTTGACGCCGCGCAGCCACTTCTCGGTGGCCTCGGCGCCGTCATGGGCGATCATGGAGGCGACCATGGCGGTGTTGTAGGGGTGCTGGCCCGAGCGGATGCAGACCTTGCCCTTCCATTTCGGGTCGGCCAGGTCTTCGTAGCGGAAGGATTCCAGCTTCAGGTCCTTTTCGACGTACAGCACGCGGTCGCGCAGCGACAGGGCGTACCACTTGCCATCGGCGCCGCGCAGGTTGGCGGGGATGACCGATTCCAGCGTGGCCGACTTGACCGACTGCGTCACGCCGCCGTCCACCAGGTCCAGCAGGTTGCCGATGTCGACGGTCATCAGCACGTCGGCGGGCGACTTGGCGCCTTCGGCCTTGACGCGCTCGAGCAGGCCGTCCTTGACGAAGACGGTGTTGACCTTGATGCCGCTTTCCTTGGTGAAGGCGTCCAGCAGCGGCTGGATCAGCTTCGGTTCCCGGGTGGTGTAGAGGCTGACTTCCTCGGCCGCGTGGGCCGGGACGGCGAAGGCGGCGGCGCCGGCCAGGGCCAGGGCGCGCAGCAGGGTGGTCATTTGGGGACGCATGGACATAACGGGAACTCCGGCAAGGGTTGCGGCGGCCGGCGCGTAAACGCCGCCGCTGCTCAAAGCGGTCTGCTAACGAAAATGATTATCAAGTCAGAGCGGCACGATAACAGGAAGTTTTATCGTGTTCAACTAGATGTAAGACTGGCGCTAAGACCCTTGATCCCCATCAATACGGCATAAGCGTATTACGGAATAATGAGAGCAATTATCATCAAGTCCCTGTAGAATAGGGACAACCCTAATACCGGGCGCGTCTTTTGTGCGCCGCGGCGAACCCCAGCGGGGCAGGTTGGGCATGATGTCCTTTGTTCCGCGCTTACTAGATACGACATGGCTGCTTTCAATACCGAGCGTGTACTGAGCGTGCACCACTGGAACGACACCCTGTTCTCCTTCACCACCACGCGTGACGCGGCCCTGCGGTTCCACAACGGCCACTTCGTCATGATCGGCCTGGAAGTCGAAGGCAAGCCGCTGCTGCGAGCCTACAGCATCGCCAGCGCCAACTACGAAGAAAACCTCGAATTCCTCAGCATCAAGGTGCAGAACGGTCCGCTGACCTCGCGCCTGCAACACCTGAAGGAAGGCGACACCATCCTGGTCAGCCGCAAGCCGGTCGGCACCCTGGTGGTCGACGATCTCAAGCCGGGCAAGCACCTGTTCCTGTTCGGCACGGGCACCGGCCTGGCGCCCTTCATGAGCATCATCAAGGACCCGGACGTCTACGAACGTTTCGACAAGGTCATCCTGGTGCACGGCGTGCGCTGGGTCAGCGAACTTGCCTACGCCGACTTCATCGAAAACGAGCTGCCGAACAACGAGTTCTTCGGCGACGTGGTGCGCGACAAGCTGGTTTACTACCCGACCGTCACGCGCGAGCCGTTCCGCAACCAGGGCCGCATCACCGAGCTGATGGAAAACGGCAAGCTGTGCGCCGACATCGGCATTCCCCAGATCAACCCCGAAACCGATCGCGCCATGATCTGCGGCAGCCCGCACATGCTGGCCGACATCAGCGCCATGCTGGACAAGCGCGGCTTCGTGGTGTCGCCGGGCGTGGGCCAGCCGGGCGACTACGTGGTCGAACGCGCGTTCGTCGACAAATAAATCGCGGTTCACCCGCGCCAGCAAAAAGCCCCGTCACGCATGCGACGGGGCTTTTTGTTTCTGGCGTCAGCGCGTTGAGCGGGTGGGCCTCATTCCGGCTGGATGCCGGCCTTCTTGATGATGTCGCCCCACTTCTTCGACTCGGCTTGCTGGAACTGCGCCAGTTCGTCCGGCGTGGAGCTGGCCGGGTCGGTGCCGGTCTGGGCGTAGAACTGCTTGGCCGGCGCGCTCTGCGTGGCCTTGACCAGCAGCTCGTTCAAGCGCTTGACCACGTCGGGCGGCGTGCCGGCCGGCGCATAGGCCGCGAACCAGTAGCCCATCTCGTAGCCCGGCACGCCGGACTCGGCGATGGTGGGCACGTCCGGCGCCAGCGGCGAGCGGGTCAGCCCGGTGACGCCCAGCGCGCGCAGCTTGCCCGACTTGACCTGCGGCAGGCCGGTGGCGGTGTCGGTGATCATCATGTCGATCTGGCCGCCGAGCAGGTCAGTGACGGCCAGCGGGTTGCTCTTGTAGGGCACGTGCAGCAGCTGCACCCCGGCCATCTGCTGCAGCAGCTCGCCGGCAATGCGGCTGCTGGAGCTGCCGCTGCCAAAACTCAGCTTACCGGGCGACTGGCGCGCCTGCGCCAGGAAGTCGCCGACCGACTTGGCGGTCGAATTGGGGTTGACCACCATGATCTGGCCGCCCTTGCCGAGCAGCGAGATCGGCGCGTAGTCCTTGACCGGGTGGTAGGTCAGCGTCTTGTACAGGTGTTCGTTGGCGGCGTGGGTGGTGTTGGTGGTGATCAGCACCGTGTAGCCGTCGGGGGCGGCGCGGGCCGCGGTGGCGGCGCCGATCATGGCGCTGGCGCCGGGCTTGTTCTCGATCACCACGGCCTGGCCGGTCTGCTCGGTGACGCCCTGGCCGATGGCGCGGCCGATCTGGTCGGTGGCGCTGCCGGCGGCGAACGGCACGATGAAGGTGATCGGCTTGGCCGGAAAGGCGCCGGCCGTGCCGCCCTGGGCCAGGGCGGTCAGCGGCAAGGCCGCCAGCAGCAGGGCCAGCCGGCCCTTGAGGGTAAAGCGCATGGTGTGTCTCCTGTCGTGTGTTGTGTGTGTTGTTGTCGTGGGGGGCTGCGGGGTCAGGCGGGGGCGGGGTGGTCGCCCGGAATGTCGGGCAGACGGGCGGCCAGCGCGGGGCTGACCTGGACCGTCATGTCCAGCAAGCGGAAGGACAGGCTCTTGCCGTGCGCGTCCAGGTTGAGGGCGTCGTTGACGCCGCCGTCCAGCACGCCTTCGAGCACGAAGTTCATGGCGTGCAGGGTCGGCAGCAGGTAGCGGGTGACGCGGGCCGGCTGGCGGTAGGCGAACCAGGCGGCCACGCGCGCCTCGGTGACCTGCGCGGCCAGCGCCTCGTAGCATTCGGGGTCCCAGGCGATCAGGCTGAGATTGGAGGTGTCGCCCTTGTCGCCGGAGCGGCTGTGGCCCAGGCGGTACAGGGGGACGGCTATCGACGGGGTGTTCATTGCGGGATCTCGTCCAGGAAGCGCCAGCCGCTGTGGACGGCGTCGCGGGGGATGGTGCAGGACACCATGTTCAGGCGCGGGCGCAGCGCGGTGCGCACGCCGCCGCCGCCGGCCGGGCCGCAGGTGTAGAGCGCGGTGACTTCGCGCAGCACGCGCTCGGCCACGGCGCGGTCGGCGTGTTCGCCGGCGATCCGCAGCCGCACATCGCGGGCGTGGCCGTCGGGGCGGCCCTGGCGCAGGGCGCCGGCGTCGTCGTCGAGGATGCTGAGGGCGCCGATCAGGTCGGCGCGCAGGCGCAGCGCCGAGCCGAGGCGCTTTTGCACGATGTCGGCGGCCAGGCGGGCGCGCGCCTCGGCTTGCAGGCCGGCGTAGGAAATCTCGGCCTCGGCCAGCCAGCCGCCGCGATAGCAGACGTTGACCTTCAGTTCGGCTGGGCGGGCGTGGCCGGTGATGCCGCGCACCGCGACGCGGTCGCCGCCCAGATCCTCGACCCGGGCCTGGCTCAGGTCGGCGATCACGTCGGGCGTCAGGTAGCGAGCGGGGTCGTGCACTTCGTACAGCAGTTGTTCCTTGACCGTGCGGGCGTCCACCATGCCGCCGGTGTCGGCGGCCTTGCCGATGACGAATTCGCCGTCGGCGTCGATCTCGGCGATGGGAAAGCCGGCGGCGTGCACGTCGGGCACTTCCTTCAGGCCGGGCACGCAGAAGTAGCCGCCGGTGACCTGCAGGCCGCATTCGAGCATGTGGCCGGCCATGGTGGCGCGACCCAGCCGGGCCCAGTCGTCCCGATTCCAACCGAAATGCGCCAGCGCCGGACCCAGCGTCAGCGACGGGTCGGCGACGCGGCCGGCAACGACGATCTGCGCGCCGGCGGCCAGCGCCTCGGCGATCTCGGTGGCGCCCAGGTAGGCGGTGGCGCTGACCACATCGACGCCATCCAGCGCCGCGCCCAGGCGTTGTCGCAGCAGCTCGCGCTGGGCCGGCGCGTCGAGCGCGTCGCCATGGATCACGGCGATGCGCGGCGCGGGCAGGCCTTGCTGCGCGGCCAGTTCGGCGATGCGGCGGGCGGCGCCGACCGGGTTGGCGGCGCCGAAGTTGCTGACGATGGCGATGCCGTGGCGCAGGCAGTCGGCCAGGACCGGCGCCACCAGTTCGTCGAGCAGCGGCTCGTAGCCGCGGCGCGGGTCGTCGTTGCGCGCCAGTTGCGCCAGCGCCAGGGTGCGTTCGGCCAGCGTTTCGAAGATCAGCGTGCCGCCGCCCCGGGCGGCCAGCGTGCGCACCACGGCGGCGGCGCCGTCGCTGCGGTCGCCGGAAAAGCCGGAGGCGCAGCCGATGAGCAGGGGAGAGGAAGGCATAAGGGTCCAGGCAGGGCGCGTAAGGGAATCCGGAGCCACTATAGGCAGCGCTCGCTCATCAGTAAAATAGAAATATCGGATCAATTAATCCAGAAAAACCATGAATCTATCCGCCCGGCAATTGCGCGCTTTCGTGGCCCTGGCCGACGAACGCCACTTCACCCGCGCCGCGCAGCGCTGCCACCTGACGCAGCCGGCCTTCAGCGCACTGATCCGCCAGCTGGAGGAGAGCGCCGGCCTGCGGCTGTTCGACCGCAATACCCGCAACGTCGAGCTGACCGCCGAAGGCCGGGTGCTGGACGCGTCGGCGCGGCGTCTGCTGGCCGACATGGACCTGGTGATGGAGGACCTGCGCGACCATGCCGCCCGCCGGCGCGGCCGGGTGGCGCTGGCCGCGCTGCCGTCGCTGGCGGCGGGCTGGCTGCCGCCGCTGCTGGCGCGGTTCCGCGAGCAGCATCCGGGCATCGCGGTGGACCTGCGCGACGCCTTGCTCGATCCCTGCCTGGACATGGTGCGCGACGGCCAGGTGGACTTCGCGGTGGCCTCGCGGCGGCCGGACATGAGCGACCTGGACAGCGAATTCCTGCATGCCGACCGCTATTTCCTGGTGTGCCGCGCCGACCATCCGCTGGCGGCGATGGCGCGCGTGCGGCTGCGCGACGTGGCCCGCCACGCGGTGATCCAGCTGGCGCGCAACAGCAGCGTGCGCAAGCACCTGGACGCGGCCTTCGGCGCCGACGCGCCGCCGCCGGTGTTCGAGGTCGAGCACCTGGCCACGGTCACCGGGCTGGTGCGCGCCGGCCTGGGCGTGGCGGTGGTGCCGGCGATGACGCTGTTCCATTTCGGCGGCGCCGACCTGCGCATCGTGCCGCTGGCGGGCAAGGCGTTGCTGCGGCCCCTGTACCTGGTCTGGCGCCAGGGGCGCAGCCTGCCGCTGGCGGCGCAGGCGCTGTACGACCTGCTGTGGGCCAGCCGGGCGGAGATCGGCGCGGCGTTCCGATGACGGATTGCATTTGCGCGTCGTGAAGAGTGGGTAACATGGAAAGCCTGGGTTGGTTCGCGGGCTGGTTCGCATGAGCCTTTCGCAAAACCCTATTGCCGATTAAAATCCGATAGTTGTAGCTATCCGTCACCAGAAGGATTCCGCCCATGAGCAAGCAAATCATCCACACCGACGCCGCGCCCGCCGCCGTTGGCCCTTACTCGCAAGCGGTTGCCGTCAGCGGCACCAAGACCGTCTACCTGTCGGGCCAGATCGGCCTGGAGCCGGGCACCGGCGACCTGGTCTCCGAGAATTTCGATGCGCAGGTGCGCCAGGCCTTCGCCAACATGACGGCGGTGGTCGAAGCCGCCGGCGGCACGCTGGACAAGGTGGTCAAGCTGACGCTGTTCCTGACCGACCTGGGCAAGTTCACCGCCGCCAACGCCATCATGGCCGAGCTGATTCCGCAGCCGTTCCCGGCCCGTTCCACGGTCGGCGTGGCCAGCCTGCCCAAGGGCGCGCAGTTCGAGGTCGAGGCCATCCTGGTCCTGTAAACGCCGCCCACGCGCGTTTTTCCAGAGGTTTCCTCCCACATGCCGGCCGCGGCCGTGGCAACCAAGCGATCCGGCGCCGAACCCAAAGGCGCCGGCAAAGCCATGACGGATACGGAGCGCAAGCTGCGTAACCTGGGTTTGGTGCTGCCCGAGGACTTCGTGCTGCACCTGCCGCTGCGCTACGAGGACGAGACCCGGGTCATTCCGATCAGCCAGTTGCGGCCCGGCTTTGCCGGCCAGGTCGAAGGCGAGATCACCAAATCCGAAGTGCTGTACCGGCCGCGGCGCCAACTGACCGCGACGCTGGCCGATGACAGCGGCGAACTGCAATTGCGCTGGCTGAATTTCTACCCCAGCCAGCAGAAGCAGGTCACCGTCGGCAAGCGGCTGCGCGCGCGCGGCGAGGTGCGCGGCGGCCTGTTCGGGCGCGAGATGGTGCATCCGCGCATGACCAACGCCGACGCGCCGCTGCCCACGGCGCTGACGCCCGTCTATCCCACCACCGAAGGCCTGCCGCAGCTGACGCTGCGGCGCGCCATCGCGCAGGCGCTGGACCGCGCCGACCTGTCCGATACCCTGCCGCCGCAGGCGCTGGCGCGCTACGAGCTGTCGCCGTTCGAGCCGGCGATCCGCGCCTTGCACACGCCGGCCCAGGGCGAATCCGAGGCGGCCCTGCTGGAGCGCGTGCATCCGGCCTGGCGCCGCATCAAGTTCGATGAATTGCTGGCCCAGCAGCTGTCGCTGGCCGCCGCGCGCGCCGCGCGCCGCGTCAAGGAAGCCGAGGCGCTGCCGGTGCGCGACGAGGCCGGCGGCCTGGTGGACCGGCTGTATCAGGCGCTGCCGTTCAAGCTGACCGGCGCGCAGCAGCGGGTGGTGGCCGAGATCTCGGCCGACCTGGCGCGGCCGTATCCCATGCATCGCCTGTTGCAGGGCGACGTCGGCAGCGGCAAGACCGTGGTCGCCGCGATTGCCGCGGCCCAGGCCATCGCCGGGGGCGCGCAGGTGGCGCTGATGGCGCCCACCGAAATCCTCGCTGAACAGCATTTCCGCAAGCTGGTGTCGTGGCTGCAGCCGCTGGGCGTGAACGTCGCCTGGCTCAGCGGCAGCCTGACGGCCAAGGCGCGCCGCGAGGCCGCCGCCGCGGCGGCCGACGGCAGCGTGCAACTGGTGGTGGGCACCCAGGCCCTGATCCAGGACCATGTCGAATTCCACCGGCTGGGGCTGTCGATCGTCGACGAGCAGCACCGCTTCGGCGTCGGCCAGCGCCTGGCGCTGACGCGCAAGGGCGAGACGGTGCGCGGCCGCATCGTGCCGCACCAGCTCAACATGAGCGCGACGCCGATTCCGCGCACGCTGGCCATGACCTTCTTCGCCGACCTGGACGTGTCGGTGATCGACGAACTGCCGCCGGGCCGCACGCCGGTGCTGACCAAGCTGGTGTCGGACGCGCGCCGCGAGGAAGTCATCGCCCACATCGCGCAGGGCGCGCGCGGCGGCCGGCAGGCCTATTGGGTCTGTCCGCTGGTCGAGGAAAGCGAAGCCCTCGAGTTGCAGACCGCGGTCGACACCTACGAGGGCATGCGCGCCGACCTGCCGGACCTGCGCATCGGCCTGGTGCACGGCCGCCTGCCGCAGGCCGAGAAGGCCGCCGTGATGCAGGCCTTCCGCGAAGGCGAGATCGACCTGCTGGTGGCGACCACCGTGATCGAGGTGGGGGTGGACGTGCCCAATGCCTCGATGATGGTCATCGAGCACGCCGAGCGCTTCGGCCTGGCGCAGCTGCACCAGCTGCGCGGCCGGGTGGGGCGCGGCACCGCCGAGTCCGTCTGCGTCCTGATCTACCAGACGCCGCTGTCGCAGGTGGCGCGCGAACGCCTGCGCGCCATGTTCGAAACCTCCGATGGCTTCGAGATCGCGCGCCGCGACCTGGAACAGCGCGGTCCGGGCGAATTCCTGGGCACGCGCCAGTCCGGCATGGCGCTGCTGCGTTTCGCCGATCTGGAGACCGACGCCGAAATCGCCGAACAGGCGCGCGATGCCGCGGTCTGGCTGCGCGCCGAACATCCCGCCGCCGTCGAGGCGCACCTGGCCCGCTGGATGCGGGGCCGGGAAGACTTCCTGCGCACTTAGGGCGCATCGACCCAGCGGATGAATGCCACCATGACCTTCCCATTTTCCAGCGCCGCCCGCCGGGCGCGCGCTCAACTCCCGGGGGCGTAGTCGACCATGACTCTCACCGAACTGAAATACATCGTGGCGGTGGCGCGCGAGCGCCATTTCGGCCGGGCGGCCGAGGCCTGTTTCGTCAGCCAGCCCACGCTGTCGGTGGCGATCCGCAAGCTCGAGGACGAGCTGGGCGTGACGCTGTTCGAGAGGGGCGGGGCTGAAGTGGGCGTGACGCCCATCGGCCAGCGCATCGTCGCGCAGGCGCAGAAGGTGCTGGAGGAAAGCGCCAGCATCAAGGAGATCGCGCGCCAAGGGCACGACCCGCTGGCCGGCCCGCTGCGGGTCGGCGTGATCCACACCATCGGCCCGTACCTGCTGCCGCGCCTGGTGCCGGTGCAGATCGGCCGCACCCCGCAGATGCCGCTGCTGCTGCAGGAGAACTTCACCGTGCGGCTGGTGGAACTGCTGCGCCAGGGCGAGATCGACTGCGCCATCATGGCGCTGCCGCTGCCGGAAGCGGGGCTGGTGATGCAGCCGCTGTACGACGAGCCGTTCGTGGTGGCGGTGCCGCAGGACCACGAGCTGGCGCAGCGCGTATCGATCGACGCCCAGGACCTGAAGCAGCAGACCATGCTGCTGCTGGGCAGCGGCCACTGTTTCCGCGACCAGGTGCTGGAGGTGTGTCCGGAGCTGTCGCGCTTCTCGGCCGCCAGCGATGGCATCCAGCGCACCTTCGAGGGCTCGTCGCTGGAGACCATCCGCCACATGGTCGCGGCCGGCATCGGCGTGACGGTGCTGCCGGTGACGGCGGTGCCTGAGCAGCCGCCATCCAACAGCCTGCTGCGCTACCTGCCGTTCGAGGGCCACGTGCCCGAGCGCCGCGTGGTGCTGGCCTGGCGCCGCAGCTTCCCGCGACTGGCGGCGATCGAGGCGCTGGCCCAGGCGGTGTACGAATGCGAACTGCCCGGCGTGCGGATGTTATCGGACGAAGCCGCGGCCGTGCAGGATTGAAATTGCGGGCGCATTTGCGCACGATCAAGCCGCGGCGCGCCGGTCTGTTCCCGCGCCGGATTGTCGCAGTCGCGGTGTTATCCTAGTTTTGTCTACCAACCCCAACAGGGAGCTAGCAATGGCAAAGTCCTCCAAGAAGACCCCCAGCGTTCCGCGCATCAACATCGGCATCTCTGACAAGGACCGTGCCGCCGTCGCCGGCGAGCTGTCCAAGCTGCTGGCCGATTCGTACACCTTGTACCTGATGACGCACAACTTCCACTGGAACGTCACGGGGCCCATGTTCAATACGCTGCACCTGATGTTCATGACCCAGTACACCGAGTCGTGGAACGCGCTGGACAGCATCGCCGAGCGCATCCGCGCGCTGGGCCACTACGCGCCGGGCACGTACCGCGAGTACGCCAAGCTGTCGTCCATCGCCGAGCCGGAGTCGGTGCCGGAAGCGCTGGAAATGGTGCGCCTGCTGGTCAACGCCAATGAATCGGTCGCCAAGACCGCCCGCGCCGCCTTCGAGAAGGCCGACGCCGCCAACGACCAGCCCACCGCCGACCTGCTGACGCAGCGCCTGGACGTGCACGAAAAGAACGCCTGGATGCTGCGCAGCCTGCTGCAGTAAACGTCACGGCGGCGCCCCGGCCGGGGCGCCATCGTCAAGCCAAGCCCCCGGAACCTCGCGGTTCCGGGGGCTTTTTTCATGCGCGCGGCCCGCGTCGGACGCCATTATCTGGAAAGCGGGGTGCGCCCAGGCGGGAAAGGGCGCTCGCCCTGTGCCGCACTTGTTGGAATGTGTAATCCACCGGCCTGTCATGGGTGGAAGTCATTTCAATATCAGGACAGATTCGCCTCGCCCGGGCGCGCCGGGCGATTTTCGCGCCGCGCGCGTATGCCACGACCCAGAATGCGCGGTCAATAGGGAAGAGGGCGTGCTGATTTACGCCTAGCACGATTTTTCTGGTTATTCCGGACGCGATCAGTGACTTGAAGTTGCAATAACGACATTTTCCCCGGGAGCGTCCAAAGATACCCAGGGCGAATACTCATTCCTTGCAGTTTGATTAAATCAAGATAAGAAAACGACTTTAAATAATCTCTTACAAGACAAAAGGTCTCATTTATTTCCATATGTATGGAAAAAGAGATTATTTCAGGGATTTCCCCACGTTTATTACGACCTCGGCGACTTATTTCCATAGCATCGAAAACTTTTAGAAAAAAATTTGCTGCCGCCGCGGCCTACGATTCGTTGGCTCGTTGCCCACTGGTATGCCGGGGTATCGAGATGTAATTAATTTTGAGTGTGACGTCCACCCAGGCGCGAATAAGCGATTCGATTGCGCATCGATTATTTGGTTCCTGGGTGTCGATTTTTTGATGTATTCGACACGACGAAAACAGTGAGGTCCCCCGTGGTAAAGAGAATCGCAGTATGCGGTCTTGGATATGTCGGCCTGCCCGTGGCCGTGGCATTTTCCAGGCGTTTTGATGTCGTCGGCTTTGATGTGGACAAGCGGCGGATCACGAGCCTGAAACAGGGAGAGGACTGGACGGGCGAGATCGAGCGCGATGCCTTGCTGGCGTCGCCCATGCAATTTACCGATCAGGTGAGCGAGCTGGAGGGCTGCGATTTCTTCGTGGTCGCCGTGCCGACGCCGGTCGACGAAAAGAACAATCCCGATTTTTCCCTGCTGGTGCGGGCCTGCCGTTCGATCGGGCCGGTGCTGCGCCCCGGCAGCATCGTGGTGTTCGAATCGACGGTGCACCCCGGTGCGACCGAGGAAATCTGCGGGCCGGAACTGGAAAAGGTGTCGGGTCTGCGCTGCGGCGTCGACTTCAAGCTTGGCTACAGCCCCGAACGGATCAATCCGGGCGACCGCGAGCATCCGCTGGAGAAGATCGTCAAGATCGTGTCCGGCCAGGACGCGGAATCGCTGGAGATCATCGCCGGCGTCTATGAGCAGATCATCGACGCGGGCGTGCATCGCGCCTCCTCGATCAAGGTGGCCGAAGCCGCCAAGGTGCTCGAAAACACCCAGCGCGACATCAACATCGCGCTGATGAACGAGATGTCCAAGATCTGCGATCTGGTCGGCATCCGCACCGCCGAAGTGCTGGAAGCCGCCGGCACCAAGTGGAATTTCCTCAAGTTCACGCCCGGCCTGGTCGGCGGCCACTGCATCGGCGTGGATCCGTACTACCTGACGTCCAAGGCGCAGGAGCTGGGCTACCACCCCGAAGTCATCCTTTCGGGCCGCCGTATCAACGACGGCATGGCCAGCCACGTGGCCTCGCGCGTGGTGCAGACCCTGGCCCGCAACGGCCGCCTGAACGCCTCGACCCGGGTCGGCATCCTGGGCATGACGTTCAAGGAAAACGTGCCGGACATCCGCAATTCCAAGGTGGTCGACCTGTACCGCGCGCTGGGCGACTACGGCATCACGCCGGTGGCCTGCGACCCGATGGTCGACGTCGAACAGATGCGGCACGAGTACGGCATCAGCCTGGTGGAACGCGACCAGTTCCGCGACCTGGATGTGCTGATCCTGGCCGTGCCGCACCGCGAAACCATGGACACCCTCTGGGAAGACCTGCCGCAGCTGGTCAAGGCCGACGGCCTGGTCTGCGACCTGAAGTCCGTGCTGGACAGCCGCCGTCTGCCGTCCGGCCTCTTGTACTGGACCCTCTGAGTCCAGGCCCGCCGCAACCCATCAAACACAGGAGAGGCCCGGAATGACCGCCTTTACCATCGCTCCGATTGGCACCTGCCGCATTCACACCCCGCTGCGCGACGCGGTGGGACGTTACCCGATCAAGCAACAGCTCGGGCGCAATTACGGTTTCGTGCACACCAGCGCCGAGGCGCTGCAGCAGGCCCGCTTCATGTTCGGCCAGGCCGAGGTTCCCACCGACGTGCAGCGCGTGATCTTCCGCCCGTCGAACGGCGAGCAGGCCCGCCGCGGCACGCACAAGCCGGCCGACCTGTACATGGTCGAGCTGTCCTCGCGCAAGCTGCTGACCGTCGGCGGCTACCCGATCCAGTCCAACTACCTGGTGCGCTTCTTCAGCGAGTTCTTCGCCGACCGCGCGCGCACCCGCGCGTTCTGGTCGCAGGCCAGCGACGAACGGCTTGCCGAGCGACGCGCGTGGCTGGACCAGGATCCCGTCTTCAAGAGCCTGTCCGCGGACAATCGCGAGCTGCTCGCCCGCATCGTCAAGCGCGAACAGACGGACGAGGAAATCGAACAGCAGATGCACGAGCTGGTCGACCTGCTGGGCCGGGACAAGGTCGTGTTCGTCACGCACGTCAATGCCATGACGCCCGACAATGTGCCGATCGAACAGCGGGCACAACTGATCGCCGCGGTGACCGCCAGCGCGCAGCGAATCGGCGTGCCGTGCTATGACCCGACGCCGCTGATGAACAAGATCGGGCAGGCCGACGCGATGGAAGACGGCGGGCTGGACCTGACGCACTACACGCCGCTGTTCGCCGAGCGCCTGTACACCGAGTGGTTCAAGACTTTCGTGCGCCCGCGCATGAGCACCTCCACGCCGCAGCCGTCGGTGCCCAAGCTGAGCGCCGACGAAGGCGTCGAACGCATCGAGAAGATCTGGGATTCGGGCGACCTGCGCGAAGCCTCGCGCCGCCTGCGCGACGTGCTGCGCCGTCATCCCGGCCTGCCCGACCACACGTTGCTGTTCGCGCGCTTCCAGGAAGAACTGGGCGACTACGAAGGGTCGCTGGCGCTGCTGGGCGGCGCGGACGGCACGCTGGCCACCGGCAGCAAGGCCGAGCAGATCCTGATGCGCAACCAGTTCAAGCTGGGCCGCCATGACGTGGCGCACTCGCTGGCCGCCGGCCTGCTGGGCGACGAAATCGAGACCCCGGAAATCGTGCGCATCGCCGCGATCTCCGCCGGCCACCTGGGTTTCGTGGACGAGGCGCTGGGCAACTGGAAGCAGCTGTTCCGCATTTCCTCGCCGCAGGACGCGACCGCCACCGAGGCGGCCGACACCGTGCTGTCGCTGCTGCAGGCGGGCAGCGACATGGATGCCGCCCTGCGCTGGGTCCATGAAGTGCGCGCCGCCATCCCGTCGCATGGCCGCAGCTTCGCGACGCTGTGGCGCGACCGGCTGATCGCCGGGGACCGCGCCGGACTGCGCGCGCTGGCGTCCGAGTCGCCCGCGCTCAAGGATGTCGAGGCGCTGGAGCTGATCAAGGAAGCCACGTGGCGTGGCTGCATCATGGCCGCGGCCGCGTTGGCCGTGTCGTGCAAACTGGCCGACAGCGAGCAGGAAGACATTTCGGCGTGGCTGAGCACGCAGTCCGCGGCGTGGGCCGAGGAGGGCGCGCAGGCGCTGGAGGAGGGCCGTCTGCGCGATGCCGCCGAGCGCATCTGCGCGCATCGCCTGCTCAATCCCGATGCCCTGGCCGGGGTGCGGGCGCAGCGCGCCTTTGAACGCGCCATGCGCCTGGGCGTGCGGGCCGCGCTAGTGGCGGGCAACCACAAGGAAGTGATCGACCTGACCGACATCGCGCTCGACACCCAGGTCGAATTCCCCGAACTGCACGCCATGCGCGGCCGCGCGGCCGATGCGCTGGGCGACAAGCAGACCGCCATGCGCCACCTGGAACAGGCCGCCGCCAACGAGTCGGCGCCGTTCAGCACGCAATTGCACTTTGCCCGTGTCGCGTTCAATGGCGGCTGGTTCGGCGAGGCCATCGACGCCTACAAGATGGTCCTGGCGCACGCGTCGGCCGACCAGAGCGCCCGCGACGAGGCCGAGCGCCAGCTCGGCAGGCTCGGACCGCGCGCCATCCGCGGCGCCCGCGAAATCCTGTCGGCCGGCGACCCCAAGGCGGCCTGGAACCTGCTGGACCGTGTCGCGCGGTCGTGGCCGGGGATGCCGGAAGTCGACCACGAGAAGCGCCGCATCCTGGCCGTGCTGTACGCCGAGGCGCGCGCGCTGGAATCGTCCAGCACCACCGAACGCCTGGCGCTGGGCGAGCGCATCCTGCAGCTGGTCTCCGACGATCCCATCGGCCTGCGCCTGGCCGCGGTGGGCGCCATGCGCCTGCACCGCTTCGAACAGGCCTTGCCCTACTGGCGCGCGCTCAAGGAGCGTTCCGACAATCCGGCCCAGTTCGATCACTACATCCAGCGCTGCCTGGTGTGGATCGACAAGGCCAACCGCAGGAAGGCCGCATGAATCCGCCATTGATCACCGAGCGCGAGAACACCGCGTCGTCCGACCTCCAGGCGGTCCAGGGCCGGCTGGAGGAAATCGTGGCGGCCTCGGTGCGGGTCCAGGTCGCGCAGGCCAATCTGGCGGACGCGCAAGCGCTGGCGCGCGGCCACATGGCCGACTCCAAGGTCCGTTTCCTGCTGCTCAGGCTGAAAGAGGCGGCGGGCCTGAACGAGGGCATGTCCGAGCAATGGGCCACGCTGCTGCGCGAATGCCCCGATGACCTGGAGATCGTGCGCTATCGCGCCACCCGCCTGGTCAAGGAGCGCCACCTCGAGGACGCGCTGGCCCTGGTCGAGCGGCACCTGCCGGAGTCCACCGAAAACCCGGCCCGGCTGTTCGCCCGCGCCAAGCTGCTGAGCGATATCCGAGCCTACGAACAGTCGGATGAACTGTTCCGCCGGCTGATCCTGCAGCACACGGACCGCAACATCCGCGTCGAATTCGCCAAGCGGCTGCGCAAGCGCGGCCTGCTGGCGGATGCGTTCGACGTCATCGCGCCCGTGGCCAAGCACCTGGCGCCGGGCAGCAAGGCGGCTGAGCTGGCCAACGGCCTGGCCAGCGACTACGCGTTCTATCAGCGGCTGGAGCCCGAGGCCTCGCTGGCCGGCCAGGACATCAGGATCGTGTCGATGAAGCACGCCATCCTGCATTTCCGCGATCGCCAGATCCCGGAATACTCGCCCGAGAAGCCCGTGTCGGTCGCGCTGGTGACGGGCAGCCTGGGGCCCGGCGGCGCCGAGCGCCAGCTGACGCGGCTGGCCGGGGAACTGGCCCGCATGGCGGACACGCCCAGCCCGCGCCCCGCCGATACGCCGATGAAGCCGGAGAAAGTGGAAGTGCTGGTCAAGCAGCACACCGAGCCGCCCGGTTCCAGCAAGAAGCAGGGCCTGGATTTCTTCCTGTCCGTGCTGGTCAAGGCGCGCATTCCGGTCACGGAAATCAACAAGCTGCCCGCGATCTCGGTGGCCCATCAATCCGTGCCGGACGGCAGCCTGGGCCGCCTGCTGGAGCAGTTGCCGCCGCCGGTCCACTATGGCGTGACGCGTCTGGCGCCGGTCCTGCGCGCGAGCACCTTCGACGTGGTGAGCCTGTGGCAGGACGGCACGTGCCTGTTCGGCGCCCTGGCGGCGCTGCTGGCCGGCGCGCCGACCATCCACCTGGTGTTCCGCGGCCTGCCGCCGAACATCCGCAAGGACCGCTTCCGCGAAGAGTATCCCGAGCTGTACCAGGCCCTGGCCCAGGTGCCTGGCGTGCATTTCGTCAGCAACAGCCGCAAGGCGGCCGAGGCCTACGCGGAATGGCTCGGCATCCCCATCGTGCGCTTCCACGTGCTGTACAACGGTGTGCCGGACCTGGCCACCGATGCCGCGCAGACGGACAAGGAAAAGTGGCAGGCCTTCCAGGAGAGCACGGCCGACGCCACGGAAACCATCGGCGGCGTGTTCCGCCTGGAGCCGGACAAGCGGCCGCAACTGTGGATCAAGCTCGCGGCGCTGTACCTGAAACAGCGTCCGCAGGCGCGCTTCGTCATCGTCGGCGATGGCCGGCTGCGCGACAACATCGTGGCGTTGGCGGAAGACCTGTGCGTGATGGACCGGCTGCTGCTGGTCGGCTTGTCGAATCACGTGGGCTACTGGTATTCGCAAATGGACGCCAAGGTCCTGCTGTCGCGCTACGAGGGCCTGCCCAATGTGCTGATCGAAGCCCAGTTGCTGGGCGTGCCGGTCGTGTCGACGCCGGCCGGCGGCGCGGGCGAGTGCTTCGAGGAAGACCAGACCGGGCACCTGCTGGGCGACGTCGAGCATCCCGACCTGCATGAAGCCTGCGACAAGGTCGCGTCGATCGTGGACCGGGTGCGCGCCGACCAGGGCCTCAAAGCCCAGAGCCGCGAGCGGGCGCAGACCTTGTTTTCGCTGGAGGCGATGCTGGGCAAGTTCCTGAGCCTGTGCATGCCGCTCATGCCCGAGTCGGAGAACGACGCGAGCATGGAGCTGCCCCCCATGCGTCTCATGCAGGCCTGAGCGTCCGCCAGTCCCATCCTGGTCCTGAAGATAAAGGAAGTTATGCAAATGACCGCCCCGGCGGCGGGTCCGCGCCGCATTGCGGCGCCGGCCCTGCTGCTGATTACCGTACTGATGCTCAGCGGCTGCCAGCTGCCGCGCTCCGGCCCCATGTTGGGCGAGATGACAGGCGCCCACGACGCCAAGGATGTCGTCGTGATGCCCGCGTCGCGCGAACTCGCGCGCGCGAGCCGGGTGCCCGAGGTCTCCGATTTTCCCGTGCCCTACCGCGACCTGACCCAGGCCGGCTTCGACAGCCTGGTGCCGGGCGATGGCATCAACGTGAAGGTGTGGGAGCGCGGCGGGCTGGGGGTGTTCGCGGCGGACCCGACCGGCGTGAGCGACCTGGGCAACCAGGAACTGGACCGCAACGGCAATGTGTCCTTTCCCATCCTCGGCAAATTCAAGGCCGGCGGCATGACGCTGGGGCAGTTGCATGACGCCATCGTGGCGCGCCTGAGCCGGCTGGTGGCTGGCGCCGATGTCAGCGTGACGCGCGCGGCCGATGCCCGCGGGCAGATGGTGACGGTGCAGGGCAACCTGACCAAGCCGGGCATGTATCCGATCACGCAGACCTCCCAGCGGCTGAGCAGCGCGCTGGCGCAGGCGGCGCCGGTGCAGACCAATCCGGAGCAGCTCGTCATCAGCCTGCGGCGCGACAACAAGGTAGCTTCCGTGCGCCTGTCGGACATCTACCGCAACCAGAACAACGACATCCTGCTGCGCTCCGGCGATGTCATCACGGCCTACGAATCGCGCGAGTTCCTGACCGTGCTGGGCGCGGCCGGCAACCAGGGCCGAGTGGCGATCAGCAAGCGCAACTACAGCGTGCTGGACGCGCTGGCCGACTCCAAGGGCCTGGATGACCAGACCGCGGACCCGCGCTCGGTGTTCCTGTTCACGCCCGCGCAGGCGGGCGTGGAGGGCAAGCCGGACCTGCTGCCGGTGGTGTACCAGTTCGACCTCACGCGCCCGGAACAGGTGGCGCTGGCCCGCGAATTCACCGTGAAGGAAGGCCAGGCGATCTATATCTCCGACGCGCCGTTCACCCAGGTGCAGAAGGTGCTGTCCGCGTTCCGCGTGACCATGAGCGCCGGCTTCAGCGCCACCCGGGCGATCGACTCCAACTCCGGCTCCTCCAGCGGCATCAGCCAGTAGCGTGTCGATGAGTAACGAGGATCGGATCAAGGGTTGGCGTTCGCGGAGAAAGGACAGCAGTTACGCGGTGGGATCGGGCGTCGCCGCCTGGCGCCTGGACCCCGCCGCGCTGTTCGAGGCCAAGGCTGAGCCGGCCGTCCTGCTCAAGCCTTTGCTGGCGCGCCTGCAGGGCGAGCCGCACGACTCGGTGGCCGCCCGGCGGGCGGTCTACGAGGCGGTGCAGGCCGAGCTGGACGCGGAAATCGCGCGCGCCAAGGTCGATGAGTCGCTGGCCGACTTTTCGCGGCGGCGCCTGCGCATCATCGTGCGCCTGCTGGAGCAGGACATCCGCGCCGGCGTCGAGGTGTTCGCGCCGGGCTACATGCCCGCCCGGCTGGTGGCCGAGGATCAGCGCCTGGCCCAGGCGCAGGAGCGGCGCGAGCAGCGGCGCAGGCAGGACGAGGCGCGCGATGCGCGCCGCCATGCCTCGCGCAACGATATCGCGCTGGAGATGGAACTGCCCGCGGGCGAGGCCGGCGACCTGGAGATCCTGCGGGAGCGGGTGCGCGGACTGCATGCCGGGCATCGTCCGCACATCGCCGGCCGCGGCTGGCCGGGCGGACGCACGCTGCTGGCGCTGTTCGTCTACCAGCTGCATGTGATGCATGGCGAAAGCCGGATCGCCCTGTTGTGGGCGTTCGTGGGTCCGGTCGTGCTGCTGACGCTGATTTCGTCGCTCTACATCCTGATGGGCACGCACTACATCCTGGGGATGGACGTGCAGACCTTCTCGCTGCTGGGCGCGACGACCTGGATCATGTTCCGGCAGATCATCTTCCGGAGCAGCACGGCCTACGTATCGGCGCGCGGCCTGTTGAATTTCCAGGGTGTGTCGCCGTTGATGTGCGCGCTGGTGCAGGCGCTGCTGTACGTGTCGGTGTACCTGGTGGTGTTCGTGGTGCTGATCACCGCCGGCCATGCGCTCGATCTCATCACGCTGCCCAGGAGCTGGCCGGGATTCATGCTGTACGTGGTGCTGATGGCGTGCTGCGCCGCGGCGATGGGCCTGCTGTTCGGCGCGATCGCGACCTTCTGGCACTTCTTCCTGCGGCTGGCGCCCGTGATCGAGCGCTTCCTGCAGATTTTCTCGGGGGTTTTCTTCGTCTCGGAGCAGCTGCCCGAGCAATTGCGGCCCTGGATGCTGTGGCTGCCGTTCTCGCATGGCATGCAGTTGTTGCGCTCGGCCTACTTCGACGCCTACACGTCGCAGGACGCGAGCCTGGGGTACTTCCTGACCAGCCTGGTTTTCCTGATGGCGGTCGCCCTGGCGGCCGAGCGGCTGGCCCGTCCCAATATCCAGCCCATGTGAGGAACGACGATGATTCATCTCAATGGCGTGACGGATGAACCGCTGGCCTTCGGCAACCGGCAGGCGCTGCTGGCGCAGGCCCACCTCGACATTCCCGTCGGGCGCTACGCCTTGCTGTCGCCCGCGCCGGAGCTGCACCGCCAGATCATCGACCTGCTGTGCGGCCTGCGGCCGCCGCGCCAGGGATTCGTCCAGCACGACGGCAACGTCTCCTGGGCGATCGGCCGGCAGGGCTTCATCCGCGGCAAGGCCAGCGGCCTGAACATGATCGAGCTGGTGAGCCAGATGTACGAGCTCGATGCCGACGCCACCTATGAACTGGTGGCCGACCTGATCACCGACCCCAAGAGCCTGTCCCGGCCGATGGAGCATTGGCCGCTGTTTGCGCGGCAGGAGTTTTCGTTCGCGCTGGCCCTGGCGCCGGCGTTCGACGTCTACGTGATCGAAGGGGCCATTCCCTTCGAACCCTGCCGCTTCACCCGTCTCTGGCTGGCGCTGTTCGAAGAACGGCTGATCGGCAGGACGCTCATTCTTTCCAGTTACCGCCAGAATCAATTGGCGGACTATTGCCTGAAGGGCCTGATTTATGAACGAAGCGCACTCCGCATCGAAGACGACCTCGACCAGTGCATCAGCAAGTTCCCCCCGCGACGATCACGAAGCGAATCCGGAACAGGCGACGACGTTTTCGGCGGCTTCGACGAGGGCCAGCTCGGCTTCTGAGAGCGGCTCCGAGATCGAGCGCCGGCGCCGCGAGCGGCAATCGGCGCTGGAGGACCGTCGCCGCCGCCGCTGGATCAATGCCTTCATCGTCGTGGCTCCGGTCGCGCTGGCGCTGGTCTACGTGCTCTGCATCGCCACGCCGCGCTATGAGGCCGAGTCGCGCTTCTTCGTGCAGTCCGGGTCCGGCCAGCAGGGCGGCGGCGCCATGGCGGCCAGCCTGCTCACCACGGGCAACTCGGGCGGCATGCTCGGCGGCTTCGTCGACGGCTGGGCGGTCAGCGACTTCCTGAGGTCGCGCGACAGCATGCGGCAGCTGGACAAGAAGGTCGGCCTGCGCCATTACCTGCTCAATACCGGCCTGGACCCGGCCAACCATCTGTCGGAGGACTCGAGCGAGGACGATCTCTATCGCGCCTACCGGGCCTCGGTGCAGGTTTCCTTCAACGCGCTGGAGCAGATCGACGTGCTGCGCGTGCGCGCCTATTCGCCCGAAGACGCGGAAACCCTGTCCAAGGCCCTGATCGGCCTGGCGGAAGACTTCGTCAGCTCCATGAACGAAAAGGGCGTGGCGGACAAGCTGAGGGTCAGCGAGGAGTCGGTCAAGCAGGCCGAGCAGAAGGCGCTGGGCGCGCGCGAGGCGCTGACGACATGGCGCACCACGCACGGCAATATCGACCCGACGGCCACGGTGGCCATGCTGCTGAACCTGTCCAGCCAGCTGGAAGCGGAACTGAGCACCGCCCAGATCAACCTGGACAAGATCCGCGCGCTGAACAACAAGGACCACTTCATGCTCAAGCCGGCCGAAACGCAGGTCGTGGCCTTGAAGAAACGGCTCGCCGCCGTGCGCCAGCGCCTGAGCGGCGAAGGCAACACGGAAGCGAAGCAACTCAAATCGTACGAGGCGCTGCGCAATACCCAGGCCTTCGCCGATTCGAATCTGACGCTGGCGCAGCAGTCCTACCAGCAGGCCGTGACGGACGCCCTGCGCCTGCAGCGTTACCTGTCCATCATCGCGCAGCCGGTTTCCACCGACCGGCCCAGCAGCCCGCGCACGGGGGTGCTGCTGTTGCAGGCGCTGGCGCTGGGCTTCGTGCTCATGTTCGTCCTGCGCGCGGCGATGGCCCTGCTGAGAGGATTGCGCCATGGTTGATACCACGATTGAACGCCCCGGCGCCGCCGCGCCGGCCGCTGCCCATGCCGCGCCGAGCGATGGCGTCAGCCGCCTGCGCGCGGTCATCAAGCAGATCCTGGAGGCGGACGACCCCTTGCAGGCGATGGCCGGGCTCGGGCCGGCGCTGGCGCGGGTGGAAGAGGGCTGGCGCGACGCGCGCCGCCTGCTGGTGTCGCCGTTCGTGAAGGTGGGCCGGCTGGCGCCGGCGATCGCCGCGCTGGAGCAGCTGGTTCAGACCTATCCGGCGCGTACCGATGACCGCCGCCTGCTTGCCAGCCTGCTGGGCCGCACCGAGCAATGGGACCGCGCCATCGAGCAGGCGGACGCCGCCGCCGCCATTGCGCCCGATAGCGGCGCGCTGCAGGCCGCGCGGATCCAGCTGCGGGTGCAGGCCGGACGCATCGCGCAGGCCGCCGAGGTCGCGCGCCAGACCGCCGCCCAGGCGCGCGCCAATCCGGGCGACGCGCATTGGTGGATGCTGGCCCATGCGCGCAACGGCGACGCGGCTGATGCCGCCGGCATCGCCATGGCCTTGCAGCCGGCGGATCTGCCGAACGCGCGCGTGGCGACGGTCGCCGTGCGCGCGTTGCTCGACGATGACCGGGTCGAGGCGGCGATCCTGCTGGGCAACGGGGCGCTGGACGCAGGCCACGATGCTCCGGCGCTGCGCGCATCGCTGGGGCTGGCGCACCTGCGGCGCGCCACCGACGACGACCGCAAGGTGCATGCCCCGGCGCACTTCGAGGCGGGGCTGAACGCGGCGCCGGCCGACGTGCGGCTGTTGACACTGCATGGAGAAACCCTGCTGCGCGCCGGCCGCTACAAGGAGGCCGTGGCGCCGTTGCGCCAGGCCATGGAGCTGGCGCCGGAGCTGGAGCAGACCCGCGCCCTGTACGCCCGCGCGTTGCGCTACACGCTGCAATACGAGGAGGCCGCAGACCAGATGCTGCACCTGGTCGAGAAGTCCCCCGACAAGCGGCTCTGGCAGCGCGCCGCCATCGGTGCGCTGTCTCAGGCGGGCCGCAAGCAGGAGGCCGAGAGCCTGTTCGCGCGCTACGTCGCGCAACGCGGTGACGCGCTGCCGCCGACCTTCCAGCAGGCCCTGGATCAACTGGACCAGAAGCTGGACACCGCGCCGATCCCGCAGGCCCGCCTGGACTGGGCCTGGTCGATGCGGGGCGACGCCACGGCCGACCGCGCGCAATGGGAGCGGCGCGCGCGCTGGGGCCATCTGGTGGACCACCTGCTGTTCGACTGGCTCGAATGCCGCGAGGACAGCGTCGAGGAGGCCATGCAGGTGCTGGGCGAACTGGACACCGGCGAGCGTTTCTTCGCGCCGCTGCTGGCCGCCGGCCGGGGCGTGGTGGTGGCCACGGCGCACGTGGGGCCCATGTATGCCGGCTTGATGGCGCTGGAACTGCTGGGCATTCCTTCGCGCTGGCTGGCGACCGCGCCCAGCATCGCCCAGAGCAGCTACGCTGCCGCCCTGATTTCCACCGCCGACCAGACCGAGGCGCAGGTCGCCAAGGCCTGCATGCGCGCGCTGGCCGCGGGCAATGTGCTGTGCCTGGCCGTGGATGGCGCCGCCAACCCCGCCGCGCCGCGCAGCGTCTTCGAGGGGCAGGCGGTGACCTATTCCAGCTTCGCCGCGCACCTGGCGCACCGCCAGGGCGTGCCGTCGGTGTTCTACACCCCGCGCTGGGAGAACGGCCGGGTGGCCTACACGCTGGAGATGCTGCCCGCCGTGGAACCGGGCGAGGACGCCGACGCGTACGCGCGGCGTTGGCAGGAAGCGTATTTCAAGCACCTGCGGGCGCATGTGGCCGGCCCGCCGGAGAACCTGCGCCTGAGCGGCGGCATCTGGCGCCACGTGCAGGCCGCGGATCGGTCCGCGCAGGGTTAGGGAGTGAATGTCCATGAAAGCAGGAACGAATACAACGGAAGCGGCGACGGGCAGGGCGCCGCGCCGCAAGCGCGGCGGGCCGGCCGGGCGCGGGCTGCCGGGCGCGCCGGCCTGGCTGCCCGGGGTGGGCATGCTCGTGGCGGCCATGCTGTATGGCGGCGCGGCCGCCGCCAGTGAGTCCTGCGCCAGTCCGGACGAACGCTGCCCCTTCGTTTCCGAACTGCTGCAGCAGCGCGAAGGCTATGGCGCCCGCGCCACGGGCGGCCTGGGCGGCAAGTTCATCGAGGTCACCTCCGACCAGGACGCCGGACCGGGCACGCTGCGCGCGGCGCTGGCGCAGGCCAAGAAGGGACCGACCTGGATCCGCTTCGCCTCGGACATGACGATCGTGCTGGACTCGCAGCTGCGGGTGCCGTCGAACACCACGATCGACGGCCGCGGCAAGCACGTGGCCCTGATCGACGACGGGCTGGGCGTGTATGGCAGCAAGAACGTCATCCTTACGCACCTGACCATCGACGGCCGCCTGAACCGGCTGACGCAGGCCGTGAACATCGCCAACGACAGCCGCGACGTGTGGGTGGACCACATGGACCTGTCACGCATGTCCGACCGGCTGCTGAACGTGAAGAACGGCTCCACCGACGTCACGATCTCGTGGACCAAGTTCCACAATTCGAACAAGGTCATGCTGCTCAACAACATCACCTCGAAGAACCTGTTCGCGAACTACGAACGGGATGCCATCGCGCGCGTGACGCTGCACCACAATTATTTTTTCAACACGGTGCAGCGCAATCCCCGCGGGCAATTCGGCACGTTCCACCTGTTCAACAACCTGCTGGAGAACTGGGATTTCTACGGCATGAGTTTCAGCCTGGAGGCCAAGGCGCTGGTGGAAGGCAACATCTTCAACAATGACGCCAAGCGCCAATGCGTGGAGCCGGAATTCTTTCCCACGGTGGAGGGGGTGAAGGTGAACTACTGCCGTTATATCCCCACGGCCGCCAAGCGCAGCGCGCTGGACAACGGGGCGTCGGACGAGGGCGCCTACCAGGACTTGAAGGCGGTGCACGGCTATACGCGCGACTTCAAGGCGTTCCTGCGCCTGAAGGACAACCTCTACCTGGGGGACGCCAAGCCCGTGCTGCAGGACTACCGTCCCGAGGCCGCCCCGACGCCGCCGTATTGCTATGGCTACGAGAAGCCCTCGGCGGAATTGGCCGACCGGATCCGCAAGCATGCGGGCAACACCAGCGGCGATACGCCGCTGCCGGCAGCGCGCACCGGCGCGGGCTGCGGCGGCTGAAACGGCGGGTCAGGCCTGGTGCGACAGCGGCCGCTCGGGAATCGGCGCGATCCGCTCGGGCGGCGGCGACACGCGCCACGAGGCGCGCCGGCGCAGCGCGCCGAACAGCTTGAGGCCTTGCGGCCAGTCTTCCAGGCCGCTGTCGGCGTTGATGTGGCCGGCGCCGGGGATCACCACCACGCGGCTGCCCCAGTTCTCGGCAAAGGCGCGGGCGCGCTCCAGCCGACAGTAGGGGTCGTTGTCGCTGGCCACCACCACGCTCTGGAACGGCAGCGATTGGCGCGGGATCGGCGCGAAGCCGCGCAGACAGTCCGGCGCGTCGGGACGCTCGACGTCGGCCGGCGCCACCAGCAGGGCGCCGGCGACCTTGGCGCGCAGCGGCACCGGCAGCGCCGCGCTGATCAGGCAGCCCAGGCTGTGGGCGACCAGCAGCACCGGGCTGCGGGCCTGGTCGACCAGGCCGGCCAGGGTGGATATCCATTCCGCGCTCACCGGGTTCTGCCAGTCGCGCTGCTGCACCCGCACCGCGTGCGGCAACAAGGCCGCCCAGCGCGATTGCCAGTGTTCGGGTCCGGAGTCTTTCCATCCGGGGACGATGATCGGTTGGAGTCTCATGGCGGCCATGATGCCGCGCCGCCTTAGTAACGCAAACGAATAAATCCGCTTTTGCATATACGGTGGCGGGCATAAGGGCGGTGGCGCCCCTGATGCGGCACCGCAATATCGAAACCTCGCCCAAGGCGGGCCGGAACCCCTGCAAAAGCCGCTATTTTTCAGTGTATGCTTGCCGTGCTAATGCAACGTAACGGGGCGTGACCAATGCGTTTCCGGCTGTCCGCCCGGTTCAAAAACCAACGATTACAAGCCATTAAGGGAGTCCACTCATGAAGCAAGCATTTCGTCTGACCCCGGTCATCGCGGCCCTGGGCGTCGCCGCGGGGTTGGCGTTCAGCGCCGGCGCGCACGCGCAGACCATCAAGATCGGCGTGGTGGGCCCCACCACCGGCGCGGTCACCCAGTACGGCGACATGGTCCGTGAAGGCGTCGACACCGCGGTGGAACGCATCAACGCCGCCGGCGGCATCAACGGCAAGAAGCTGGAAACCGTGGTCATCGACGACGGCTGCGAACCCAAGCAGGGTCCGGTCGCCGCCAACCGCGTGGTCAACAGCAAGATCGGTTTCGTCGTGGGCCACGTCTGCTCGGGCGCCACCATCGCCGCCGCCGACATCTACAACAACGAAGGCGTGGTCATGGTCACGCCCTCGGCCACGTCGCCGGCCCTGACCGACGGCAAGAACTACGAGTTCATCTTCCGCACCATCGGCCGCGACGACCAGCAGGGTCCCGCCGCCGCCAAGTTCATCCTGGACAAGCTCAAGCCCAAGAAGGCCGCCGTGCTGCATGACAAGCAGTCGTATGGCCAGGGCATCGCCACCGCCGTCAAGAACGACCTCGAAAAGGGCGGCGTGCCCGTCGCCATCTTCGAAGGCATCAACGCTGGCGACAGCGACTACTCGGCCGTCATCACCAAGCTCAAGAGCCAGGGCGTGGACTTCGTCTACTACGGCGGCTACCACCCCGAAATGGGCCTGCTGCTGCGCCAGGCGGCCGAGCAGGGCGTGAAGGCCAAGTGGATGGGTCCGGAAGGCACGGGCAACCCGGACATCAACGCCATCGCCGGCGACGCCGTCGAAGGCATGCTGCTGACGCTGCCGGCCGACTTCACCCAGAACGCCGCCAACGCCGAGATCGTCAAGGCCTTCGCCGCCAAGAAGCGCAACGCCAGCGGCGCGTTCCAGATGACGGCCTACACCGCCACCCAGGTCATCGCCGACGGCATCAAGGGCGCCGGCAGCGAAGACCCGACCAAGGTCGCCAAGTACCTGCACGCCAACACGTTCGACACCCCCATCGGCAAGGTGGCCTGGAACAAGCAGGGCGACCTGACGAACTTCCAGTTCGACGTCTTCGTGTGGCACAAGGACGGCTCGAAGTCCGTTTATAAATAAGGACTTGGCGCGCACCCGGGCGGCGTTTTCGCCGCTGGCGCGCGCCATCCGCCAGACCCCTCGGCCGGGCCGGAAGCGATGTCTTCCCGCCCGGCTTTTTCGTGGGCGCCGCCCGCCGGGAACCGAGCCGTCGCCGGCGGGGTCGAACGCCGCTCGCGCGGTTTTGCGTAGAATGCGGCGAAATCGCTCTCTCTTTTTCTGTCCGGACACCCCATGACCAAGGCCTTGCTAGTCGAAGACGATCCGAAGCTGTCGCGCCTGATCGCGCAGTTCCTGGAGCAACACGGGTTCCAGGTCGCCCAGGCCTACCGCGGCGACCATGCGGTGGAGGCGTTCCGCCGCCACGACCCGGCCATCACCATCCTCGACCTGATGCTGCCCGGGCGCGACGGCCTGCAGGTCTGCCGCGACCTGCGCGCCTTCTCTTCGGCGCCGATCCTGATGCTGACCGCCCGCGAGGACGACCTGGACCAGATCCTGGGCCTGGAATCGGGCGCGGACGATTACGTCATCAAGCCGGTCGAGCCGCGCGTGCTGCTGGCCCGCATCCGGGCGCTGCTGCGCCGTCACAGCCAGCTCGAGGAGCCGCCGGAGCGCCTGGAGTTCGGGCCGCTGGTCATCGACCGGCGCACCCGGGCGGTGATCCACGGCGGCGTCGAGGTCGACCTGACCACGATGGAATTCGAGATGCTGTGGGCGCTGGCCAGCCAGGCCGGCCAGGTGCTGACGCGCGACGACCTGCTCAACGCGGTGCGCGGCATCGAGTTCAACGGACTCGACCGCAGCGTCGACGTCTGCGTCAGCAAGCTGCGCCGCAAGCTGGACGATGACCCGCGCGATCCGGCGCGCATCAAGACCGTGTGGGGCAAGGGCTATCTGTTCTCGCCCAAGGCGCACGAGGACGGCGATGATTAAATTCGTCCTGCGGCTCTTCGTGGTGCTGGCGGTCGGCTTCGTGATTTCCAACGAAGTCGTGGACCGTTCCGCCAACTACCTGTTCGAGCCGGTCAGCGACGCCTATACCCGCGAGTCGGTGCGCGGGCAGATCCATTCCCTGGTGCTGGAACTGTCGAAGGTCGAGCCGGGCGCGCGCGCGGCTTACATCGAAAAGCAGCTCAAGCCCTACTATGGCCTGGGCCTGCGCGTCTTCAATGCGTCGGACTACAACGCCAGCGACAGCGAACGGCGCATCGTCGCCCGCGGCGACTTCTTCATCCGCGACAAGATGCAGACCTTCGTGGCCGCGATTCCCGGCCCCGACCACCAGTGGCTGGAGGTCAAGCTGCCGCCCGAGCCGTCGTTCGGCCCGTGGGTGGTGGCGGCGGTCTATTCGGCGCTGGGCCTGCTGCTGTGCGCCTTCATGCTGGTGTGGGCGCTGCCGATCTGGCGCGACCTGGAAGCCCTCAAGACCGCCGCCCTGCGCATGGGGCAGGGCGACCTGGAGGCCCGCGCGCGGCTGTCGCGGCATTCCAGCATCGGCAACCTGGGCGATACCTTCAACCTGATGTCCGAGCGCATCGCGGCGCTGATCGGCAACCAGCGCGAGCTGACCAACGCCGTTTCGCACGAGCTGCGCACGCCGATCGCGCGCCTGTCGTTCGAGCTCGACATGATCGGCCGCGCCGACGAGCCGGCCGAGCGCAAGCGCCTGATCGACGACATGAAGAGCGACGTCGCCGAGCTCGACAGCATGGCGTCCGAGCTGCTGATGTACGCGCGCCTGGAGCACAAGGGCGATGGCGTCGCGCTGCAGCCGCAGGACGCCCGCAGCTGGCTCGATTCGGTGGTGCAGCACGCGGGCTTCGAGGCCGACCAGTCCGGCGTGCGCTGCGAGGTGGTGCTGTGCCAGGTGCGCGAGGTCCACCTGCACCAGCGCTACATGACGCGGGCGCTGCTGAACCTGCTGCAGAACGCCATCCGCTACGCCGGCGGCCGGGTCCAGGTCAGCCTGGTGTCGCCCGCGCCGCGCGAGTATGTGCTGATGGTCGACGACGACGGCCCGGGCATCCCGCAGGCCGACCGCGAACGCATTTTCGAGCCCTTCATCCGCCTGGACGAGAGCCGCGACCGCGGCACCGGCGGCACCGGGCTGGGGCTGGCCATCGTCAGCCGCGTGGCGCGCTGGCACAACGGCACCGCCGAGGCCACCGACAGCCCCTTGGGCGGGGCCCGTTTCATCATCAGCTGGAAGGCGGCCTGAGGCCGGGGACAGGGGCGCGCCGCATCGATCCGGCCCGCCTTTAACAAACTTAACAATCTGTCCTTCCAATCTTCACAAACTCCATACAAAGCGGGAAAGATCGGGGACGCGTCCCTGTCTAGCATGACGGCAGTTCTCAAAAGAGGGTTGCCTGTTCGTCATGTTTTCGCTCGCCCGCCTGGTCGCCGTCGCCATGCTCCTGATCGCCGCCGGCGGTTGCCAGGGCGGGGCCCCGGCCGCGCCGCCGACCATCGCCCGCGGCGACTATCCGGCGGTAGTGGCGTACCTGAAGCAGCGCATTGCCTATGACCTGGACGCGCAGCGGGTGCCGGGCCTGTCGATCGCCATCGTCGATGACCAGCGCACGGTCTGGAGCAGCGGCTTCGGCTATGCCGATTCGGCGCGCCATCGCAACGCCACCGGCGACACGCTCTACCGGGTAGGCGCCATCTCCAAGGTCGTGACCGCCGCGGGCGTGCTGCGCGCCGCCGACGACGGCCGCCTGTCGCTGGACATCCCCGCCGCCCAGGCGCTGCCGCAATCGGCGCTGGAGCCGCGCCGCGCCGCCATGCACTGGATGGGCACCTATCCCTTCACCGTCCGCCGCCTGCTGGCATTGCGTCCCGACACGCTGGAAGACACCATGGGCCGGGCCCGCGCCGACATGGGCTACGCCATGCTCGGCGACATGGTGGCGCACGCCGCCGACGAGCCCTTCGACGCCTACGTGCGCCGCACGCTGCTGCAGCCGCTGAACATCTCGCGCGCCGGCTTCCGGCTGGCGGCCGCCGGCGACGACGCGCGTGAACTGCGCGCGGCCGGCTACCGCCGCGGCATCCCGTGGGTCGAACAGCCGCAGCCGAACGAGGCCGCGGAAGGCCTGTGGGCCAGTTCCGCCGAGATGGCGCGTTTCTCCAGCATGCTGTTCGGCGGCGGCACCTACCAGGGGCGCCGCATCCTCAACGACGAATCCGCGCTCACGCTGCTCAACCTGGAGACGGTGGCCAACGGCATGGACCTGGAGTGCCGCCTGGCGCTGTCGTGGCTGGCGGCGCCCTGCGATGCCGACTACATCGCCGGCGACGCGCTGCGCGACCACAGTGGTGCAACCGAAGCCTTCCATGCCCGCTGGCTGCTGGCGCCGCGCGAGAAGCTGGCGGTGCTGGTGATGAGCAATGCCGACAGCGCCGAGCCGCTGGTGGCCTCGGTCTCGACCCTCGCCATGAACCTGATGCGCCAGGCCAAGGGCGTGGCGCAAGAGTAGGCATGCGCCGCGGCAGCCGCGGCGTGGCCCAGTTTTCCCCTCAACCTCGTTTCCCGGATGTTTTTATGAAGCGAAATCTCTCTTTGTCCCTGATGCAGCGCCGCGCCGGCGCGGCGTGTTTGCTGGCCAGCCTGCCGGTGTTGTCGTTCGCCGCGGGCGGCCAGCAGGTCGCCGACAATTCGGTCTACGGTTCTCGCGGCGCCAGCTCGCGCGGCATCGAGGTCGCCACCGGCGCCGAGAAGCCGGCCGAGGAGTGGAAGTTCTACGGCACGCTGGGCGTCGGCTACGCGCCGCGCTACAGCGGCAGCGACGAGAGCTCGGCCCTGCCGATCTTCGGCCTGGGCATCCGCAGCCCGGGCGGCTTCTTCCTGGACACGGCCCACGGCCTGGGCTGGGAGACGCAGGCGCTCAGCAGCACTTTCCGCTTCTACGTCGCGCCCAGCGCCTCGCGCAAGGACCACAAGAAGGGATTCGAGGGCTCGAACAAGCTGCGCGGCATGGGCGACATCAAGAGCCGCGCGCAGATCGGCATGGATGCCGAGACGCAGCTAGGCCCGGTGACGCTGTCGGCCACGGTGGCGCACGCATTCAAGAAGGGCGACGACCGGGACGTGGGCAGCGCCTACACGCTGTTCAACCTGGGCGCCAGCACCACGGTGTACGAAGGTTCGGCGGGCGCGATCTCGCTGGCGCTGAGCAGCAACTTCGGCGACGGCAACTACATGCGCACTTGGTACGGCGTGAGCGATCGCCAGTCGGCCAACTCGGGCTACCGCCGCTACAACCCCAAGGGCGGCCTGGAAAGCATCGGCCTGGGCGCGACCTGGGCGCTGCCGTTGAGCAAGGAATGGTCGTGGTCGGTCGCGGCCGAGGCGCGCCGCCTGTATGGCGACGCGGCCGACAGCCCGATCGTGAAGGATCGCAACCAATACTCGATCGGCACGATGATCACCTACACGTACTGAGTGTGTGGCGGTAAACGCCCGCCCCGGGCGGGGCGGGCGGCTGGGGCGGTTCGGCGGGCCATGCGGCCGCCGACGCCGCCCGCGGGGGGGTATTACAGGCCCTGCACGCGGCGGCCGGTGTCGGCCTCGAACCAGTGCAGCGGGTGGCGGCCGTCGGGGCCGACGTTGACGCGGTCGCCGACCTTGGCCGAGGACTCGGACAACTGGCGGGTGGTGCAGCGCACGACCAGGGTGGTCTTGCCGCAGCGGCAGTGGACCAGCTGTTCGGAGCCCAGCGTTTCGACCATCTCGACTTCGGCCGGCACGCCCTGCGTGTTCAGCAGCATGTGCTCGGGGCGCATGCCCATGATGACCTTGCGGCCGCGCACCTGCGACGGCACCTGCAGCGGCGAGATCTCCAGCGCCAGGCCGTCGGCGGTCTGCACCGTGCCGTCGCCGGCGACGTTGACTTCCATCAGGTTCATCGGCGGCGAGCCGATGAAGCCGGCCACGAAGGTCGAAGCTGGCTTCTCGAACACTTCCATCGGCGTGCCGATCTGCTCGGGCACGCCCTGGTACATGACGATCATGCGGTGCGCCAGCGTCATGGCCTCGACCTGGTCGTGCGTCACGTACAGGCTGGTGGTGCCCAGGCGGCGGTGCAGCTTCATGATCTCCAGGCGCATCGCCACGCGCAGCTTGGCGTCCAGGTTCGACAGCGGTTCGTCGAACAGGAACACCTTGGGTTCGCGCACGATGGCGCGGCCCATGGCCACGCGCTGGCGCTGGCCGCCCGACAGGGCGCGCGGGCGGCGGTCCAGCAGGTGGCTCAGTTCCAGGATCTGCGCGGCGGCGTCGACGCGCTTCTTGATCTCGTCTTTGGAGAACTTGCGGATCTTCAGGCCGTACGCCATGTTCTCGAACACGGTCATGTGCGGGTAGAGCGCGTAGTTCTGGAACACCATCGCGATGTCGCGTTCGGCCGGCTCGAGATTGTTGACGACCTTGTCGTCGATCACGATCTCGCCGCTGGTCACGGTTTCCAGGCCGGCGACCATGCGCATCAGCGTGGACTTGCCGCAGCCCGAGGGGCCGACGATGACGATGAATTCACCGTCCTTCACATCCATGTCGATGCCATGGATGACCGGCACGTTGCCGGCGTAGGTTTTCTTTACGTTGCGAAAGCTGAGAGTAGCCATGAGTTATTCGTATCGGAGTCGTTGTCGGGTAGGCGATAGGGGAGGGTCACTTTTCAGTGTCGACCAAGCCCTTGACGAACCATTTCTGCATCAGGATGACGACCAGCGCCGGCGGGATCATCGCCAGCATGGCGGTGGCCATGGTGATGTTCCATTCGGTCACGCTGTCGCCGCCGCTGATCATCCGCTTGATGCCGATGACGACGGGGTACATGTCTTCCTGCGTGGTCACCAGCAGCGGCCACAGGTATTGGTTCCAGCCGTAGATGAACTGGATCACGAACAGCGCGGCGATGCTGGTCTTGGACAGCGGCAGCAGCACGTCGCGGAAGAAGCGCACCGGGCCGGCGCCGTCGATGCGGGCGGCCTCGATCAGTTCGTCCGGCACCGTCAGGAAGAACTGGCGGAACAGGAAGGTGGCCGTGGCCGAGGCGATCAGCGGCAGCGTCAGGCCGGCGTAGCTGTTGAGCAGGCCGAGGTCGGCCACCACCTTGTAGGTGGGCGCGATCCGCACTTCGACCGGCAGCATCAGCGTGACGAAGATCATCCAGAAAAAGAACATGCGGCCGGGGAAGCGGAAATACACCACCGCGAAGGCCGACAGCAGCGAGATCGCGATCTTGCCGATCGAAATCGCCAGCGCCATGATCAGGCTGACGTACATCATGCGGCCCACCGGCGCGCCCGAGGAGCCGCCGGAAGAGCCGCCGAACAGCGCCTGCATGTAGTTGTCGACGAAGTGCGGACCGGGGATCAGCGACATCGGCGCGGAGGCCACTTCCTGCGCGGTCTGGGTCGACGCGACGAAAGTGACGTAGAGCGGAAAGGCCACCATCGCCACCCCGCACAGCAGGATGACGTGGGCCAGAATATCCAGCCAGGGACGGCGTTCAACCATTGTTATCTGCCTCGAAAATCAATACTGCACTTTGCGGTCGACGTAGCGGAACTGCACGACCGTCAAGGCAATCACAATGAACATCAGCACCACCGACTGGGCCGCGGACGAGCCGAGGTCCAGGCCACGGAAGCCGTCGCTGTACACCTTGTAGACCAGGATCGAGGTCGACGTGCCCGGGCCGCCCTGCGTGGTGGTGTCCACCACCGCGAAGGTGTCGAAGAAGGCGTAGATGATGTTGACCACCAGCAGGAAGAAGGTGGTGGGCGACAGCAGCGGGAACACGATGCTCCAGAAGCGGCGCGACGGGCTGGCGCCGTCGATCGCGGCGGCTTCGATGAGCGAGCGCGGAATCGACTGCAGGCCGGCCAGGAAGAACAGGAAGTTGTACGAGACCTGCTTCCAGACGGCGGCGATCAGCACCAGGATCATGGCCTGGTTGCCGTCCAGGCGCGGGTTCCAGTCGACGCCGGCCTGGCGCAGGGCCACGGCCAGGATGCCGACCGAGGGCGAGAACAGGAACAGCCACAGCACGCCGACCACGGCGGGCGCGACGGCGTAGGGCCAGATCAGCAGGGTCTTGTAGAGCCCGGCGCCGCGGATCACGCGGTCGGCCATGACGGCCAGCAGCAGCGAGACGCCCAGGCCGACCACGGCGACCAGGATCGAGAACACCGCCGTGACACGGAAGGAATCGAGGTAGGCCTGTTGCGAGAACAGCTCCATGAAGTTGTCGAAACCGACGAACTCGGAGGACAGGCCGAAGGCATCTTCCAACCGCATCGACTGCCACATGGCCTGGCCGGCGGGAAGGAAGAAGAAGACCACGGTAATGACGATCTGCGGCAGGAGCAGCAGATAGGGCAGGGTCTTGTGCCCAAAGACAACACGTTTTTCCATAGGGGGAACCCAAGGTACGAAAAACGGCGGTTGGATTAACCGCCGCTTGAAACCGCCGGCCGGGAAGCGGCACCGGCCTGGCTCGAGGCGCCCGAGGGCGCCGGCAACGCATAAGCACGATAGGCTTAAAGCCCCAAAATAACCAGGGCTTTAAGCCTCGCTTGAATCACGCAAGCCCCTGTCACGAAACGGAAATCGTGCGTGGCGGGGGCTTGTTCCGAGTCCCGGAACGGGCGTTACTTTACACTCTTCTCGAACTTTTCCAGCAGTTCGTTGCCGCGCTTGACGATGTTCTCGGCGCCGTCCTTGGCCGCGACCTTGCCGGCCACGATGCGTTCGATTTCGGCGTCCTCGATTTCACGGATCTGCGGCAGGAAGCCCAGGCGCAGGCCACGCGATTGCGCGGTGGTTTCGACGTTCAGCTGCTTGACGCCGACTTCGGTGCCGGGGTTCTTGTCGTAGAAGCCGTCTTTCTTGGTCAGCTCGTAGGCGGCCTTGGTGACGGGCACGTAGCCGGTCTGCTGGTGCCAGCGGGCGGCGATTTCCGGGCTGGCCAGGAACTTGAAGAACGCGGTCACGCCCTTGTAGGTTTCCGGCTTCTTGTTGGCGAAGACCCACAGCGAGGCGCCACCGATGATGGTGTTCTGCGGCGCGCCCTGCACGTCGGCGTAGTAGGGCACGGTCGAGGTGCCGAATTCGAACTTGGCGTTCTTGGCGATGTTGGCGCGCAGGCCCGACGAACCGGTGATCATGGCGCACTTGCCGCTGATGAACAGCGAGTTCGGCTCGTCGCCGCGGCCGCCGTACATGAAGATGCCTTCCTTGCCCAGCTTGGCCAGGTTTTCCAGGTGGCGCACGTGCAGCGGGGTGTTGATGGCGATGCGGGCGTCCAGGCCGCCGAAGCCGTTGTCCTTGGTGGCGTACGGCACGTTGTGCCAGGCCGAGAACGTTTCCAGCTGGACCCACGACGGCCACGACGTGGTGTAGCCGCATTCCTGGCCCGCGGCCTTCAGCTTCTGGCCGGCGGCGGCCAGTTCTTCCCAGGTCTTGGGCGGCTTGTCGGCGTCCAGGCCGGCCTTCTTGAAGGCGTCCTTGTTGTAGTAGAACACCACGGTCGAGCTGTTGAAGGGCATCGACACCAGCTTGCCGTCGGCCGACGAGTAGTAGCCGGCCACGGCGCCGATGAATTCCTTCGGATCGATCGGGTTGCCGACTTCTTCCGACATCTGCTGCACCGGCTTGATGGCGCCCTTGGCGTACATCATGGTGGCGGTGCCGACTTCGAACACCTGGAGGATGTCCGGGGCGTTGCCGGCGCGGAACGCGGCGATGCCGGCGTTCATGGATTCGCCATAATTGCCCTTGTAGACGGCCTTGACCTGGTAGTCGGGGTTCTTCTTGTTGAACTCGTCGACGAGGCCGTTCACGCGGTCGCCCAGCGCGCCTTCCATCGAGTGCCAGAACGTGATTTCGGTGGCCGCGTGCGCGGAAGCGCCGGCGAAGGCCGCCATGACGGCGGCAAAGGTGAGGGCAATTCGGTGGGATCGCATGAGAGGTTTCCTCCAGTTGGGCGTGTCGCGACCGGGATTGTCCGGGCGCGGAAAACACGTCACCTTATGAATTGTTTGTGACAAAACCGTGACTTTCACATCACTTAAAACGCCTGTCAAATTGCGCGTTTTAGGCGCGAACGAACATTTTCTTTTTTTTCCCGCTGGAGCCGGCCGGTTTACAATCGCTTCCTATGAAAAACGAACTTTCGATTGCGTTCATCGGCGGCGGCAATATGGCCGCTGCCCTGGCCTCCGGCCTTGCGGGCAAAGTATGCCCCGCCGGCAGCATTCATGTCATTGACATTAACCAGGATTCGCACGCCGCCTGGCAGGCCCGCGGCATGACCACCGCGACCGCTCCGGACGAGGCCCTGGCGCGCTGCCGCGTGTGGGTGTTCGCAGTCAAGCCACAGAACATGAAAGACGTTGTGGCTTCCACGCGTCAGTGGTTGCGCGACGACACATTGGTGGTAAGCGTGGCGGCCGGCATCCGCGCCGATACGCTGGCCGGCTGGCTCGGCACGCCCGAGGCGCCGTGGCGCCGCCTGGTGCGCTGCATGCCCAATACCCCGGCGCTGGTCGGCGCCGGCATCACCGGCCTGGCGGCGCTCGACGGGGTGGGGCAGGCCGACCGTGACCTGGCCGCCAGCATGCTGGCCAGCGTCGGCGACGTGGTCTGGGTGGCCGACGACGCGGCGCTGGACGCCGTGACCGCGCTGTCGGGCAGCGGCCCGGCCTACGTCTTCCTGTTCCTGGAAGCCCTGATCGCCGGCGGCCAGAAGGTCGGCTTGACGGCCGAGCAGGCGCGCCAGCTGGCGCTGGGCACTTTTGCGGGCGCCACCAAGCTGGCGGCCGAATCGTCCGAGCCGCCGTCGGTGCTGCGCGAGCGCGTCACCTCCAAGGGCGGCACCACCGCCGCGGCGCTGGCCGCGTTCAATGCCGCCGGCTTTGCCGGCATCGTCGAGGACGCCATGGCCGCGGCCGCGCAGCGTTCGCGCGAGCTGGCCGAGGAGTTCGGCAAGTGAGCCAGGCCGCCGCGCGCTTTGCCCCCATGAGCCGGGCGCAGTTCGGCATCGCCGTGCTGTGCATGCTGCTGGTGGTGGTGGGCTCGAACATCCTGGTGCAGGTGCCGCTGAACGATTGGCTGACCTGGGGCGGCCTGTCGTATCCGGTGGCGTTCCTGGTGACCGACGTGCTCAACCGCCGCTTCGGCCCCGCGGCCGCGCGCCGGGTGGTGTGGTTCGGTTTCGCCGCGGCGCTGGCGGTGTCGGTGTGGGTGGCGTCGCCGCGCATCGCGCTGGCCTCGGGCCTGGCCTATATCTGCGCGCAGCTGGTCGACATCCAGGTGTTCGACCGCCTGCGCGACCAGCGCTGGTGGCGCGCGCCGCTGGTGTCAGGGGTGCTGGGCGCGATCCTCGACACCGCGGTGTTCTTCAGCGTGGCCTTCGCCGCCACCGGCACGCCCTGGGTGACCTGGATGATGGGCGACCTGGCGATCAAGCTGGTGGTCAACATCAGCATGCTGGCGCCGTTCCGCGCGCTGATGTGGAATCTGGCAAAACCTGCCAGCGTCTGATTTTCGAAAATCGGTGATTATTATTAACGGGATAATCATTATTCGTAAGACTCGCGTAAGTACTGTATGAAAATGCGAAGTCAAACGGCGTATTAATGATTATTCATATAAATCACCTGCCATCGAATGCATCGCGGCGCCATGGGAAATCCAAGGCGCCGCGCGGATTTTTCCTGCGTTTTCACATACTTGTCGCACCGATCCGTCACGATTAAAGATTTCTCCTGAAATATTGGGGATTACACGCAGTGACAGTATGTCTGCTTGCTTCCAGAATACCGGCCACACCGTGTTTTTGCCCAAGAAGCCGGCGACGCGCGATACGGGTTGCGGGGTATCCACCCGACAGACCGGATCGAACAGAGCCGCTCAAAACCTCGCTGGAGAACTCCGCATGAAGTTTCTGCATCGCCTTACCCCGGTAGCTATGGCATTCGGGGCGCTTGCCCTGGCAGGTTCCGTGCACGCCGCCGATACGATCAAGATCGGCATCCCGCAGCCCATGACGGGCCCCAACACCCAATACGGCGACCAGATCCAGGCTGGCGCGCTGACTGCCATCGAGACCATCAACGCCAAGGGCGGCGTGAAGGGCAAGAAGCTCGAACCGATCCTCATCGACGACGGCTGCGAACCGAAGCAGGCCGTGCCGGCCGCCAACCGCGTGGTCAACTCCGGCGCCAAGTTCGCCGTGGCCCATGCGTGCTCGGGCGTGACCGTGGCCGCCGTGAACGTCTACGAACAGGAAGGCATCGTCGGCATCACCCCGGGCGCGACGTCGCCGCTGGTCACCGACACGATCAAGCCGCATTACTTCTTCCGCACCATCGGCCGCGACGACCAGCAAGGTCCGTACGCCGCCCGCTACATCGCCAACACCCTCAAGCCCAAGAAGGTCGCCGTGCTGCACGACAAGCAGACCTACGGCTCGGGCGTGGCCACCCAGGTCAAGGACACCCTGACCAAGGAAGGCGTGAACGTGGCGCTGTTCGAAGGCATCAACGTCGGCGACAGCGATTACTCGGCCATCATCACCAAGCTCAAGTCGGCCGGCGTCGACCTGGTCTACTTCGGCGGCTACCACCCCGAACTCGGCCTGCTGCTGCGCCAGTCGCGTGAACAGGGCCTGAAGGTCCAGTTCATGGGTCCGGAAGGCACCGCCAACCAGGATCTGGTGGCGATCGCCGGCCCGGCCATCGAGGGCCTGCTGGTCACGCTGCCCGCCGACTTCACCAAGCTGCCGGGCAACGAAAGCATCGTCAAGGCCTTCAAGGACGCCAAGCGCGATCCGGACGGCGCCTTCCAGATGCCGGCCTACGCCGCGGTGCAGATCCTGGCCGACAGCATCACCGCCGTGGGCGAGGATCCCGCCAAGGTCGCCGACTACATGCACAAGACCACGTTCAACACCGGCATCGGCAAGGTCGAGTACGACGCCAAGGGCGATCTGAAGAACTTCGAGTTCGCCGTTTACAAATGGGACAAGAACGGCAAGAAGACCCAGCTGTAAACTCCCGCGATTCCGCCGGCGTGGTGCCGGCGTGAGGGCCTGTCGTCGTCGTTGTGTCGTAATCCGCGTAGCGATGCGCCAAAAGCGCTGTGCGGCCGGCACGCGATGATCACAGGCCCTTAAAATACGCCCAGGTTTCCGGCTCCGGGTCTCTCTACCGGAGCCGGAACTATTTGGAGCACAGAGAAATAATGTCTGACCTCATACCCCAACTTACCCAGCAATTCTTCAACGGATTGTCTCTGGGCGCGATCTACGCGTTGATTGCCATCGGCTACACAATGGTCTACGGCATCATCGGTATGATCAACTTCGCTCACGGCGAAATTTATATGATCGGCGCCTATGTCGGCCTGGTCACCCTCACGGCCATCGGCACCGGTAGCGGCCTGCCGGTCCCGTTCATCATCGCCGCCATGCTGTTGGTGGCCATCGTCGTCACCGGCATCTACGGTTTCAGCGTCGAGCGGGTCGCGTACCGCCCGGTGCGGGGCAGCCCCCGCCTGGTGGCGCTGATCTCGGCCATCGGCATGTCGATCTTCCTGCAGAACTGGGTCGCCCTGGGCCAGGGCGCGCGCGACATGGCGGTGCCATCGCTGGTGTCCGGCGCGGTGCAGTTCCACATGGGATCCGACTTCGATGTGACGGTGCCGTATTCGCGCATCATGATCATCCTGGTGACCGTGGCGCTGATGGTCGGCCTGACGCTGTTCATCAAGTACTCCCGCATGGGCCGCGCCTCGCGCGCCTGCTCGCAGGACATGCACATGGCCAACCTGCTGGGCATCGACACCAACCGCGTGATCTCCTTCACGTTCGTGATGGGCGCGATCCTGGCGGCGGTGGGCGGCGTGCTGATCGCCATCACCATCGGCAAGCTCAATCCCTTCATCGGCTTCCTGGCCGGCATCAAGGCCTTCACGGCGGCGGTGCTGGGCGGCATCGGCAGCATCCCCGGCGCCATGCTGGGCGGCGTGTTGCTGGGCCTGGCCGAAACGTTCGCGGCAGCCTATATCTCGTCGCAGTACAAGGACATCGTGGCGTTCTCGCTGCTGGTCCTGATCCTGCTGTTCCGTCCCACCGGGCTGTTGGGCAAACCTGAGGTGGAAAAAGTCTGATGTCGAACAACAATCTCAAAAACGCCACGATGGCGGCGGTGCTGACCGCCGTCATCGTCACCCCCGTCTTCGGCCTGCAACTGATCCGTCAGGGCGCCCGCACGTCGATGGAGTCGCACTGGTCGCTGGTGGCCCTGGCCGCCGCGGTCGTGTTCGTGTTCCAGCTGCTGCGGCCCTGGATCGCCAAGCCGTTCCAGAAGCTCAAGACCAATCTGCCGACCTTGCCCTCGGCCCCGGCCAAGAGCAACAAGCTGCTGATGTTCCTGATCCTGGCGGTGGCCGTGACCTGGCCGTTCTTCGCCGGCCGCAGCTCGGTCGACATCGCCACGCTGGTGCTGATCTACGTGATGCTGGGCCTGGGCCTGAACATCGTGGTCGGTTTCGCCGGGCTGCTGGACCTGGGCTTCGTCGGCTTCTACGCCGTCGGCGCCTATACCTACGCCTTGCTGTACCACTGGGGCGGCTGGAGCTTCTGGGAGGCGCTGCCGTTCTCGGGCGCGATGGCCGCGCTGTTCGGCTTCATCCTGGGCTTCCCGGTGCTGCGCCTGCGCGGCGACTACCTGGCCATCGTGACGCTGGGCTTCGGCGAAATGATCCGCCTGTTGCTGATCAACCTGAACACGCTCACGGGCGGTCCGGACGGTATCTCGGGCATTCCCAAGCCGTCGGTGTTCGGCCTGGAGATGACGCGTCGCGCCAGCACGGAAGGGGGCACCACGTTCCATGACTTCTTCGGCCTGACGTTCCAGAACCAGCACATGGTGATCTATCTGTACATGATGGCGCTGCTGCTGGCGCTGGTGACGCTGTTCGTCTCGACGCGCCTGATCCGCATGCCGGTCGGCCGCGCCTGGGAGGCGCTGCGCGAGGACGAGATCGCCTGCCGTTCGCTGGGCCTGAACCCGACCCGCATCAAGCTGTCGGCGTTCACGCTGGGCGCGACCTTCGCCGGTTTCGGCGGCGCGTTCTTCGCGGCGCGCCAGGGCATGGTCAACCCCGAATCCTTCACCTTCATCGAGTCTGCGCTGATCCTGGCGATCGTGGTGCTGGGCGGCATGGGGTCGCAGGTGGGCGTGATCCTCGCCGCCATCCTGCTGACGGTGCTGCCCGAGCTGGCGCGCGAGTTCGCCGAGTACCGGATGCTGATGTTCGGTCTGGTGATGGTATTGATGATGATGTGGCGTCCGCAGGGGTTGTTGCCCATGAAGCGTCCCCACGTGGAGCTGGCTAAATGAGCGAGGCATTGCTGAAAGTATCCGGACTGACCATGCGCTTCGGCGGCCTGCTGGCCGTCGATAGCGTGGCGTTCGAAGTCAAACCCGACGAGGTGTTCGCCATCATCGGCCCCAACGGCGCCGGCAAGACCACCGTGTTCAACTGCGTGGGCGGTTTCTACGCGCCGACCGCGGGCGACATCGTGATGGACGGCAAGTCCATCACCGGCCTGCCGAGCCACAAGGTGGCGCGTCACGGGCTGGTGCGCACGTTCCAGAACGTGCGGCTGTTCAAGCAGCTGACGGTGCTGGAGAACCTGCTGGTGGCGCAGCACACGCAGGTGGAGTCGCGCCTGTTGCCGGGCCTGCTCAAGACCAAGTCCTATCGTCAGTCGGAAGCCGACGCGCTGTCGCGCGCGGCGCAGTGGCTGGATTTCATGGGCCTGCGCGAGTATGCCAACCGCGAGGCGGGCAACCTGGCCTACGGCCACCAGCGTCGCCTGGAAATCGCGCGCTGCATGATCACCAAGCCGCGCCTCTTGATGCTGGACGAGCCGGCCGCCGGCCTGAACCCGCAGGAAAAGCGCGATCTGCAGTCGCTCATCGACCAGCTGCGCCGCGAGTTCGGCGTGGCGGTGCTGCTGATCGAGCACGACATGAGCCTGATCATGGGCATTTCCGACCGCATCCTGGTCATGGAGCACGGCAAGCCCATCACTACCGGCACCCCCGAGCAGGTGCGCAACGACGAGCGCGTCATCAAGGCGTACCTGGGGGAGGAATAAATGCTGAAGCTGGAAAACATTCACACGTTCTACGGCGCCATCCAGGCGCTCAACGGCGTGTCGGTGGACGTCAACAAGGGCGAGATCGTGACCCTGATCGGCGCCAACGGCGCCGGCAAGACCACGCTGCTGATGACGGTCTGCGGCAATCCGCGCGCCAAGGAAGGCAAGATCACCTTCGAGGGCGAGGACATCACCAACAAGGACACGCACCACATCATGCGCAATGGCATCGCCATTTCGCCGGAAGGGCGGCGCGTGTTCAAGGACCTGACGGTGGCCGAGAACCTGATGATGGGCGGTTTTTTCTCCAAGCGCGAGGAGATCCAGGCGGGCATCGACCACGTCTATGGCTTGTTCCCGCGCCTGAAGGAGCGGGCCAGCCAGCGCGCCGGGCTGATGTCGGGCGGCGAGCAGCAGATGCTGGCGATCGGGCGGGCCTTGATGACGCGGCCGCGCCTGCTGCTGCTGGACGAGCCGACGCTGGGGCTGGCGCCGCTGGTGATCGCACAGATCTTCGACATCATCCGCGAGATCCGCGAGCAGGGCGTGACGGTGTTCCTGGTCGAGCAGAATGCCAACAAGGCGCTGCAGGTGGCGGATCGCGGGTATGTGCTGGAGAACGGGCGGGTGGTGCTCCAGGATACGGGGGCGAATCTGCTGGTCAATGATCAGGTGCGGAAGGCTTATCTGGGCGGGTGATCCGCTTGAAGGTTTTATTCCCCGCGAAGGGAAATTTGGGCGCTACTGCGAAGGGCGCCCTTTTTTTTCGTCTTGGTGAAGGCGGAGGGGGCTTCGTAGGTCGCCCGAGGCGGGTGGCGGGTGGGCGCGGCGGGCCAACGATTGCGGTCCGGAGCGTTCGCTCCGGACTGCCCCGTTGTCATCTTCGTCACAGCCTGCGGCTGTTCCTTCAGATTCCCTCGGGCGCATCGACGGCCCGCCGCGCCCACCCGCCACCCGCCTCGGGCTGCGGATTGCGAGGCTTGTCGCGCTGCTGGAGCGTGGGGTAAGGGGCGGGTTTTGCGGGGCCCGCCAAGATTGGCCGCGCGGGCGGCCAATCTTGGCATACGCGGTGGGGTTGCGTCGGGAGGATGACGCTGCGCGCTGGGGGAGGGGGGGGGCCGCCTGGGTGGGGAGAGAGGGGCCGAGCTTTTTCAGGGCAACTCGACCGCGCCGTAGGGCTCGCGTATTACTTGTCCGCGGGGGCCAGGGCTTCTGCCCAGTTCTTTTTCATGGCGGCGATGCGGGCCTCGTAGGCGGATTTCAGGCAGGTGGCGTCGGGGCAACGGTCGCGCACGGTGGTGCGCCATTGCGTCTGTTCTTTTGCCACGGGATCGCGCCATTCGCCGGTTTCACCGTCACGGCCAGCGGTTTCGGACTGGATCTTGTCGTAGAGATCCTTCACCTGATCGTCCAGCCTGGACAGCGACGGGTCGGCGCAGATCAGATGTTCGACATGGGTTTTCGCGGCCTTGCAGTCGAAGCCGGCGGCGTGGGCGGCTTTGACTGGCAGGAACGGAGCGCTGGCGAGGACGGCGCAGATTGCCGCATGCAGGATCGCATGTTTGCCTTGAGCGCTTTGCCGGCGCGGGCCTTTCATGATGGCGGTCGGCATTGCCGCGGGAACGGGGTTGCGCACGTCCTTGACTCCTGAATGATCCGCGGCCACCGACAGGGTGGACCGACGGATCGATTCTCCCGGTTGTCGGGAGGTTGTGCAACTCGCGGGCCTTGCCTACGCGGCGATGCGTTGCTCGGGCTGGTCGGCCAGGTAGTGGGCGATGGCGGCGCGGGCCAGGGCGTCGATCGAGTCGGTCAGGGTGATGCCCAGGCTGGGGCGCAGGGCGTGCGGCACGGCCAGCGGCAGTTCGGTGCAGCCCAGGACGACGGCGTCGGCGCCGCGGGCCTTGAGGCGGGCGATGCATTCGGCGGCGGGGGCGAAGGCGGCTTCGAGCTGGTTGCCCTTGACGGCGCGGATCGAGGCCATGCAGTAGCGTTCGACTTCATCGTCGTCGGGGACGATGCATTCGTAGCCCTGGGCTTCGAGGTGGCGCTGGTAGAGGCCGAGCTTGAGCGTGGCGGCGGTGCCCATCAGGCCGATGCGGCCCTGCTGCAGGCCGAGGCGGCGCAGGTCGTCGATGACGGCCTGGATGATGTGCAGCACGGGGCGCTGGGTGGCGGCGGCGATGTCGTCGTACCAGAGGTGCGCGGTGTTGCAGGGGATGGCGATGAGCTGGGCGCCGGCGCGTTCCAGAAAGCGCACGCCTTCGACCATGTAGGGCAGGGGATTCTCGCCGCCGGCCATGTAGGCGCTGGAACGATCGGGGATGCGCGGATCGTTGCGAAGCAGGGTGGGGATGTGCTGCTGGTCCGCGTCGGCGGGCGTGAGCGCCGCGAGGCGGAGCGCGAAGGCGGCGCCGGCCATGGGGCCCATGCCGCCCAAAACACCCAGGTAACAGCCCTGGGAATAGCTATTCACTTTGTTGACTCCAAGGTAATGCATCACCGGGTGCCAGTACCTGGCCCGGGCGCTCGGCGCCGGTCCGTTCCCCGTCCCACACCTGCCGGCCATTGACCCACACGCCGTGGATGCCCTGGCTAACCTGAATGGGAGCTGAAAAAGTGGCCACATCTGTCACCGTGGCGGGATCGAACAGCACCAGATCAGCATGATACCCCTCGCGCAGCAGGCCGCGCTCGGACAGGCCGTATTGGGCCGCCGCCAGGCCGGTCATCTTGTGGATGGCGGTTTCGAGCGACAGCAGCTGTTGTTCGCGCACCATGGTGCGCAGCACGTTGGTGAAGGTGCCCCACTGGCGCGGGTGCGGATGCGGGTCGAACGGCAGGCCATCGGAGCCGACCATGGTCAGCGGATGGCTGAAGATGCGGTTGACGTCGGCCGGATCCATCAGGAAGTAGATGGCGCCGGCGGGCGCCAGGCGGGCCAGGGCGGCTTCGTCGTCCAGGCCCAGTTCGGCCATGACGTCGGCGAAGTCGCGGCCGGTGGCCTCGGGGTAGCCCTTGGACCAGGTGATCAGGGTGCGGCTGGCCAGGCGGGCGCGGTCCAGCCGCAGCATGGTCGAGGTGGCGGGATACGGGTGGCAGTCGAGGCAGACGCGCTGCGTGGCGGCGGCGCGGCTGATCATGTCCAGCGTTTCGCGGCTGCGCCCGTGGTTGCGTTCGCCGGCCAGCTTGTGGTGCGAGAACACCACGCGGCAGTCCAGTTCGCGGCCGATCAGCAGCGCCTCTTCCATGGCCGGCACGATGTGGTCGGCCTCGTCGCGCAGATGGGTGGCGTAGATCGCGCCGGCGCGGCCGCGCAGCGGCTGGCAGACGTCGACGATCTCGTCGGTGGGCGCGGCGCTGGCGGGCGGGTAGAAGGTGCCGGTGGAGACGCCGAAGGCGCCGGCCTCCAGCGCCTCGTCGAGCAGGGCGCGCATGGCCTGGCGTTCGGCGTCGGTGGCGGCGCGGCCGGTGTCGTCCATGACCGCCACGCGCAGCGTGGTGTGGCCGACCAGCGGGATGACGTTGACCGCGGCGGGCGCGTCGGCCAGGGCCTGGAGCCAGGCGCGGAAGGTTTCGAAGCGGAACAGCTCGGGCGGACCCAGCAGGTCCAGCGGCTGCGGGATCTCCTGGCGCGACAGCGGCGCCAGGCTGACGCCGCAGTTGCCGGTGACGACCGTGGTGATGCCTTGCGAGACCTTGGGCAGCATCTCGGGATGCGCCAGCAGGTAGCCGTCGTCGTGGGTGTGCGAGTCGATGAAGCCGGGCGCCAGCGCCAGGCCGCGGGCATCGATCACCGGCACGCCGGGGGCGTGGGCGAATTCGCCCAGCGCCACGATGCGTCCGGCGCGCACCGCCAGGTCGCCCTGGCGCGACGGCCCGCCGCCGCCGTCGATGAGCGTGGCGCCGGCCACGATGAAGTCGGCGCGCGGGGCGGGGTCCAGCCGGGTGCTGCGGTCCGTCATGGCGGGGCTCAGTCCAGTTTCTCGATGCCGGCGGTTTCGATGATCTGCTTCCACTTGGCGGTTTCGCGATCGATCAGCTGCTTGAATTCATCCGGCGCGCCGCTGGCGGGCACCGCGCCCAGCGTTTCCAGGCCGGTGCGGACCTCGGGGGCCTGCAGCGCCTTCTGGATGGCGGCATTGAGCTTGGCGACGACCTCGGGCGGGGTGCCCTTGGGCGCGACCACGCCGCCCCAGGCCACGGTTTCGTAGCCCTTCAGGCCGGCTTCGTCCAGCGTCGGCACGTCGGGCATCAGCGCCAGGCGCTTCAGGCTGCTGACGCCGATGGCGCGCACCTTGCCGCTCTTGACCAGCGGGGTGGCCTCGGAGGTGTTGACGAACAGGTAGTCCAGGCGCCCGCCCAGCAGGTCCTGGATGGCGGCGGGGCCGCCGTTGTACGGGATGAACATGACGTCGACCTTGGCCATGCTCTTGAACAGTTCGCCGCCCATGTGGCCGGTGGTGCCGACGCCGGAAGCGCCGTACGACAGGCGGCCGGGCTCCTTGCGGGCGCGGTCGATCAGGTCCTGCACGCTCTTGACGGGCGAGTCGGCCGGCACGATCAGCGCGTTGTACAGGTCGAACATGTGGGCCACGGGCGCCAGGTCCTGGTCGACGTCGTAGGGCAGGCGCTTGAACAGCGAGCGGTTGACCGCCAGCGTGTTGATGTTGCCGTAGCCCACCGTGTAGCCGTCGGGCGCGGCGCGCTTGACCAGCGCGATACCGATGTTGCCGGCGGCGCCGGGACGGTTTTCCACCACCAGGGTGGCGCCCGTGTCCTTGGAGATCTGGGTCGTGATCAGGCGCGACAGCACGTCGGGCGAACCGCCGGCGGCCGACGGCACGATGAAGGTGATGGGCTTGTCGGGATAGGCGCCGGCGGCCTGGGCGCCCGCGGTGAAGGTGGTGGCCAGCGCCAGGGCGGCGAGGCTGCGGAAGAAGGTGCGTTGCATGCTGGATTTCCCCTTGTTTTGTTGTGTGGAGGCCGGCAGATTAGCACCGGGCATGCGGCACCGCGTCATCGAAAAATGTCGAAAACCTATAATCCGCCGTTATTGATCAAGGGGAACCAACATGGATGAGCAGGCCTATGCCGACGAGGTCGGGCCCAGCGCCGGCCGGCCGCTGAACCTGCGCCAGATCGAGGTGTTCCGCGCCATCATGATGGCCGGTTCGATCAGCGGCGCGGGGCGCATGCTGCACGTGTCGCAACCGGCGGTGAGCCGGGTGCTGGCGCTGACCGAGACGCGCCTGGGCTACCGGCTGTTCGAGCGGGTCAAGAGCCGGCTCTCGCCCACCGCCGAGGCGCGGCGCCTGTATGCGGAGGTCGAGCAGGTCTATGGCGGCATCCAGCGCGTCAACGATCTGGCGGCCAGCCTCGGGCAATCGGGCGCGGGCATGCTCAAGATCGTCGCCAGCGCCAGCTATGGCCAGCGGCTGGTGCCGATGGCGCTGGGCCGCTTTCGCGACCGCAATGCCGACGCGCGGGTCGATTACCGCAGCGTCACGTTCGACGAACTGGCGTCGTATTTCCTGTCGGGACAGGCCGATATCGGCATCTCGATGCGGCCGCCGGACCATCCCAACCTGGCCTCGACCCGGCTGGCGACGGTGCCGGTGATCTGCGCGCTGCCCAAGGGCCATCCGCTGGCCGCGCACGAGGTGGTGCATCCGGAGGATTTCGCCTCGGCGGCCTGGATCGGCTATCCCCACGACACGCCGCTGGGACGCGCGCTGCAGTCGTTCTTCGGCGGCGCGCCGGCCTGCGCGGCGGCGGTCGAGGTGCATTCGCCGGTGACGGCCTGTTCGTTCGTGCAGCAGGGCCTGGGCCCGGCGCTGGTGGATGCCTGGTGCGTGTCGCCGGATCAGACCGACAGCATGGTGCTGCGGCCGATCGCGCCGGGCGCCAGCGTCGAGATCTGGGCCACGCATTCGAACCTGAGCGCGCCGCCGCTGCTGGCGCGGCGCTTCCTGGCGGCGGTCAAGAAGATCCTGGAGAGCGCGGCGCCGGCCGTGGCGGGGGCCTGAAAAAAGAACGCCCCGGCGTCCAGGACGGCCGGGGCGATGGCGCGCGGGCAGGCCGGCGCCGATGCCGTCATGCCAGGCCTTCGGCCTTGAGCGCGGCCTTGACGCCGGCGTTGTCTTCCATGCGCTTGAAGAACGCGGCCAGGTGGTCCTGGCCCGCCAGGTCGACCTGCTTGGCGTGGGCCCAGCGCAGCACCACGTAGAGGTAGGCGTCGGCGATCGACGGCGCCTCGCCGCCCAGGTAGGGTTGGTTGATGAGCTGGGCGTCCAGCAGCGCGAACAGGCGCGTCAGGATCTTGGAGGCCGAGGCGGCCAGTTCCTGCTGCGGGCCTTCTTCGTTGAGGAAGCGGCCGGCGCCGAAGATCATCGAGAAGGTCTTGTGGATGTCGGAGTTGATGAAGCCGAGCCAGCGGCGCACGTCGGCGCGCGAGCGGGCCGAGCCGTCGCCCAGCAGCTTGGCCTGCGGCGCCTGTTCGGCCAGGTATTCCAGAATCGCGACGTTCTGGGTCAGCGCGAAACCGTCGTCGACCAGCGCGGGCACGGCGCCCAGCGGATTGACCTTCAGGAACTCGGGACCCTTGAGTTCGTCGCGGCTGAGCTTGTGCGTGTCATAGGGCTTGCCGATCCATTCCAGCACGATGTGGGAGGCGAGCGAGCACGCGCCGGGCATGTAGTACAGTTTCATGTAAGGGAGTCTCCTGAGAGAAATGGACGGGCAGCCACCCGTCGCTGGCTCCTATGGTACGCCACCCGCAAGGCGCCGCGCCGTGCCGCCGCGCTTCACCCCGCCGCCGGAGATGTCCATGCCGTCACGCCCGTCCGCGATCCGTCGCGCCTCGTCCCTGATCGCCTTCGCCGGCGCCGCGCTATGCGCGGCCAGCGTCTGGGCCACCCCGCAGAAAAGTCCCGACAAACCGCCCGCCGCGCGCGCGCAGGTGACCGTCGTGGTGGGCGGCCTGGAGCATCCCTGGTCGATGGCCTTCCTGCCCGAGGGCGGCATGCTGATCACCGAGCGCCCCGGCAGCCTGCGGCTGCTGCGCATCCCGGGCGGCCTGTCCCAACCGCTGGCCGGCGTGCCCAAGGTGGCGGCGCAGGGGCAGGGCGGCCTGCTGGACGTGGCCCTGTCGCCGGGCTTCGCGCAGGACCGCTACGTCTATCTGTCATACGCCGAATCGGATGGCTCGCGCAGTGGCACCGCCGTCGGCCGCGGCCGGCTGTCGGCCGACGCCACGGCGCTGGAGGACTTCCAGGTGCTGTTCCGCCAGGCGCCCAAGCTGTCGCAGGGCCTGCATTTCGGCTCGCGCCTGGTGTTCGACGGCAAGGGCCATCTGTTCATTTCACTGGGCGAGAACAACCAGCGCCCGACCGCGCAGGACCTCGACAAGCTGCAGGGCAAGGTGGTGCGCCTGAACGTCGACGGCTCGGTGCCGCCCGACAATCCCTTTGTCGGCAAGGCCGGCGCGCGGCCGGAAATCTGGTCGTACGGGCACCGCAATCCGCAGGGCATGGCGATGAATCCGTGGAGCGGCGCGCTGTGGGAGCACGAGCACGGCCCGCGCGGCGGCGACGAGATCAACCTGGTGCAGCCCGGCAAGAACTACGGCTGGCCGCTGGCGACCTACGGCATCAATTACTCCGGCCAGCCGATTCCCGAGGCCAAGGGCGAGACGCTGCCGGGCATGGAATCGCCGCTGTACTGGTGGGCCAAGTCGCCGGCCATCAGCGGCATGGCGTTCTACGATGCCGACCGCTTTCCCGCCTGGCGCCATTCGCTCTTCATCGGCGCGCTGGCCGACCAGGATCTGATCCGGCTGACGCTGGACGGCGACAAGGTGGTGGCCGAGGAACGCCTGCTGGGCGAGCGCAAGGCCCGCATCCGCGACGTGCGGCAGGGGCCGGACGGATTTGTGTACGTGCTGACCGACGCGTCGCCGGGCGAGCTGCTGCGGCTGGCGCCGGCGCCAGCGGGAGGGTGATGTCATGAAGACCTATGAATTGATCGGCTCGCCCGGCTGCGGTTCGGCCGTGGTCGAGATGGCGCTGGCGCTGGCCAGCGTGCCGCACACGCTGACCGACGTGCCGTACCTCAAGCCCGGTCCCGAGCGCGACCGGCTGCTGCACCTCAATCCGCTGGGCCAGGTGCCGACGCTGATCACGCCGGACGGCGAAGTGATGACCGAAAGCGCGGCGATGGTGCTGCACCTGCACGACGTGGCGCCGCAGGCCGGCCTGGCGCCCGAGCCGTCGCGGCCCGAGCGGGCGCGCTTCCTGAACCTGCTGGTGCGGCTGGTGGCGGCGATCTATCCCACCTTTACCTACGGCGACGATCCGCCGCACTGGACCACGCCGGGCGCGGCGGCCGACCTGCTGCGCGAGCGGGTGCATACGCGGCGCGCGGAACTGTGGCTGGAACTGGAGCGCCAGGCCGGCGCGCCGCACATGCTGGGCCGGCGCTTTTCGGCGCTGGACCTGTACGTGACGGTGATGACGCGCTGGCGGCCGGGGCGCGCCTGGTTCGAGGCCCACTGTCCGGCCTTGACGGCGGTCGCCGACCAGGCGGCGCTGGAGCCGACCGTGGCGGGCGTGCTGCGCCGTAATTTCCCGCCGCCGACCGAATAGCGGGCGTGCCGCGCGGGGCCGACCATTGACCGCCGCGCGGCTTGGCCGGCCTGGCCGCTAGGCCTTGGCGCGCCGCTTGTGCGAGCCGCGCGCCTCGCGCACCGCGATGTAGACGCCGCTGCCGGCGATGAACAGCGCGCCCAGGTAGGCATAGGCGTCGGGCGCCTCGCGCCAGAAGATCCAGCCCAGCAGCGTGGCCCAGATCAGGCCGGTGTAGTCGAACGGCGCCACCACCGAGGCCGGCGCGATGCGAAAGCCCTGCGTGATCAGCGCCAGCCCGAGCGTGCTGAACAGCGCCACCGCCGCGAAATAGGGCAGGTCGGCCATGGCCGGCGTGTGCCAGACCCAGGGCAGGGCCACCGCGCTGCACACCAGCTGGCCGGCGACGATGTAGAAGGTGGTGGTCAGCATGCCTTCGCCGCGGCTGATGCCGCGCGCCGTGATCATCATGACGGCGTACAGGAAGGCGGTGGTCAGCGGCAGCAGGGTTGCGGCCTGGAAGGCGTCGGTGCCCGGCCGCACGATGATCAGCACGCCCGCGAACCCGGCCAGCACCGCCAGCCAGCGCCGGCCATCGACGCGTTCCTTCAGGATCAGCACCGACAGCGCCGTGACGAACAACGGCGCGGCGAACGCGATGGCGGTGGCCTCCGCCAGCGGCAGCGCGCGCAACCCCAGGTAGAAACAACAGGCCGAGACCACGTTGATGGCGCCGCGCGTCAGGTGCAGGCCGGGATGGGCCGTGCGCAGCACCCGGCGTCCGCCCAGCCAGACGGCCAGGGCGGTGACGAACGGCAGCGCGATCAGCGCGCGCAGGAACAGGATCTGCAGCGGGTTGTAGGAGGTGCCCAGCCATTTGGCGTTGGCGTCGCTGAGCGTCAGGAAGAAGATGCCTCCGGCGACACAGGCGATGCCCGTGAAGACGGAGTGGTCACGCGCGGCGGGAAAAACGGTAGAGGACGACATCGGGGTTCAGCAGGAAAGGCGGCCGAGGCCGCCAGGAGGCAATGCGGGGGTGCCGGGCCGCGGCCCGGCGAGGGGTTCAGCCCTGGGCGCGGTAGGCGGCCAGCGCCACCATCGCCCAGGCGGCCAGGAAGGCCGCGCCGCCCACGGGCGTGATCGCGCCGAGCCAGTGGGTGCCGGTCAGGGTCAGGACGTACAGGCTACCTGAAAACAGGACGATGCCGATGAACATCACCAGGCCGGCGGCCGACAGCAGCGGCGAACCGTAGCGCGCGCCGAGCAGCGCGATGATGAACAGGCCCAGGCCGTGGATCAGATGGTACATGACGCCGGTCTGCCAGACCGCCAGCAGCTCGGGGGTCACCAGGCGCTTGAGGCCGTGCGCGCCGAAGGCGCCGGCGCCGATGGCGATCAGCAGGTTGATGGCCGCGAGAATGGTGAGCTGGCGGTCGGTCATGCGGGATCCTTTGCGGGAAAGTGGGCGCGGTTGCGCAGGTGCCTATGATAGGCCCATTCGCGGCGGCCCCGGCGGAGGATCAATCCACCGTCAGCACCGCCCGGCCCAGCACCTTGCCGGCGCGCAGCGACGCCAGCACGCTGTCGGCCGCATCCAGCGGATAGCGGTGCACCGGCATCGGCGGCACCTTGCCGGCCCGCACCAGTTCCATCAGCTCGCGCAGTTCGGCCAGGTTGCCGACGTAGCTGCCGATGATGGACATGGCCTTCATCGGAATCAGCGCGATCGGCCACGACGAGGCGCCGCCGAACAGCCCGACGATGATCAGCTTGCCGCCCTTGGTCAGGAAGTCGAACGCCAGCGCGGTGGTGGACGGGGCGCCCACCAGGTCGATGGCGGCCTGCAAGGGCTTGCCGCCGGCGGCCTGGATGATCTGCCGCGCGGCGTCGGGCGCGGCGCCGTCGATGGCGGCCAGCGCGCCGGCCTCCAGCGCGGCCTGGCGCTTGGCCGGGTCGATGTCGACCACGATGCCGCCCTTGCCGCCCAGCGCCTTGATCAGCGTCAGGCTCATCAGGCCCAGGCCGCCGGCGCCGAAGATGACCACGGGGTGCTCGCGGTAGACGGCCTCGCCGATCTTCCTGAGCGCCGAATAGGTGGTCAGGCCCGAGCAGGCGTAGGGGGCGATGCGGGCCGGATCGAGATCGCCGATGTCGATCAGGTAGCGCGGGTGCGGCACCAGCATCTGCTCGGCATAGCCGCCGGCGCGATGGATGCCCAGGCAGGCGGGGGCGGTACAGTGGTTTTCCTGCCCGGACAGGCAGGTGGGGCACGCGCCGCAGCCGATCCACGGATACACCAGGTAGTTGCGGCCGGTTTCGACGCCCGTGGCGTCGGGGCCGGCGGCGACCACGCTGCCGACCGTTTCATGGCCCATCGTCAGGGGCAGCGTCACGCCCCGTTCCTTGAGCGACAGGGTGCGGCCCTGGCCCAGGTCGTAGCCGCCTTCCCACAGGTGGATGTCGCTGTGGCAGACGCCCGCGGCGCGGACCTTCAGCAGCACCTGCGAGCCTTGCGGCGCGGCAATGGGCTGATCCATCTGCTGCAGCGGTTCGCGGAAATTGACGACGCAATAGCACTTCATGGAATGTCTCCTCTGGGGGGCGGTTTCTTGCTCTACCTGGGGCATTCTCAATCAGTTCGGTGGCAATCGGCAACCCGTCCGCCGCCACCGCGTCTGGCAGGCGCGCGTCAGCCGCCGCGGCGCACCAGCGTCGACTTGCCGAACAGGCTCTCGATCAGGTCCACCGCCAGGTCGGCGGTCTTGTTGCGCACGTCGAAGGCCGGGTTCAGTTCGACCACGTCGAGCGAGCGCATCAGGCCGGTGTCGGCGATCATCTCCATGCACAGCTGGGCCTCGCGGTAGGTCGGGCCGCCCATGACCGTGGTGCCGACGCCGGGCGCGATCTCCGGGTCGAGGAAGTCGACGTCGAAGCTGACGTGCAGGTGGGTGTCGGCGTCCAGGCCGGCCAGCGCCGCTTCCATCGTCGCGCGCA
>NZ_CYTU01000005.1:0-8604 GCF_001299375.1 Achromobacter sp. 2789STDY5608621 | reverse complement strand
GTCCAGCCACAGCACGCGCAGCTTCTTGCCGGTGTCGCGGCAATGGCGCGCCACCGCGCTGATCGAGCCGATGCCCAGGCAGTGGTCGCCGCCCAGCAGGATCGGCAGCGAGCCCTGCGTCAGGGCCTCGTACATGGCGTCGTGCACGGCCTGGTTCCAGGCGGCCACCTCGTTCAGGTGGCGGTAGCCGTCCACGGGCGGCTGCCAGGGGTTGGCCGGGCCATAGAGGTTGCCGCGGTCGGTGACCTGGAATCCCTGGGCTTCGATGACCGGGCCGATGCCGGCCACGCGCAGCGCCTCGGGGCCCATCGAGGCGCCGCGGGCGCCCGCGCCGATGTCCGTGGGCGCGCCGATCAGGGTGACATGCGGGGGCAGGGTAGCGGTGTTTTGCAAGGTCGGACTCCGTCATGCAGGGTTTCGGTATCGGGGTCGAGTGTAGCGCCGTGGCGTGACGCGATCGCCATGGCGCGGGCAAGGCCATTGGCCGCGCGGGAACGGCGCTGCGGCACAATAGCCGGGCCGATCGAATTCTTTTCCGGATGATCCCATGTCTTTGCAATCCCTGTTCCTGACCCTGGCGCGCGGCGCCGCCGCGGCCGCCCTGGGGCTGGCCTGCGCCAGCCCGGCGCTGGCGGCCGACAAGCCGCTGCGCATCGGCCTGATCCCGAGCGTGGCCAATGCCGCCACCGAGCTGGCCGTGGCCGAGGCCCGCAAGGCCGGCCTGGAGGTCGAACTGGTCGAATTCAACGACTGGGTATTGCCCAACATCGCGGTGGCCGACGGCTCGGTCGACGCCAATTTCTTCCAGCACGAACCGTTCCTGCAACTGTTCAACGCCCGCCGCGGCGCCAACCTGACGCCCATCGCCTACGGGTATTCGACCACCATCGGCCTGTTCTCCAAGAAGCTCAAGAAGGGCCAGCCGCTGCCGGACGGCGCCACCATCGCGGTGCCCAACGATCCGGTCAACACCGGCCGCGCCTTGCTGCTGCTGGAGTCCATCGGCCTGATCAAGCTCAAGCCGGGCGTGGCGCACCAGGCCACGATCGAGGACGTGACCGACAACCCCAGGAAGCTGAAGTTCGTGCAGATCGAGGGCTCGCAGTCGGCGCGCGTGTTCGATGACGTCACGGCGTCGGTCACGTACACCACCTTCGCCAAGCAGGCCGGTCTGGACGAAAAGGACGGCCTGGCGTTCGACAACACCGATCCGGCCAATGTGCGCCGCTACGCCATCCGCTGGGTCGCGCGGCCCGACCGCGCGCAGGACCCGCGCCTGCTGAAGTTCATCGCCATCTACCAGCAGTCGCCCGAGGTCAAGGCCAAGCTGCGCAGCCTGTACGGCGACCTGATCAGCTTCCCCTGGTAGCGCGGGGCCGCTGCGGGGCGGGAGGGGCCCGGGCGGGCTTGACGTTTCTTGGCAATTGCCGCGCGGCCTTGACCGTATACTGGCCGCGCTTTGCACCCCCGGGGCCGATCCGGCCCCGCCGTGACGCCTTTGCCCGCCCGCCACCCCATGCGACTCGTTTCTTCGAATGACGCCCTGAATGCCTCGTCGCCGCGCCTTGCCGGCGGCGACCGCGCGGGCGCGCCGGACCCGCGCGACGAGGAACTGGCCCGCCTGCGCCAGGTGGTGGCCCAATACGAGGCCCTGTTCCACAACGCCCCGGTTCTGATCAACGCGTTCGACGAGCGCGGCCAATGCCTGCTGTGGAACGACGCCTGCGAGCGCCGCTTCGGCTGGACCCGCGACGAGATCAACCAGCATCCCGAACCGCTGGCGCTGTTCTATCCCGACCCGGAGATCCGCGCCCGGGTCGTCGAAAGCGTCGGACGGACGCCGCAGCGCGGCTTTCGCGAATGGCGGCCGCTGACGCGCGACGGCGAGCGCCTGTCGGTCATGTGGTCCAACGTGCGCCTGCCTGATGGCAGCGTGGTCAACATCGGCATGGACGTGACCGAGAACCGCCGCAACGAGGCCGCGCTGGCGCGCCTGGCCAAGGTCGACGGCCTGACCGGCTGCTGGACCCGCGCCGAGATCCTGCAGCGCATGAAGACGATGCTGGAGGCGGCCCGGCAAGGCGCCGGCCATACGGCGCTGATGCTGGACCTGGATTATTTCAAGCAGGTCAACGACCGCTACGGCCACCTGGGCGGCGATGCCGCCTTGCGCCACTTCTGCGACCAGTTGCGGGCCTGCCTGCGCGAGGGCGATTCGGTCGGACGCCTGGGCGGCGAGGAATTCGTGGTGCTGCTGGCGGACGCCGGCCAGGACGTGGCGCTGGCGGTCTGTGACCGGCTGCGCGCCAGCCTGCGCCAGCACCCGGCCAACATCGACGGCCACGCCGTGGTGCTGTCGGCCAGCGGCGGCATCACCGGTTTCCTGGAAACCGACGCCAGCATGTCGGACGTGCTGCGGCGCGCCGACCAGGCCTTGTATCAGGCCAAGCGCTCGGGCCGCGATTGCGCGGTGGTCCTGCCGTCCTGAGGCGTCAGGCGGCGGCGCGGCGCTCGCCGGCGCGGCGGCCGTTCAGGCGCCAGTGCAGGGCCAGCGCGGCCAGGGCTACGGCGGCCGCGGCGGTCAGCCCCAGGCTCTCGAAGCCGGCGTGGGTGTAGAGCGTGCCGGCCACTGCGGTGCCGACGCTGGCGCCCAGGTAGGTGGTGCAGGTATTCAGTCCCAGCACCGCGCCGCGTTCGTCGGGCCGGGCCCGCGACAACAACAGCACCAGCAGGTTCAGGCTCAGTTGCGAGGCCGCGCCCCACAGCGCGGCCAGCGCCAGCACCGCCGTCAGCGCGTGCGCGGCCGGCAGCAGCGCCAGGTAGACCAGGGCGATGGCGGCCAGCGCCAGCGGCAGGGCGCGGCGTGGGCCCAGCCGCTCGATCAGCGGCGCGCCGCCCAGGCCGGCCAGCAGGAAGCCGGCGCCATAGGCGAAGGCGATGAAGCCGACCTGGCCCGCCGACAGTCCCAGCAGGGTGCGCACGTGATCCGCCAGGAAGGCATAGACCCCGTAGAAGGCCGACGAGAACGCCAGGCAGCCCAGCAGCAGCACCGGCACGTCGCGGTACGACAGCGGCGCCAGCAGGCGCGACAGCCGCGGCGGCGCGGCGTGGGCGCTGCGGCGTTCCGGCAGCTTGCGCAGCCCCGCCAGCGCGACCGCGGCGCACAGGGCCAGCACGGCGTAGGTGGCGCGCCAGCCTACCGCGTCGGAGATCAGCGCCGACAGGGGCACGCCAGCCACCAGCGAGACCGACCAGCCCGAGATCACGCGCCCCAGCGCGCGGGTTTCCTGTCCGGCGGCGGCCACCAGCGAGGCCGAGCCGTAGGCCGCCGGCAGGATCACGCCCGCGGCGGCGCCGGCCAGCGCCTGGGCCACGGTCAGGACGATCCAGTGCGGCGCGGTGGCCGACAGTAGCAGCGCCGCGATCAGCACCGCCATGGCGATGAGGAGGGAACGGCGGATGCCCCAGCGGTCGATGCGGGCCGCCAGCAGGAAGGCGCTGGCCGCGGTGGCCGCGCCGTAGGCCGAAATGGCGGTGCTGACGGTGAGGGCGGTGCTGCCGAACGAACGCGCCACGTCCGACAGGATCGGGCTGAGCGCCAGGCCGTTCGAGCCGACGACGCTGACGGCGAACATCAGGGCGGGGATGGCGGGGGGAAGCGGCTGGCGGCGCGACGGCGCGCGAGCGGTGTTGCGGTTCTGCATCCGCGGAATTTTATTGGAATAAAATAAGGGTTAATACCGATATTCCTTTATCCCGTAAAAGTTCGAATGCCGTTAGGCAGAACCAGATTCCAATGCCAGATCTCGACGACCGCGACCGAAAACTATTAACGCTGCTGGCGGACGACGCCTCGCCGAGCTACGCCGAATTGGGCAAATTGCTGAACCTGTCGGCCCCCGCCGTGCACGAGCGGGTCAAGCGCCTCAAGCGCGACGGCCTCATCAAGGGCATCGCCGCGCGGCTGGACGGCGCCCGCATCGGCCGCCCGCTGCTGGCGTTCGTGCACGTGGACACCAACAACTGGAGCATCACCCAACAGGTGCTGGGCCTGGCCGAACTGACCGAGGTCGAGGAGATCCACACCATCACCGGCAAGAGCGCCATGCTGCTCAAGGTGCGGGTGCGCGACACGCAGGCGCTGGAGGCGCTGCTGGCGCGCATCCACCAGATCGAGGGCATCACCAACACCACCAGCGATATCGCGCTGACCAGCTACCTGGAGCGCGGGCCGCTGCCGGACGACGCCTAGTTCAGTGCACCGGCCGCAATCGCAGGCGGGTGATCTCGGACGGCGCGCCCAGGCGCTTGGGCGGGCCCCAGTAGCCGGTGCCGCGGCTGATGTAGACCCACATGTCGCCCAGGCGGTGCAGGCCGGCCGTGTACGGCTGCTGGAAGCGCACGAAAAAGCCCCAGGGGAAGAACTGGCCGCCATGCGTGTGGCCCGACAGTTGCAGGGTGTAGCCCAGCGGCGCGGCCGCGGCCGCGCTGCGCGGCTGGTGCGCCAGCAGGATCTTGGGCAGCGCATCGGCCGGCGCGCCGGCCAGCGCCGCCGCGGGGTTGCTGCGCTGGCGCGGGTCGAACGCGCCAGCGCTGTAGTCGGTGACGCCGGCCACCACCACCGGCAGGCCGGCGGGATGGATCACGGCATGCTCGTTCATCAGCACCCGCAGGCCCATGCGGCGGAATTCCGCCACCCAGGGCGCGGCGCCTGAATAATATTCATGGTTGCCGGTCACCAGGTACACGCCGAAGGGCGCGCGCAGCTGGCCCAGCGGGCTGGCCTGCGCCGCCAGCTGCTCGACGCTGCCGTCCACCACGTCGCCGGTGATGGCGATGACGTCGGGCGTCAGCTCGTTGACCGCGTCGACGATGGCCTGCACGTAGCGCCGCTTGATCGTCGGCCCGACGTGGATGTCGCTGATCTGCACAATGGTGAAGCCGTCCAGGTCGGTCGGCAGGCCGCGGATCGGCACGTCGACCGTCACTACGCGGGCGCGCCGGCGGGCGTTGTAGAAGCCGACCAGCGTGGCCGCCAGCGCCAGTGCCGCGACGGCGATCGCGCTGATGCGCCGCAAGTCGATCCAGGGCAGTCCCGGGCCCGTCGCCAGGCTCACCAGCCACGTCACCAGCAACAGCGCGTCGCGCAGCACCGTCAGCACGAACAGCGACGAGAACAGCCCCATGGCGATCAGGCCGACCCAGGCGATGCGGTCGCCCCAGGGCGGGTGCACCGACGAGCGCGCCAGCATGCCCAGCGGAATCAGGATGCACGACAGGATCAGCAGCAGGATCGCGCTCGCCGAACCCGGGCCGTCCAGGCCGGCGTCGGGGATCAGGCGGGCGCCGACGTAGACGTGGGCCAGCGCGCCCAGGGTCAGAAAGCGCAGGAAAAACGAGGATTGGCGTAGAGACACGGGCGGCGGGGCGGGGGCCGGCGCGAGGGACGGCCCAACGGTAGCGAAGGAACCCCCATTCTATGCCCTGCGCGCACGGCATCCGGGATGGAAATGCCACGGGCGGCGCCAGATGGACGCCGCCGCTTGCGCGTGACGGCCGCCTCAGGCGGGCGTCAGCAGGCTGGCGTCCATCTGGTCCAGGCGGTTGATGCCGAGCATGGCCATGTTGCGGTCGACCTCGGCGCGCAGCAGGCCGATGGCGTGCGCCACGCCGGCCTGGCCGCCGACGGCCGCGGCATAGTTGAAGGGACGGCCGACGAACACGAAGCGCGCGCCCAGCGCCAGCGCCTTGAGCACGTCGCCGCCGCGACGCACGCCGCTGTCCATCATCACCGGCATGGCGCCGGCGGCCGCCACCACGCCGGGCAGGGCGCGCAGCGGCGAGATCGCGCCGTCGAGCTGGCGGCCGCCGTGGTTGGAGACGATGATGCCGTCGGCGCCGTGCTCGCGCGCCAGCCGCGCGTCGGCCGGGTGCAGGATGCCCTTGATGATGAGCGCGCCCTGCCATTGCCGGCGGATGCGCGCCACGTGCTCCCAATTGAGGTGGTCGCGGGCGCTGAAATCACGCAGCACCGAGCCCGACACGATGGGCGCGCCGCGCGTGGCGAACGAATTCTCGAAGTGCGGCATGCCGTGGGCCAGCAGCGTGCGCAGGAAGGTGCCGGCGAGCCAGCGCGGCCGGGTCAGGCCGTCCCAGGCCAGCCGCAGGCTCGGCTTGAGCGGGGTGGAAAAGCCGGTGCGCACGTTGTTCTCGCGGTTGGCCGACACCGGGATGTCCACCGTCAGCACCAGGGTCTCGTAGCCGGCGCGGGCGGCGCGCGCCACCAGCGCGTCGATGCGCGCGGGGTCGCCGGGCAGGTAGGCCTGGAACCAGGTGCCGGGCGCGGCCTGGATGACGTCTTCCAGCGCGATCAGCGCGGTGCCGCTGAGGATGGCGGGAATGCCCTGTTCGTGCGCGGCCCGCGCCAGCACGATGTCGCCGCGATAGGCCGACAGCGCGCTGATGCCCATGGGCGCGATGCCGAACGGCGATTCGTAGCGGCGGCCGAACAGCTCGACCTGCTGCTGGCGGCGCGAGACGTCGACCAGCACGCGCGGCTGGAAGGCGTAGCGGCCGAAGGCCTCGCGATTGGCCCGCAGCGACTGGTTGTCCTCGGCGGCGCCGGCCACGTAACCGAAGATCGGACGCGGCAGGCGCCGGCGCGCGGCGGCCTCGAAGTCGTCCAGCGACAGCATGCGCGCCAGGGCGCGGGACGGGCGGCTCGGGGTGGCGGCGCGGGCGGCGGCGGGCAGGGCGGTGGTGGTCATGGCAGGTTCGAAAAAGCGCCAATCTACCCACGGTAGTTAGCCACATAAAGCGAATAAATTCTGAATTTCCTGTTCGCTTTATTGAAAGTAAGGCGCCGCCTGATCGGCGCATGGCGCGCCTCGGCGCCGCCGCGCGGCCGGGCCAGGGCGTCCGTCGCCTTCCAGGCGGCCGTCCGAGCGCGATTCGTTATCGGAACCTGAGAAATTGTGATAATTCGCATCATCACCGCGCATTCTCATTCTTTTGGCGCAATCCGCAGCGCCAGGGCTCCCGTCGATCCGCTGCCGCCGGCCGCGCGCGGGCATGCCCGGCGCGCCAAGATTTGGTTGCATATTACGCACAGCTGAATTTCCGGTCGGGCCAAGCCGGCGTGTTATTTCTCTTTGGCCCCGCTGTAGGACTGCGCATGGGAGACCCCTGACTGTGCCGGCTTCAACCCTGTTCCAGCGTTCCAGGCAGCCATGAGCGGCAGCCTGTTCAATTCCGAGTCGCGCCTCTATCGCCTGCAGGGCGAGGGCGTGCTCGCGTCGTTGCAGGTGGAGGGCTGGATCGCGCGCGAGGCGCTTTCCGGCGTCGGCCAGTTGCGCGTGGTGGCGCTGTCGGATGACGCCGGGCTGTCGCTGCAGGACATGATCTCGCGCCCGGTGACCTTGTGGACCACGCGCGCCGACGGCAGCCAGGCCGGGCGCAGCGGCGTGATCCGCGAGGCCGAGCTGCTGGCGGGCGACGCCGGCCTGGCGCGCTACCGGCTGACCGTCGTGCCGTGGCTGTGGCTGGCAACGCAGCGGCGCGCCAGCCGCGTGTTCGAGGGCAAGGCCGTGCTGGACATCGTGCGCCATGTGCTCGATGGCTATGAGGGCTATGTCTACCGCATCGCGGCCGACGTCGAAGGCGCGCTGGCCGACCTGGCGCCGCGTCCCTACACCACCCAATACCGCGAAACCGACTATGACTTCCTGATGCGCCTGCTGGCCGAGGCCGGCCTGGGCTGGACCGTGCTGGAAGACGAAAGCGTGCCCGCGCGCCACGTGGTGCAGCTGTTCGCCGACAGCCGCAACCTGGCCGAGGACGCCGAGTCCGCGGGCGGCGGCATCCGCTTCCAGCGCGCCGCGGCGACCGAATCGCGCGACACCGTGCAGGCACTGGCGCGCCAGCGCCGCCGCACGCCCGACAGCATCACCGTGCTGGGCTGGCACGACAGCGGCAAGCGCGCCGTGGCCGCGCAGGCGCCGGTCAACCCGGCCAGCGGGCAGGACGACGCGGCGGGCCTGGACTGGTACGAGATCGCCGGCCATGGCGGCTTTGCCGACGAGGCGCAGGCCCGCCGGCAGGCGAACCTGGCGCGCGAGGCCGTGCGCGCCCGCGCCGAGACTTTCGCGGGCCGCGGGGTGGTGCGCACGTTCCGCTCGGGCACGCGCTTCACGCTGCGGGACCTGTCGTCGCTGGGGCCGGCGGGCGAGGTCGGCTTCGAGCCCGTCTTTGCGCTGGACTGGATCGAGCATGTGGGCATCAACAACCTGCCTCCGGAAACCCATGCTTCGCTGGCGCAGCGGCTGGGGGGGCTGGATGCGTATCTGATGCTGGATGGCGAGGCCGCGGCTTCGCAATCCCCCGATCCGGCGGTACTGGCTAAAGCGCGCGAGGTGGGCTACGCCAACCGCTTCGAGTCGGTGCGCTGCGACCGGCCGTGGCGGCCGCAGCTGGCGCACCAGCGCGGCGCGCGCCTGAGCGGCGCGCCGTCGGTGCACGGCGTGCACACGGCGGTCGTGACTGACGCCGAGGGCGGCACGCAAGCGAAAGAGCAGGACGAGATCCTGCGCAACAAGCGCGGCGACG
>NZ_CYTU01000004.1:279375-291875 GCF_001299375.1 Achromobacter sp. 2789STDY5608621 | reverse complement strand
GTGGGGATGACGTCAAGTCCTCATGGCCCTTATGGGTAGGGCTTCACACGTCATACAATGGTCGGGACAGAGGGTCGCCAACCCGCGAGGGGGAGCCAATCCCAGAAACCCGATCGTAGTCCGGATCGCAGTCTGCAACTCGACTGCGTGAAGTCGGAATCGCTAGTAATCGCGGATCAGCATGTCGCGGTGAATACGTTCCCGGGTCTTGTACACACCGCCCGTCACACCATGGGAGTGGGTTTTACCAGAAGTAGTTAGCCTAACCGCAAGGGGGGCGATTACCACGGTAGGATTCATGACTGGGGTGAAGTCGTAACAAGGTAGCCGTATCGGAAGGTGCGGCTGGATCACCTCCTTTCAGAGCTTAGTGCTCGTGTTAAGCGTCCACTCTTATCGGTTGTTTGATATATAGCTGGGATCGGTTGTGGGCTTGGGTAGAGGGATTCCTCCCTGTGTCCATGACTCCTGACTACTGATCCGAGAAGGTTTTGGGTCTGTAGCTCAGTCGGTTAGAGCACCGTCTTGATAAGGCGGGGGTCGTTGGTTCGAATCCAACCAGACCCACCAAGTATTCGCAGGTAGTTGATACCGTGAATATGGGGGTGTAGCTCAGCTGGGAGAGCGCCTGCTTTGCAAGCAGGATGTCATCGGTTCGATCCCGTTCACCTCCACCAAGACTTCATGCCTGGTGTGGTCGTAGAGGCTAACTCATAGCGTCGTGTAGATAATGTCTTCACGGTCTTATGAGTTAGGTTTTACCTAACAGCTATATTCGTTCTTTAACAATCTGGAAGAAGCACAACGAAATGTACTTATCAAGTACTCGGCGCAAGTCGATGAAGATAAGTACGGGTTGTGATTGCATTAATTTTGTTCCAAGTTCTCAAGACTGGGGTGAATAACCTCAGACTGCTTTGAAACTTATGAACGGCACAAACGCTAATACTCAGGTCCTATAGCCTACAGCGTTATAGGATCAAGCGACTAAGTGCATATGGTGGATGCCTTGGCGATCACAGGCGATGAAGGACGTAGTAGCCTGCGAAAAGCTGCGGGGAGCTGGCAAACAAGCTTTGATCCGCAGATGTCCGAATGGGGAAACCCACTCCGCAAGGAGTATCCCTGACTGAATACATAGGTCAGTGGAAGCGAACCGGGTGAACTGAAACATCTCAGTAGCTCGAGGAAAAGAAATCAACCGAGATTCCGAAAGTAGTGGCGAGCGAAATCGGAAGAGCCTTTACGTTTTAGCATGCAAGATAGTCGAACGGAATGGAAAGTCCGGCCGTAGCAGGTGATAGCCCTGTAGACGAAATTTTGTGTGTGGAACTAAGCGTAAGAAAAGTAGGGCGGGACACGTGAAATCCTGTTTGAAGATGGGGGGACCATCCTCCAAGGCTAAATACTCGTGATCGACCGATAGTGAACCAGTACCGTGAGGGAAAGGCGAAAAGAACCCCGGAAGGGGAGTGAAATAGATCCTGAAACCGTATGCATACAAACAGTAGGAGCCTCCTTGTGGGGTGACTGCGTACCTTTTGTATAATGGGTCAGCGACTTACATTCAGTGGCAAGGTTAACCGAATAGGGAAGCCGTAGCGAAAGCGAGTCCGAATAGGGCGATTCAGTCGCTGGGTGTAGACCCGAAACCAGATGATCTATCCATGGCCAGGTTGAAGGCACGGTAACACGTGCTGGAGGACCGAACCCACTAATGTTGAAAAATTAGGGGATGAGCTGTGGATAGGGGTGAAAGGCTAAACAAATCTGGAAATAGCTGGTTCTCTCCGAAAACTATTTAGGTAGTGCCTCAAGTATTACTGCGGGGGGTAGAGCACTGTTATAGCTAGGGGGTCATGGCGACTTACCAAACTATGGCAAACTCCGAATACCCGCAAGTACAGCTTGGGAGACAGAGCACCGGGTGCTAACGTCCGGACTCAAGAGGGAAACAACCCAGACCGCCAGCTAAGGTCCCAAATTATCGCTAAGTGGGAAACGAAGTGGGAAGGCATAGACAGTCAGGAGGTTGGCTTAGAAGCAGCCATCCTTTAAAGAAAGCGTAATAGCTCACTGATCGAGTCGTCCTGCGCGGAAGATGTAACGGGGCTAAGCGATAAACCGAAGCTGCGGGTGTGCACTTTTAGTGCACGCGGTAGGAGAGCGTTCTGTAAGCCTGCGAAGGTGGCTTGTAAAGGCTGCTGGAGGTATCAGAAGTGCGAATGCTGACATGAGTAGCGATAAAGGGGGTGAAAAGCCCCCTCGCCGTAAGTCCAAGGTTTCCTGCGCAACGTTCATCGGCGCAGGGTGAGTCGGCCCCTAAGGCGAGGCAGAGATGCGTAGCTGATGGGAAGCTGGTTAATATTCCAGCACCGTCGTACAGTGCGATGGGGGGACGGATCGCGGAAGATCATCAGGGTGTTGGATGTCCCTGTTGACATATCGAAGATGGCGCTTAGGCAAATCCGGGCGCGTAAATCAAGGGTATGGCACGAGCGAGCATTGCTTGCGAAGTGATTGGAAGTGGTTCCAAGAAAAGCCTCTAAGCTTCAGCTGTACGAGACCGTACCGCAAACCGACACAGGTGGACGGGATGAATATTCCAAGGCGCTTGAGAGAACTCAGGAGAAGGAACTCGGCAAATTGATACCGTAACTTCGGGAGAAGGTATACCCCGGTAGTGTGAAGCGCCTGCGCGCTTAGCATGATGGGGTCGCAGAGAATCGGTGGCTGCGACTGTTTATTAAAAACACAGCACTCTGCAAAGACGAAAGTCGACGTATAGGGTGTGACGCCTGCCCGGTGCCGGAAGGTTAAGTGATGGGGTGCAAGCTCTTGATCGAAGCCCCGGTAAACGGCGGCCGTAACTATAACGGTCCTAAGGTAGCGAAATTCCTTGTCGGGTAAGTTCCGACCTGCACGAATGGCGTAACGATGGCCACACTGTCTCCTCCTGAGACTCAGCGAAGTTGAAGTGTTTGTGATGATGCAATCTACCCGCGGCTAGACGGAAAGACCCCATGAACCTTTACTGTAGCTTTGCATTGGACTGTGAACCGGCCTGTGTAGGATAGGTGGGAGGCTTTGAAGCGTGGTCGCTAGATCACGTGGAGCCATCCTTGAAATACCACCCTGGTTTGTTTGCGGTTCTAACCTTGGTCCGTTATCCGGATCGGGGACAGTGCATGGTGGGCAGTTTGACTGGGGCGGTCTCCTCCCAAAGTGTAACGGAGGAGTTCGAAGGTACGCTAGGTACGGTCGGAAATCGTGCTGATAGTGCAATGGCATAAGCGTGCTTGACTGTGAGACTGACAAGTCGAACAGGTGCGAAAGCAGGACATAGTGATCCGGTGGTTCTGAATGGAAGGGCCATCGCTCAACGGATAAAAGGTACTCTGGGGATAACAGGCTGATACCGCCCAAGAGTTCATATCGACGGCGGTGTTTGGCACCTCGATGTCGGCTCATCTCATCCTGGGGCTGTAGCCGGTCCCAAGGGTATGGCTGTTCGCCATTTAAAGAGGTACGTGAGCTGGGTTTAAAACGTCGTGAGACAGTTTGGTCCCTATCTGCCGTGGGCGTTGGATACTTGACGGAGCCTGCTCCTAGTACGAGAGGACCGGAGTGGACGTACCTCTGGTGTACCGGTTGTCATGCCAATGGCATTGCCGGGTAGCTAAGTACGGAAGAGATAACCGCTGAAGGCATCTAAGCGGGAAACTCGTCTGAAGATTAGGTATCCCGGGGACTTGATCCCCCTAAAGAGTCGTTCGAGACCAGGACGTTGATAGGTCGGGTGTGGAAGCGCAGTAATGCGTTAAGCTAACCGATACTAATTGCTCGTGAGGCTTGATCCTATAACACTGATGGTTATGACCTGGTGATATAGCGTTCCAAGTGTCGTTCAATACAAAATCTGGCTGCCCCGTCAGCAGCCAGCCAACACCAATTACACCCACTGTGCGGGATCATCGAGCTAGCCTCTGATCCCCACACGTTGCGCTTCTTCCAAGATTGGAGCGGTTGTCCCCCAAAGACAATCTCTCAACCAGTTACGCCTGACGACCATAGCAAGGTGGTACCACTCCTTCCCATCCCGAACAGGACAGTGAAACGCCTTTGCGCCGATGATAGTGGACGGACGTCTGTGAAAGTAGGTCATCGTCAGGCTTTTATTCCGCAAAACCCCATAGGCTCTCGCCTGTGGGGTTTTGTCTTTGGTGCGCGCGGAAAACCCCAAAAAGAAACCCCCGCGCGGCTGGCGCCGCACGGGGGTTTTTGCTTGTTGGGCTGACCATCTATTGGTGTATTTGCAGCCGTCTGCAAGGCGGCCCGCTAACCAAAACACATGACAGCCCCAATGTGGATGCATTGGGAGGCCGGCTTCAGTTCAGCGATGCCGCCCCGGTGTAGTCCTGGCGGTCAATGCCGTGGCGCTGCAACTTGTCGTAGAAGGTCTTGCGTGGGATGCCCAGCGCTTCCAGTGTCGCGCGGACGTCGCCCTGGTGGGCGGCGAGCGCTTCGCGAATGAGCTGGGCCTCGAAACGCTCCATCTTTTCCGGCAGCGTACCCGGTGTGGATTCCTGCTCCGGCAAGGCCGCGGCGGGCGTGTTGAGCACGCCCAGGACGAAGCGTTCGGCGAAGTGTGCGAGTTCCCGCACATTGCCCGGCCAGTCGTGCGTCAGCAGGTGGCGCTTGATGTCGGCGGGCATGTCGGGAATGTCGCGCTGGAAGCGACGAGAGGCGTGTCCCAGGTAGTGGGCCAGCAGCAGCGGGATGTCTTCGCGACGTTCGCGCAGCGGCGGAATGCGGATGGTGACCACATTCAGGCGGTAGAACAGGTCTTCGCGGAATTTGGCGCGGATGGCCGGGCTGCCCAGATCTTCCTTGGTGGCGGCGACGACGCGCAGGTCCAGACTGCGGACTTCGTTGCTGCCCAGGGGGGTGATCTGGCGCGATTCGAGCACGCGCAGCAGCTTGACCTGCACCGCCAGCGGCATGCTCTCGATTTCGTCCAGGAACAGGGTGCCGCCGCTGGCGTGCTCGATGCGGCCGATGCGCCGCTTCTGCGCGCCGGTGAAGGCGCCGGCCTCGTGGCCGAACAGCTCGCTTTCGATCACGCTTTCCGGCAGCGCGCCGCAATTGATCGCGACCAGCGCGTGATGGCGCCGGCGGCTCAGGCGATGCAGGGCGGTGGCGACCACTTCCTTGCCGGTGCCTGTTTCGCCTTCCACCAGCACGTCGACGTCGGCATCGGCGATGTGGCGCAGCGTCTGCTTGATGCGCTGCATCGCCGGCGCGGTGCCGATGAAGGGCACTTCGTCGGCCTCGACCGCGAAGGCGGCTTCGCGCAGGCGGCGGTTCTCCAGCACCAGGTGACGTTTCTCGGCGGCGTGGGTGATCGCGGTGACCAGGCGATCGGGCGGATAGGGCTTGGCCAGGAAATCATAGGCGCCGTCGCGCATACATTGCACCGCCATGGCGATGTCGCCATGGCCGGTGATGAGGATGACGGGAATTTCCGGGTCGATGGCCCGCAGGCGCTGGAACAGCTGCAGCCCGTCGATGTCGGGCATGCGGATATCGGTGACCACCACGCCGTCGAAATCACGATTGATCGTGGCCAGCGCGCCGCGCGCGCTGGCATGGGCGTCGACCGCGATGCCGTGCAGCTTGAGCGTCTGCACGTTGGCGCGGCGCAGTTCCTCGTCGTCGTCGATGAAGGCGACGCGGGGCACGGCCGGCTTGGCGCGGGGATCTTCCAGCAGGGAGGTCCCGGGCATGGCGCCTGGCGGCGCCGGTTGGGAATGGTCGGTGTCAGGGACGCGGGTCATGGATCGAAGGCGGCGACTTGCGCAGCGTCAGGGTGAACATTGCGCCGCGGCCGGGGCCGTGGGGCGCGGGAAAGATGGCGTCGCCGGGATGGGCGGCGCGCAGGTCGCCGCCGAATTCGGCGACGATGTCGCGTGAGATCACCAGGCCCAACCCCAGGCCTTCGGCCTTGGTGGTGTGGAATGGCGTGAAGAGGCGGGCGCTGGCTTCGGGCGACAGGCCCGGGCCGTTATCGTTGACGAACAATTGCACCGAGGCGCCCATGTCCTGCAGCGCGATGATGATGCGGCCGTCGGCCTGGCCCTCGAGCGCATCCATGCCGTTCTGCAGCAGGTTCACCAGTACCTGTTCGAGGCGTATGCGGTTGGCCTGCACCAGGTAGTCCTGTTCCACCGGCGGGCGTTGCAGCACCACGCGCTGGCGCCTGGCGCGCGGGCCGACCAGCAGCAGCGCGCCGTCCAAGGCTTCCTTCAGGCTGGTCGGGCCGACCGAAGCGCCAGCCTTGCGCGAGAAGGCCCGCAACTCGCCAGTGATATGGCCGATGCGGTCGGTGAGCGAGGCAATGGTGCCCAGGTTTTCCTCGGCGGAGGCCGGGTCCTGGCGGCGCAGGAATTCGGCGGCGTTGTCGGCATAGGCGCGGATCGCGGCCACCGGCTGGTTGATCTCGTGCGCGACGCCGGCGGCGACCTGGCCCAGCAGCGCGAGCTTGCTGGCTTGCACCAGCTCGTCCTGCATGGTGTGCAGGCGCGCCTCGGTGCGCTGGCGTTCATCCATCTGCGCCAGCAGTTGCTGGTTGACCTCGCGCAGTTGCGCGGTGCGTTCTTCGACCTGGGCGGCCAGCTGCTGTCGCACGGCCATCTGCTGGGCGGCGCCTTCACGGCTGCGATGGCGGCGGTAAAGCAGGATGCCGATGATGGCGGACAGCACGCCCTGGGCCAGCAGGGCGCCCAATTGCGCATTGGCGGTGGCGCGGTTCAGCGCGGATTGCACCGGCGACAGCAGGTGCAGCGTCCAGCCTGGCGATTCCACGATGGGCAGGGTGGTGTGCAGCAGCGGCGCGCCCGCAGGGATCTGCGGCAGGGCTTCGTCGGATCGCAACAGCTGGCCGCCGCTGACGGTTCTCGGGGTGGGCTGCAAGGGCAGCGGCTGGAACATGGCGTCGCCGAACTGCAGGCTGGTGCGCAGGGTCTGGGCCAGGTCGGGCGCCAGCGGCTTCAGCACGCGGAAACGCCAGTCGGGCACGCTGCCCAGCAGCACCACGCCATGTTCGTCGGTGACGAAGATGGGCGCGTTGGACTGGCGCCAGTCGGCTTCCAGGTCGCGGAAGTCGACCTTCAGCACCACGACGCCGAGCATCACGCCGTTGGTGTCATCGACCCGCCGCGACAGGTACAGGCCGGCTTCGTGGCTGATGGTGCCGAGCGCGAAATGCTCGGCCGAGCCATGCGCCACGGCGCCGCGGAAGTACGGCCGGAACTGGTAGTCGACGCCGACGAAGGTGGCGGGTTCGCGCCAGTTGCTGGCGGCGATGGCATAGCCGGTCTGGTCCAGTACGTAGATGGCCGAGGCGCCCACGCCGCGGCTCAGGGTGTCGAGTTTTTCGTCGAGCGATTCGATCTGCGCCGCCGTGGGATTCTGCAGCGTGGCGCGCAGATCGACATCGCGGGTCAGGACGAAGGGCAGCGCGCGGAATTTATCGAGGTTGTTGCGCAGCAGGGCGGCGTTGATCTGGCCCGCGCTGCGGGCCTGCAGATAGGCTTCCTTGAGGGCGCCGTCGCGCGCCCATTCGCTGGCGGCATGCAGGATGCCGAATACCACGGCCACGGCCGCCAGAATCAGCAGGGCCCAGGGCCACGCCGGACGGCGCCGGGGCGCGGCGCCATCCGCTTGGGCAGGCGCCGGCGCGGGCGCGGCCTGGGGGGAAGGGCGAGTGGACATGATGTTGTGCGGTTTTTCGCACATTCTAGCTGAGTTCTGTGTGATATTTCGCCATTCTTTTCTTCACCATCCTGGGCGCGTCTGAAAAATCGTAGCTGAATCAAGGGCTTGAATTCAGGGGACGATCTGTCCCGGGTTGGCACGGCATTTGCATATAGCTGGGCAAGCCCGGCGATATTGCTCATCGGGTGAAATCGGCCTGCGGAGATACGCACGGCTTTAAAAGAGATAACGCCCCGATACCCGCTGCGCATCGTCGCATGGAGCATGGGGCCCCTGGTGGGGACAAATCCCGATGATCGAAGTAGATCAAAGCGCGCCCGCGCGCAAGCTCAAGTTCTATCAAATCCTGTACGTGCAGGTGCTTTTCGCGATTGTGATCGGCATTCTGCTGGGCTATTTCAAGCCCGACCTCGGCCAGGCCATGCAACCCCTGGGTGATGGCTTCATCAAGCTGGTGAAGATGATCATCGCCCCGGTGATCTTCCTGACGGTGGCGACCGGTATCGCGGCCATGAGCGACCTGAAGAAGGTCGGGCGCGTGGCGGGCAAGGCCATGCTGTACTTCCTGGTGTTCTCGACCCTGGCCCTGATCGTGGGCATGGTGGTGAGCCACATCGTGCAGCCGGGCGCCGGCATGCACATCAATCCGGCCACGCTGGACCAGAAGGCGGTGTCGGGCTATGTCGCCAAGGCACATGACTCGACCATCACCGGCTTCCTGCTGAACGTCATCCCCACCACGATCTTCAGTCCGTTCGTCGGCGGCGATATCCTGCAGGTGCTGTTCGTGGCCGTGCTGTTCGGCATCGCGCTGGCCCAGGTCGGCGAGCGCGGCAAGCCGGTGCTGGACTTCCTGACGGCGTTGGCCCAGCCCATCTTCAAGCTGGTTGCGATCCTGATGAAGGCCGCGCCCATCGGCGCCTTCGGCGCCATGGCGTTCACCATCGGCAAGTACGGCATCAAGTCGATCATCAACCTGGCGATGCTGGTGGGCACGTTCTACGCCACCTCGGTGCTGTTCGTGGTGGTCGTGCTGGGCCTGGTGGCGCGCTACAACGGCTTCTCGATCCTGAAGCTGGTGCGCTACATCCGCGAAGAACTGCTGCTGGTGCTGGGCACGAGCTCGTCGGAAGCCGCGCTGCCGACGTTGATGCAGAAGATGGAACGCGCCGGCTGCTCGAAGTCGGTGGTCGGCCTGGTGGTGCCCACCGGTTATTCGTTCAACCTGGATGGCACCAACATCTACATGACGATGGCGGCGCTGTTCATTGCCCAGGCCTGCGACATTCCGCTGTCGCTGGGCGACCAGATCCTGCTGCTGCTGGTGGCGATGCTGAGCTCCAAGGGCGCCGCGGGCGTGACGGGCGCCGGCTTCATCACGCTGGCCGCGACGCTGTCGGTGGTGCCGACGGTGCCGGTGGCCGGCATGGCGCTGATCCTGGGCGTGGACCGCTTCATGTCCGAATGCCGCGCGCTGACCAACCTGGTCGGCAACGCCACCGCCGCCGTCGTGGTGGCGCGTTGGGAAGGCGAACTGGACAAGGACCAGCTGCATGCCGCGCTGGAAGGCGAGGCGCCGGCCGCGCAGCCGCAGGCGATGGCGCGAGTGTCGACGTCGCAGAGCTGATCGCCACGGCTTGATCATGGCAAAAAGCCCCCGGACCTTGCGGCCCGGGGGCTTTTTAATGGGATCGCGCGCAATCAGGGAATCGCGATGCCGGCGGCCCGCAACAGGTTGGCGGTTTCGAACAGCGGCAGGCCCATGACGCCGGTGTAGCTGCCGTCGATGTTCGCGACGAAGGCGCCGGCCAGGCCCTGGATGCCGTAGGCGCCGGCCTTGCCGAACGGTTCGCCGCTGTCGCAATAGCGCGCGATTTCGTCGAGTTCGAGCGGACGCATCCGCACGTGGGTGATCGAGACCGCTTCCAGCAGGCGGTCGCCCGTCCACAGGGCGACAGCGGTATGCACCTGGTGCGTCTGGCCCGACAGCGCCCGCAGGATGCGGATGGCGTCGTCGCGGTCGGCGGGCTTGCCCAGCACCTGGCCGTCGAGGATGACGGTGGTGTCGGCGGCCAGCAGCGGCAGGACGGGCAGGGCTTGCGCGCGCAGCCAGTCGCGGCCGCGCTCGGCCTTGTCGCGCGCGGTGCGCTGGACATAGTCGGCGGCGCTTTCGCCGGGGTGCTGCGGTTCGTCTTCGCCGGGCGGCGCGGGGACGCGCAGCACCTCGTGCGCCAGGCCGATCTGCGTCAGCAGTTCGCGCCGGCGGGGGCTGGCGGAGGCGAGATAGAGGCGTGCGGGAGTGTTGGCGTCAGTCATGGGAGGCGGCGCGCGGCGGACGCGCCAGGCTGGCGCCAGGCGTCATGCCTCAGGCGCGGTGATAGGGATGGTTGGTCATGATGGCCCAGGCGCGATAGAGCTGTTCGGCCAGCACCACGCGCACCATGGGGTGCGGCAGCGTCAGCGACGACAACCGCAATTGGCCGCTGCACGAGGCCTTGAGGTCGGCATCCAGCCCGTCCGGGCCGCCGACCAGGAAGGCGACGTCCTGGCCGCCCGCGCGCCATTGCTCGAGCTTTTGCGACAGCGCCATGGTGGTGAGGTCGCGGCCGCGTTCGTCCAGCGCCAGGCGCAGCGCGCCGGCCGGCAGGGCGGCCTCGATGCGCTTGGCCTCGGCGGCCATCATCTGGGCCGGGGTCTTGCCGGTGGTGCGGGGCTCGGGCTTGATCTCGCGCAGTTCGAGCGCGCAGTCGGGGGGCAGGCGCTTGGCGTAGTCGTCCCAGGCGGTCTGCACCCAGTCCGGCATGCGCGTGCCCACGGCGGCGACGATCAGCTTCACGACGTGCCTTAGTCGTCGGTGCTGTCGTAGGCGCTGTCGCTGGCGATCGGCGCGACCCGGGTGGATTCCGGCAGCAGCTTGACGCGCACCGGCTTGCCGCCCCAGATCTCTTCCAGGTTGTAGTACTGGCGGATGGCGGGTTGCATGATGTGGACCACGACGTCGCCCAGGTCGACGACGACCCATTCACCGGTGTCCTCGCCTTCGATGGTGATGCCGGAGAGGTCGAGCGCGCGCCCGCGGTCGGCCACGCTGGAGGCCAGCGCCCGCGTCTGGCGGTTGGAGGTGGCGCTTGCAATCACGACGCGATCGAACAGGCTGGTTAGATGCGTGGTGTTGAAGACCTTGATGTCTTGCGCCTTGACGTCTTCGAGGGCGTCGATGACGGCGCGTTGGAGTTTCTGAATATCCATAGCTGCAAATATAACCCGCTCACGGACGGCGGGTGCCGGTTCCGTGGCGCTGCGCGCCCGGGCGGGATGGGTTTATCGGTAAAGATGGTGCGCCGCAATATAGGCGGCGACGGAAGGGGCCAGCAGGCCGTCGGTGGATTCACCCCGGGCCAGGCGCTCGCGGATCTGCGAGGCCGACACCGGCATCGGGGCAAACGGCAATTCTTCCAGCTGGCGCCCCTGCTCGCGCAGGCAGTCGGCCAATTCGGCCGGCGGCGCCAGCGGCGTGCCGGGCCGCGTCGCGACGGCCAGGTCGACCAGGCCGACGACGTCGCGCCAGGACTGCCAGGTGCAGAAATTGGCCAGCTGGTCGGCGCCCAGCAGCCAGACGTAGCGGGCATCCGCGGGCAGGGCGCGCAGGGTGTCGATGGTGTAAGTGGCGCCGCCGCGCTCGAGCTCGATCGGGTTGACGACCAGGCCGTCGTGGCCGGCGATGGCCAGTTCCAGCATGGCGCGGCGCTGGTCTTCGGTGGCGTTCAGGGCCGCGCGCTGCCACGGGTTGGCCGCCGGGATCAGCTGCACCTGGGCCAGGCCGAGCGCGCGCAGGGCGTTGTCGGCGAGCGCGACATGCGCGACGTGGACGGGGTCGAAGCTGCCGCCCAGGAGCCCGATACGCGTCACACCCAGTCCCGCGGCGTCAGGTAGGCGGCCAGCCCGGCTTCGGGCGTGCCGGCTTCCGGCTGCCAGTCGTAGCGCCATTGCGCCAGCGGCGGCATGGACAGCAGGATCGACTCGGTGCGGCCGCCGGATTGCAGGCCGAACAGCGTGCCGCGGTCGAACACCAGGTTGAATTCGACATAGCGGCCGCGGCGATAGGCCTGGAAATCGCGCTCGCGCTCGCCGTAGGGCGTGCCGCGGCGGCGTTCGACGATCGGCAGGTAGCTGTCGAGGAAGGCGTCGCCGACCGAGCGCGTCAGGGCGAACGAGGCGTCGAAACCCGGGGCGTTCAGGTCGTCGAAGAAGATGCCGCCGATGCCGCGGGTTTCGTTGCGGTGCTTGAGGAAGAAGTATTCGTCGCACCAGCGCTTGTAGCGCGGGTAGTAGTCGGCGCCATGGCCGGCCAGCGCGTCGCGGCACACCGCGTGGAAGTGGCGCGCGTCTTCCTCGAAGGGGTAGTAGGGCGTGAGGTCGATGCCGCCGCCGAACCAGAACACGTCGGCTTCGTCATGGCCGGGGCGGGCCGCGGCGACGAACATGCGCACGTTCATGTGCGTGGTGGGCACGTACGGATTGCGCGGATGCAGCACCATCGACACGCCCATGGCTTCCCAGGAGCGGCCGGCCAGTTCGGGCCGGTGCGCGCTGGCCGACGGCGGCAGTTTCGAGCCGCGGACGTGGCTGAACAGCACGCCGGCGCGCTCGAACAGCTGGCCGCCCTCGAGCAGGCGCGAGACGCCGCCGCCGCCCTCGGGCCGGACCCATTCGTCGTTGCGGAA
>NZ_CYTU01000004.1:259439-279082 GCF_001299375.1 Achromobacter sp. 2789STDY5608621 | reverse complement strand
TGACGCACAGCACGCGGCCGCCGGTGGTCTGGGTTTCCTCGCCTTCCAGGCGGGTGGCCGCGTGGAACACCATGCAGTCGTCGGCATCGGCCGGCAGGCCGCGGATGACGTCGCCGGTGCGCGGGGTGTTGGGGTAGTTGTGCGAAGCCAGCACCACGCCCAGGGCGGTGCGGCGGTCCCAGGTGATGTCGGCCTGGTCCAGCGTGCCTTCGACGGCGTGCTCGAGCGCGTCCAGCAGGTCGCTCTTGACGCGCATCATGATCGGCTGGGTTTCGGGGTCGCCCATGCGGCAGTTGAATTCCAGCGTCTTGATGTCGCGGTCGGGGTCGTCGCCGGGGGCGATCATCAGGCCGGCGTACAGGAAGCCGGTGTAGGGGATGCCGTCGCGCGTCATGCCCTGCACGGTCGGCAGGATGATTTCGCGCATGATGCGGTGGTGCAGCTCGGGCGTGACGATGGGGGCGGGCGAGTAGGCGCCCATGCCGCCCGTGTTCGGGCCCTGGTCGCCGTCCTGCAGGCGCTTGTGGTCCTGGCTGGTGGCCAGGGCCAGCACGTTGCGGCCGTCGCACATGACGATGAAGCTGGCTTCCTCGCCCACCAGGCATTCCTCGATGACGACGCGCGCGCCGGCTTCGCCCATGGAGCCGTCGCCCAGCATGGCGTCGACGGCGGCGTGGGCCTCTTCGAGCGTGGCGGCGACCACCACGCCCTTGCCCGCGGCCAGGCCGTCGGCCTTGATCACGATGGGGGCGCCTTCCTGGTCGATGTAGGCGTGGGCCTGGACCGGGTCGGTGAAGGTGGCGTAGCGCGCGGTCGGGATGTTGTGCCGGACCATGAAGGCCTTGGCGTAGTCCTTGGAGCTTTCCAGCTGCGCGGCGGCCTTGGTCGGCCCGAAGATCTTCAGGCCGCGGGCGCGGAAGACATCGACCACGCCGGCGGCCAGCGGCGCCTCGGGGCCGACGACCGTCAGGGCGATGCCTTCGCGCTGGACGAAGTCAGCCAGTTCCTCGGCATTGGTGAGCGGGATGTTTTCCATCTGCTCGGCCCGTTGCGTGCCGCCGTTGCCCGGCGCCACGTACACCTTGTGTACGCGCGGGGAGCGGGCCAGTCGCCAGGCGAGGGCATGTTCGCGGCCGCCCGAGCCAATTACCAGGAGTTTCATTGTTGCGTGATTCTTAAGGTTGCCAGTCGAGTGTCGCGAGACAACTTACTGCGCTTCGTCGAAAATGACGGTGGTATAGACTTCCTGCACGTCGTCCAGGCCTTCCAGGGCGTCGAGCAGTTTCTGCATCTTGATGGCGTCTTCGCCGGCCAGTTCGGTTTCGTTCAGGGCCTTCATGACGATGCCGTCGACTTCGGCCTTCAGGCCGGCGTCGTCGAACGCCTTGCGCACGGCGGCGTAGTCGGTCGGGGCGCAGATGACTTCGATCACGCCTTCCTCGTCGGTGGCGATGTCTTCGGCGCCAGCCTCGAGGGCGGCTTCCATGACCTTGTCTTCCGGCGTGCCGGGAGCGAACACGAATTGGCCGCAGTGCTTGAACATGAAGGCGACCGAGCCTTCCTGGCCCAGGTTGCCGCCGTTCTTGGCGAAGGCGTGGCGCACTTCGGCCACGGTGCGGGTGCGGTTGTCGGTCATGCAGTCGACGATGACCGCCGCGCCGCCGATGCCGTAGCCCTCGTAGCGCACTTCCTCGTACGCTTCGCCGTCCGCGCCGCCCGCGCCGCGCTGGATGGCGCGCTGGATGTTGTCCTTGGGCATGTTGGCGTCGGTGGCCTTGTCCCAGGCCATGCGCAGGCGCGGGTTGCTGTCCGGGTCGGGGCCGCCGGCGCGCGCCGCCACGGTGATTTCACGAATGATCTTGGTCCAGAGCTTTCCGCGTTTGGCGTCTTGGCGGCCTTTGCGGTGCTGAATATTGGCCCATTTGCTGTGTCCGGCCATGGCTTCCCAGGATAAATTGTCTGCAAAAACGGCATTTTACCGTGCCGGCGGCCTGCGCGCCCGGGAGTCGCCCGCCTGTGTCCATATTGCCACGCGCACAAGCGCCACCGCAGGCTCTACACTTGGGCATCTGAGTCATCCGGTCCGGAGAGTTGCCCATGCCCAACCCCATCGTCATCGCCAAGAATGCGCAGACCGAGTTGGCGCTGCTGCCAGCCCTGGCCAACCGCCACGGCTGCATCACCGGCGCCACCGGCACCGGCAAGACCGTCACCCTGCAGGTCCTGGCCGAATCCTTCTCGCGCCTGGGCACGCCGGTCTTCATGGCCGACGTCAAGGGCGACCTGACCGGCATTTCGCAGGCCGGGGTGGCCAGCCCCAAACTGCAGGAGCGGCTCAAGAACCTCGGCCTGGACGAACCGGCCTGGGGCGCCAGCCCGGTGGCCCTGTGGGACGTGTTCGGCGAGCAGGGCACGCCGGTGCGCGCCACCATTACCGACATGGGGCCGCTGCTGCTGGCGCGCATCCTCGAACTCAACGACACCCAGGAAGGCGTGCTGACGCTGGTGTTCAAGGTGGCGGACGACGAGGGCCAGCTGCTGCTGGACCTGAAAGACCTGCGCGCCATGCTGCAGAACGTCGCCGACCGCGCCGCCGAGCTCAAGACGCGCTACGGCAATGTGTCCGCCGCCAGCGTCGGCGCGATCCAGCGCGGCCTGCTGGCGCTGGAGTCGCAGGGCGCGGAGAAATTCTTCGGCGAGCCGATGCTGGACGTGGCCGACCTGATGCGCACCGACGCCCAGGGCCGCGGCATCGTCAATGTGCTGGCCGCCGACAAGCTGATGCAGGCGCCGCGGCTGTATGCGATCTTCCTGCTCTGGCTGCTGGCCGACCTGTACGAGAAGCTGCCCGAAGTGGGCGACGTCGACCAGCCCAAGCTGGTGTTCTTCTTCGACGAGGCGCACCTGCTGTTCAACGACGCGCCGCCGGCCTTGCTGACCAAGATCGAACAGGTGGTGCGGCTGGTGCGTTCCAAGGGCGTGGGCGTGTATTTCGTGACGCAGAATCCGCTGGACATTCCCGACACCGTGCTGGGCCAGCTGGGCAACCGGGTGCAGCACGCGTTGCGCGCCTTCACACCGCGCGACCAGAAGGCCGTCAAGACCGCGGCCCAGACCATGCGGCCCAATCCGGGGCTGGATATCGAGGCGGCCATCACCGAGCTGGGCGTGGGCGAGGCGCTGGTGTCGCTGCTGGACGCCAAGGGCCGGCCGATGCCGACCGAGCGCGCCTGGATCGTGCCGCCCGGCAGCCGCATCGGCCCGGCCACCGACGCCGAGCGCCAGGCCTTGCGCCAGGGCAGCCCGATGTCGGCCAAGTATGACAAGGCCATCGACCGCGAGTCCGCCTACGAGGTGCTGGCTGGACGCGCGGCGGCGCCGGCCGATCAGGCGCCTGGCAAGGCCGCGCCGACGCCGACCGCGGGCGGCGCGCCCGCCGAGGCACAGGGCGGCGGCTTGATGGACAGCCTGAACGATGTGCTGTTCGGCTCCACCGGCCCGCGCGGCGGCAAGCGCGACGGCGTGGTGCAGACCTTCGCCAAGAGCACGGCGCGTTCGATCGCGACGCAACTGGCGCGCGGCATCCTGGGATCGCTGCTGGGGTCCAAGACGCGCCGTTGAATTCTGTATTCCATCTTCGGAACAAACCGAATCCGGCGCTGTAACGTCGGGTAGTACGTTGTTTGTAACTTGGGGTATTGCGTTACCGCCATTTATGCCTATGATTCTGGGCGATGTATTCCCGGAAGACAAAGGAAAAAGTGGTGGCAAAAAAACACAAGATTGCGGTGATCCCTGGGGACGGAATCGGCAAGGAAGTCGTTCCGGAAGGCCTGAAAGTGCTCGACGCCGTGGCGTCACGCTTCGGCATTGATTTCCAGTGGGACCACTTCGACTGGAGCTGCGATTATTACGCCAAGCACGGCAAAATGATGCCGGACGATTGGCAGCAGCAGATCGGCCAGCATGAAGCGATTTTCTTCGGCGCCATCGGCTGGCCCGCCACGGTGCCCGACCACGAGGCGTTGTGGGGCTCGCTGTTCAAGTTCCGCCGCGAATTCGACCAGTACATCAATCTGCGCCCGGTGCGCCTGATGCCCGGCGTGCCGTCGCCGCTGGCCGGCCGCCAGCCCGGCGAGATCGATTTCTTCATCGTGCGCGAAAACACCGAGGGTGAATATTCCAACAGCGGCGGCGTGCTGTTCGGCGGCACCCAGCGCGAAGTGGTCATCCAGGAAAGCGTATTTACCCGCATCGGCGCCGAGCGCGTGCTGAAATTCGCCTTCGAGCTGGCCCGCAAGCGCGGCAAGCACCTGACGGCGGCGACCAAGTCCAACGGCATTTCGATTTCGATGCCCTGGTGGGACCAGCGCGTGGCGGAAATGGCCGGGAACTATCCGGATGTCCGCTGGGACAAATATCACATCGATATTCTGTGCGCGCACTTCGTGCAACATCCTGATTGGTTCGACGTGGTCGTGGCTTCCAACCTTTTCGGCGATATCCTTTCCGATCTCGGCCCCGCCTGCACGGGGACGATCGGTATCGCGCCGTCGGCCAACCTGAACCCCGAACGCAAATTCCCGTCTCTGTTCGAACCCGTGCATGGTTCCGCACCCGATATTTATGGCAAAGGCATCGCCAACCCGATCGGCCAGATCTGGAGCGGCGCGCTGATGCTGGATTTCCTGGGGTATGACGACGCCTCGGCGGCCGTGGTTCGCGCTATCGAGACGGTGCTGGCCGACGGTCCGCGCACGCGCGACATGAAGGGCACCGCGTCCACCGCTGAAGTAGGCGACGCCATTGCGTCGCTGATCGCGGCGGCCTAGCGCGATGCGTTGCCCGGGGGCTCAGACCATGGTCGATTCCATCGCCCCCCCCTCCGCCCCGGTGGGCGGCAGCCGTGCCGATCGCTTCGCCCGCAAGCTGTTCCGGATGTTGCGGTCGCGCACGCAGCGCCACAATCAGCACCTGTGGCCGTTCGTGCGCATCTGGCGCAATCCGGCCGGGGTGATCTGTGGCTTCCGCGCGTTTGGACGGTCTGTACCCATCACGCCGTTGGAGCAGGGGTACGACCCCGACGACGACGAGATGCACCTGATCCTGAGCGGGCCGTCGATCGCCGAGATTCCCTATGACCGCCTGGACATCCGGGTGGCCATGGGGGTGAACGGCTCCATCGCGCTGGCGCGCAAGTTCAATCTGCAGTTCAAGTACTACTGCATCATCGACCAGAATTTCGTGCGGGACCGCATTGATCTGGTGCGCGAGATCGTCGCTTGCGACCTGACGTTGTACGTGCTGCCCGACGTGCTGCGCTACATCATGCAGGGGATTCCGCAGGAAGAGATCCGCTGCCGCATCTGCATCATCGAGTTCATTTCCGAGCGGGCCTACCAGCGCAGCGCCGCGCCCGCGGTGCTCAAGCGCATGGTGGCCGCGTCGCCCGACCTGCGGCTGCTGGACGCCAAGCAGGGCCTGGGCTACAGCTTCGACGCGTCGCTCGGCGTGTTCGACGCGGACACGGTGGCCTACGTGGCGCTGCAGGTGATGATCTCGGGCGGCGCGCGCAAGGTCTACCTGCACGGCCTGGACCTGACGCTGCAGCACGGCATGCGCTTCTACGACGAAGGCGAGACGCCGCAGACCAGCCGGCTGGCGCGCAACTTCGCCCGTCTCATCGAGCCGTCGTTCCGCTTCGCCGCGCAGCAGTGGCGCGGACGTGGCGTGTCGGTGATCAACCTGTCACCGGTGAGCGCGCTGCCGCCGGAAGTGATCGAAAGGCAGGACTGGCACACGCTGTTGAAACATTGAAAAAAGGCCCGGCATCCGCCGGGCCTTTTTTTGTGCGCGCCTTGCCAGAGACAAGGCGGGGCTGCTCTCAGTGGGCGCCGGCCGCGGCTTCCGCCGCGCCGCCGCCGCCGCCCGCCTTGGTCGAGCGTGGCCGGGCGAACCAGACCAGGCCTGTGAGCAACAGGAAGATCACCGCCGAGGCGTAGAAGACATCCACCGCGGACATCGTGAACGCCTGCGCGTTGATCAGCCGGTCGACCGTGCTCAAGGCCTGTTGGTGCGACATGCCGACCGTATTCTGCAGGACGTCGAGCGTCTGATCGAACGCCTGCTGGCCGGGCCGCGCGGATTCGGTCAATTGCACATGGTGCAACGTGGCGCGGTTTTCCCACAGCGTGGTCGCGATCGAGGTGCCGAAGGCGCCCGCGGTCAGGCGCAGGAAGTTCGACAGGCCCGAGGCGGCCGGGATGCGCCAGGGCTCGATGCTCGACAGTGTGATCGAAGTCAGCGGCACGAAGAACGCCGCCATGGCCGCGCCCTGGATGATGGTCGGGATCATCAGCGTGCGCACGTCGGTCTGGGTGTTGAAACCCGAACGCATGAAGCACACCAGCGCGAAGATCAGGAACGCCACGGTCACGATCTGGCGCGGGTCGCGAGTGGCCAGCATCTTGCCCACCATCGGCGTGAGCAGGATGGCCAGCAGGCCCACCGGGGCCGTCACCAGCCCGGCGTAGGTGGCGGTGAAGCCCATGTAGCTCTGCAGCCAGAGCGGCAGCAGCACCACGTTGCCGAAGAACACGCCGTAGGCCACCGCCAGCGTCAGCGCGCCGACCGTGAAGTTGCGGATCTTGAACAGGCGCAAGTCGACCACCGGATGCGCGTCGGTCAGTTCCCAGATCAGGAAGAAGACGAAGGCAACGAAGGCAATGGCGGCCAGGGCGATGATGGTGGGGCTGGCGAACCAGTCCAGTTCCTTGCCCTTGTCGAGCATGATCTGCAGCGCGCCGACCCACACCACCAGCAGCACCAGGCCGAGCTTGTCGATCGGCAGCTTGCGCGTCAGCGATTCGCGGTTGCCGTAGATGCGCCAGCTGATCCACGCCGCCAGCAGGCCCACCGGCACGTTGATGTAGAAGATCCAGGGCCAGGTGTAGTTGTCGGAGATCCAGCCGCCGAGCAGCGGCCCGGCCACCGGCGCCACCAGTGTCGTCATCGACCAGACCGCCAGCGCCATGCCCGCCTTGGACTTGGGGAAGCTGGCCAGCATCAGGGTCTGCGACAGCGGGATCATCGGCCCGGCCACGGCGCCCTGCAGCACGCGGAACGCGATCAGGGCCTCGAGCGAGGGCGAGAAGCCGCACAGCCACGAGGCCAGCACGAACAGCAGGGTGGAGATCAGGAACAGCCGCACCTGGCCGAAGCGCTGCGTCAGCCAGCCGGTCAGCGGCACGGTGATGGCGTTGGCCACCGCGAACGAGGTGATGACCCAGGTGCCCTGGCTGGAGCTGACGCCCAGGTCGCCGGAGATGGTCGGGATGGACACGTTCGCGATCGAGGTGTCCAGCACGTTCATGAACACCGCCGTGGACAGCGCGATCGACCCGATGATGCGGGTGGCGCCTTCCAGCGGCGGGTAGGTCCCTGGCGGGAGTACGGTCGGCTCGGCGGGGGCGCCGCCGGCCGCGGGCTGAGCGGTCGTGCTCATGGGAAGGCCCCCTTACTTGGCGCCGCGCGCCAAGCCCTCTTTGGCCACGGGCGACTGCGCCGCCTGCGGGGTGAATTCGTCGGAGGCGAGGTTGGCCTGGATGATCTTGCCGATCAGGGCGTCGACCTCGTCATGGGCCGGTTCGAAGGCGCGCGTCGACCAGGCCGGTTCCTTGCGGGTGGTGGCGGTCAGCGCTTCGCCGTCCTGCTTGCCGACGTCGACTTCCACGTCCATCGACAGGCCCACGCGCAGCGGATGGGTCTTCAGGTCCGCGGGGTCGAGCGCGATGCGCACGGGCACGCGCTGCACCACCTTGATCCAGTTGCCGGTGGCGTTCTGGGCCGGCAGCAGGGCGAAGGCGCTGCCGGTGCCGGCGTCCAGCCCGGCGACGATGCCGTGGTAGGTGATCGAGCTGCCATACAGGTCGGCGGTCATCTTGACCGGCTGGCCGATGCGCATCTTGCGCAGCTGGCCTTCCTTGAAGTTGGCTTCGACCCAGACCTGGTCCAGCGGCACCACCGTCATGAGCGCGGCGCCGGGGGCCACGCGCTGGCCGACCTGGACGGTGCGGCGGGCGATGACGCCGCCCACGGGGGCGGGCAGCACCGTGCGCGACTGGGCCAGCCAGGCATTGCGCAGGCCGGCGACGGCCTGGCGCACGTCAGGGTGGTCGGCCACGGTGGTGCCTTGGGTCAGCGCCTGGTTGGTCGCCAGCTTGGCGCGCGAGGCGGCCAGCGCGGCGCGGGCCTGCGCCAGGCCGGATTGCGCGGTCTTCAGCGCGGCCTCGGCGTGCAGGATTTCCTCGCCGCTGACGCCGCCCGACTTGGCCAGCTGCTGGCGGCGGGTGACGTCGCTCTGGGCGCGGGTCAGTTCGGCCTGGGCGCGCTGGATGTCGGCCTGGCGCAGGTCGACGTCAGCGGCCAGCGCGTCGTTCTGGACGTAGTAGGTGCGGACCTGGCGCACGGTCTGCGCCAGCTTGGCCTCGGCCTGCTGCAGGGCGACCTGCGTGTCGGCCGGGTCGATGCGCACCAGCGGCTGGCCGGCGGCGACGGTCTCGGTGTCGTCGGCCTCGATGGCCACCACGGTGCCGGGCACCTGCGGCGTGATCTGCACCAGGTTGCCGTGCACGTAGGCGTCGTCGGTGCTTTCGAAGTGGGCGCCGAACAGGGCCCACCAGATGCCGTAGGCGATCGCGATGAGGATGAAAACACCGGTCGCGGTCAGCAGCAGGCGTTTGCGGGCGGGGTTGGTCGTGGGAGTGGCTGCGTTCATGACGTCTGAATCCGGAGCGTTCAATGAGTGGAGTTCGTGGCGGGCGCGGGCTGCTGCGCCGGGGCGGGGACGTAGCCGCCGCCCAGCGCGTTGGCCAGGTTGGCGTCGAGCTGGTAGGCGCGGATGCGCAGGTCGGTGTCGAGCCGCGCCTGGGTCAGCACGCCGGTCTGCGCGATCAGCACGGTCAGGTAGTTGCCCATGCCGGCCTTGTAGCGGTTGACGGCCAGTTCATAGGCCGCCTCGATGGCTTCGCGCGCCTGGCGTTGCTGGGCCCGTTCCTGTTCCAGCAGGCGCAGGCCGTCGAGCGCGTCGGCGACCTGGTGCACGGCGTCGAGCACGGTCTGGTTGTAGTCGGACACGGCCAGGTCGGCGTCGGCGCGGCGGCCGGCCAGGTTGGCGTTCAACTCGCCGCCATGGAAGATCGGCAGGGTGATGGCCGGACCGAAACCGGCGGTGCGGGCGGCGGTGCCGAGCAGGTTGCCGGTGCCGATCGCCTGGAAGCCGGCAAAGGCCACGAGGTTGACGTTGGGGTAGAACTCGGCGCGGGCGCTGTCGATCTGGTGCCGGGCGGCCTCGGCGCGCCAGCGCGCGGCGACCACGTCGGGACGGTGGCCCAGCAGGTCCAGCGGCACGCTGGCGGGCACGCCGCCGGCGGGCGCGGTCAGGGAGGCTTCGACGAGCGACTGGCCGCGCTGCGGGCCGGCGCCGGCCAGCGCCGCGACCTGGTTGCGCAGTTGCGCCAGGGTGGTCTCGGTCTGGGTCAGCTCGACCTGGCCGGCGGCCAGCGACGATTCGGCCTGCTTCACCTCGACCTGGGTGTCCAGGCCGGCGGAATAGCGGCCGCGGGTCAGCGACAGCACTTCCTCGCGCTGGGTCAGCACGCGCTTGATGACGTCGCGCTGGGCGAAAGCGTCCTGCAGATTAAGGTAGGCGCGCACGGTGGCGCTGGCCAGCACGTTGCGCGCCGCCTGGGCGTCGGCCGCGGCGGCGGCCTGCTGCGAGACCGCGGCCTTCAGGTGCGAGCGGTTCTTGCCCCAGAAATCGAGCTCGTAGCTGAAGTCCAGCGCCAGGCGGTTGTCGCTGACGACGGATCCGCCCAGCGGCGCGGGGTAGATGTAGTCGCCGGACAGGTGCTCGCGGTTCAGCGTGTAGTTGGCGTCCACGCGCGGCATCAGGGGCGCGCGGGCGCTGCTGACGGCGGCGTTGGCCTTGGCCAGGCGCGCCTGGGCGGCGGTCATGGACGGGCTGTTGGCCAGCGCTTCGTCCATCAGCGCGTTGAGCTGGCTGTCGCCGTAGCGATGCCACCATTGCGTGTCGGGCCAGGCGACGTCCTGGGCGGTCAGGCCCAGCTTGGTTTCATTCAGGGCGGCCACCGGCTCGGGGCCGGGTTCCATCAGGGCGCAACCGCTCAAGGCCAGCACTAATGCGGTAGAAAGAAGGCGTTTCATCCTGACAATCTGCTGAAAGTAATTGATTAATCTGTATTTGCCTAGGCAAATATTACGTCAAATAAAGCCCCTTCTGCAGGGGCGGGTCGGCTTGGGCGGGCGCCGTCAGCGCTCGGGCGCGGAGGCGGAACCGTTGGCGATCATGCGGCGCAGGAAGTGCATCAGCTGCGTTACTTCGTCGGTGGAGAAACCCCGCAGGTGGTGGTTCAGCACGCGGGCGATGTTGGGCGGGATTTCGCGCGCCTTGGTTTCGCCCAGCTCCGTCAGTTCGATCTTCACGACGCGCCGGTCCAACTGGTTGCGGGCCCGCCGCAGCAGGCCCTTGGCCTCGAGCCGGTCGAGCGTGCGGGTCATGGCGCCGGTGTCGACGCCGTTGAGCCGGGCCAGTTCGGCTGGCGTGTCGGCCCGTCCCAGGGCGACCATGGCGATCGGGCGCCACTGCATGGCGGTGAGGTCCAGCGGCGCCATTTCCTGGTCCAGCATGCGGTTCAGGGAGTTGGCGACCAGCTTGATCAGGTAGCCGGCGTTTTCTTCCATCATGCAGCGGGTGTCACCGCGATAATGAACCGGATTTTCGGGGGATTCAGGGCGTGACGAGGCATTCATGCAGCGAATTTTACTGCCTAGTCAGTAATTGTCAAGGCTGCTTTTGGGGGGCGCTTTCGGGGGCGACGGGAGCCTTGCGCAGCCCGGACCAGACGATGGCGGCCACGATCAGGGCCGCGCCGGCCATCATGCGCACGGTGGGCTGCTGGCTGAACAGCATCCAGGCAAAGGCGATGGCATAGACCGGTTCCAGCGCGATCACCAGGCCGGCGCTGCGGGCGTTCAGGCGGGTCAGGCTGGAGACGAACAGGAAGTGCGACAGGCCGGTGCAGAACACGCCCAGCAGCGCCAGCCAGAACCAGTCCATGGCGGGCAGGGCGGGCAACTGGCCGGCGGCGAACGGCAGCATCACCAGCGCCACCACCAGGTTCTGCCAGCAGGCCACCTGCATCGGGTCCATGCCCGAGGCCGAGCGGCGGTTGCTCAGGGCCAGCAGGGCGAAGGTCAGGCCCGACAGCAGGCCCCAGGCCAGGCCGATGGTGCCCTGGTCGGCCAGGTCGAACGAGGGCGTGACCAGCACCAGGCCGGCCGTGACCAGGCCCAGCAGCAGCCATTCGGCCAGCCGCACGCGTTCGCGGAAGATCAGGCCCTCGAACAGCGTGATGAAGGCCGGGAAGCTGGCGAAGCCCAGCGTGGCGATGGCGATGCCGCCGACCTTGACCGAGATGAAGAAGGTGACCCAGTGGGCCGCCAGCAGCGCGCCCGCGATCACCAGCACGAACAACTGGGCCGGGGTCAGGGCGCCGAGTAGCGGGCGGCGGCGCATGCGGGCGAACAGGCCGAGCGAGATCACCGCGAAGACCGCCCGCCCCAGCGTGATGACCGCCGCGCTGGCCTGGATCAGTTCGCCGAAGACGCCGGTCAGGCCGAACAGGACGGCGGCGATATGGATATAAGTCAGGGCGCGGTGTCGGGTCATTCGCAAGGGATGGCAGGGAACGGAAGGGGGCGGGGCCGGTTCGTGGCCGGGCCGCCATAGGCTGAAAATGCGCGCCGGGCGTGCAAATCCCGCGGCGCTGAATCTAAAATCATCGCATGAATCGCATTGCCAAGCTTTTGCCGGTCTCTCGTCCCTCCAGCCGCGCGGCCGGTTTTTTCATGGCCGCGCTTGGCGCGATCCTGTTTTCCGCCAAGGCCATCGTCGTCAAGTTCACCTACCGCTACGGCATCGACGCGGTCACCCTGATCGCCTTCCGCATGCTGTTCGCCATGCCGTTCTTCGCGGCGGTGGCATGGCATCAGTCGCGCCTGGCGGCCCGCGGCGAGATCGTCGTCATGACCTGGAAGGAACGCATCCAGGTCTGCCTGCTGGGCCTGTTGGGCTACTACCTGTCCAGCTTCCTGGATTTCCTCGGCCTGCGCTACATCACCGCCAGCCTGGAGCGGCTGATCCTGTTCCTGTCGCCGTCGCTGGTGGTGCTGATCTCGGCGTTCTGGTTCAAGCGGCCGGTCGAGCGCCGCCAATGGCTGGCGATGACGCTGTCGTACGCCGGCGTGGTGCTGGTTTTCGCCCACGATCTGAGCTTCGGCGGCTCCTCCGAGGTGCTGTTAGGGTCTTTGTTCGTTTTCGGTTCGGCGCTCAGCTATTCTGTGTACCTGATCTGCTCCGGAGAACTGATCAAGCGCATCGGGCCCACCCGGCTGGTGGCGTATGCCATGCTGGTGTCGTGCGTGGCCTGCATCGTGCAGTTCTTCGTGATCCATCCGGCCTCCGTGCTGATCCAGCCGATGGGCGTGTACGGCTACTCGATCATCCATGCCACCCTGAACACGGTGGTGCCCGTCTTCATGCTGATGTGGGCGGTGGCGCTGATCGGCGCACCGACCGCGTCGCTGCTGGGCATGCTGGGGCCGGTGTCGGTGCTGTTCCTGGCGTCGTGGTTCCTGCACGAACCCGTGACGGTCTGGCAGATGGCCGGCACCGCGCTGGTCCTGGCCGGGGTATTCGTATTGATGGGGGGCGGGACCGCCAAGCCGCCGCCCGCCGCGCCGGGCGGCAGCGCGTCCGCGCGCTGAAGTCCGGATTGCATCGTTGATTCTCAAGCTTGCGTCGCAACATTTCAAAGAAAGGAGGCCAGTATGGCCAGCAATCTCGTCAAGGCAATTCGTATCGAGCAGCATGGCGGTCCCGAAGTCCTGAAACTGGTCGAAGTCGAAGTGCCGCCGCCGGCCGCCAATGAGGTCACCATCGACCAGCACGCGGCCGGGCTGAACTTCATCGATATTTATTTCCGCACGGGCTTGTATCCCCACCCGCTGCCGCATGGCCTGGGCTTCGAGGGCGCGGGCGTGGTCACGGCCGTGGGCGCCGACGTCAAGCACCTGAAGAAGGGCGACCGCGTGGCCTATGGCCAGAGCCCGATCGGCGCCTACGCCAAGGCCCGCAACGTGCCGGCCAACCAGGTCGTGAAGGTGCCCAAGGGCATCGGCTTCGACGAAGCCGCCGCGCTCATGCTCAAGGGCCTGACAGTGCAGTACCTGTTCCGCCAGACCTACCGCCTGCAAGGCGGCGAAACCATCCTGTTCCACGCGGCCGCCGGCGGCGTGGGCCTGATCGCCTGCCAATGGGCGCGCGCGCTCGGCGTGAAGCTGATCGGCACCGTCTCCAGCCCCGAGAAGGCCGAACTGGCCCGCGCCAACGGCGCCTGGGAAACCATCGACTACTCGCGCGAGAACGTGGCCGAGCGCGTGCTCGAACTGACCGGCGGCAAGAAGGTGCCGGTGGTGTATGACGGCGTCGGCAAGGACACCTGGGAAACCTCGCTGGACAGCCTGGAGCCGCGCGGCCTGATGGTCAGCTTCGGCAACGCCTCCGGTCCGGTGGCGGGCGTGAACCTGGGCATCCTGAACCAGAAGGGCAGCCTGTACGTGACGCGGCCGTCGCTGGGCGTGCACGTCAACACGCTGGAAAAGCTGCAGGCCGCCTCGGAAGAGCTGTTCGACCTGGTGCTGAAGAAGAAGATCAAGGTCCGCATCGACCAGCGCTACAGCCTGGAACAGGCCGGCGAAGCGCAGACCGCGCTGGCCTCGCGCAAGACCACCGGCGCCACGGTGCTGATGCTGGACTGACCCGGCGCCCCGCGGGCAAGGCGGGACGCATGGCGCGTCCCGTTTTTTTTTGCCGTGCGCACCGGGACAAATCGCCATGCACGGGCGGACAAGCCAGCGCGGTGGGCCGTTGCTATCCTGGCCTCACCCTATCCGTTGGAGCCTCACGCATGCCGTCCGCCCCTTCCTCCGCCTCCGGCCGTCCGGAACTGGCCGCCATCCGGGAATACATGATCGTCGACGGCAAGCCGCTGCGCCAGGGGCAGGGCGAACCCATCCCCGTGCACGATCCGGCCACCGGCGAGGTCATCGCCACCCAGCTCGATGCCGGTCCGGCGCAGATCGACCTGGCGGTGCAGGCTGCGCGCCGGGCATTCGCCAGCGGCCCGTGGCGCGACATGCTGCCGGCCGGGCGCGAGCGCCTGCTGCTGAACCTGGCGGACCTGGTGGAACGCCATGGCGAGGAACTGGCGCGGCTCGAGACCCTGAACAACGGCAAGCTGCTGGGCGTGGCCCAGGGGCTGGAGGTTGGTTCCGGCGCGCAATGGCTGCGCTACATGGCCGGCTGGGCCACCAAGCTGACCGGCGACACGCTGGCGCTGTCGATCCCGTTCCCGCCCGGCGTCAAGTACAGCGCCTACACGCTGCCGCAGCCGGTGGGCGTGGTGGCGGCGATCATCCCGTGGAATTTCCCGCTGCTGATGGCGATCTGGAAGATCGCCCCGGCGCTGGCCGCCGGCTGCACGGTGGTGCTCAAGCCCGCCGAGGAAACCCCGCTGACCGCCTTGCGCCTGGCCGAACTGGTGCTGGAAGCCGGTTTCCCGCCGGGCGTGGTCAACGTGGTGACCGGTCGCGGCGAGACCGCGGGCGCGGCGCTGGTGGCGCATCCGGGCGTGGACAAGATCGCCTTCACCGGCTCCACCGAGGTCGGCAAGCTCATCGGCCGCGCCGCCATGGACGACATGAAGCGCGTCTCGCTGGAACTGGGCGGCAAGTCGCCCGTGATCGTGCTCGATGACTGCGACGCCGACGCGGCGGCGCAAGGCGCGGCCGCCGCCATCTTCTTCAACCAGGGCCAGGTCTGCACCGCGGGTTCGCGGCTTTACGTGCAGAAGGGCCTGTACGCCAAGGTGGTGGAACGGCTGGCCGACCTGGCCGCCGGCATGAAGCTGGGTTCCGGCTTCGCGTCTGATACGCAGGTGGGGCCGCTGGTGTCGGCGCGTCACCAGCAGCGCGTGATGGACTACATCGGCATCGGCCGCGCCGAGGGCGGCAAGGTGCTGGCGGGCGGCGCCGCCGGCGAGGGCGCCGGGTATTTCGTGCGGCCCACGGTATTCACGGATCTGCCGCAGGATGCCCGCATGGCCCGCGAGGAGATCTTCGGGCCGGTGGTGGTGGCGCAGCCGTTCGACACGCTCGACGACGCCGTGCGGCTGGCCAACGACAGCGCCTTCGGCCTGGGCGCCAGCCTCTGGAGCAACGACCTGACCCGGGTCCAGCGCCTGATCCCGCGCATCGATGCGGGCACGCTCTGGATCAACACCCACAACATGCTGGACCCGAACATGCCGTTCGGGGGTTTCAAGCAGTCCGGCATCGGCCGTGAGCACGGCCGCGCCGTACTGGACATGTATCTGGAGAAGAAGTCCGTTTGTATCGCTTACTAGACTGACGGCCGCGCGAGACAAGCCGGGAGATACCGGCGCGTGCGAGGCCGCGCAACCAAGGGGAAGTGCATGGCAGGCAAGACCAATTGCCGGGCCCGGGCGCGCGCAGCATTGCTGCTGGCGGGCCTGGCCACGGCGCAGGCGGCATGGGCCGGAGACCCCAGCGCGCGCGACTGGATACCCGCGCCGGTGGGCACCAACATCATCGCTGGCTACCTGGCCGGGCTGCGCTCGTCGGGGCTGTATTCGGCCGGCAAGCGCATCGACGGCGCCTCGGTGGACGTGGATGCGCTGATCTACCGCCAGATGCATTACCGGGAGCTGTTCGGCAAGACCGTGCAGCTCGAATTCATCGTGCCGATGTCGCGCACTACGATGGAACTGCCGGGCGCCCCGCGCGACCGCCAGACCGGCATCGGCGACGTGACGCTGGGTTCCGCGATCTGGCTCTACAACAACGAGCAGACCAAGACCTGGTTCGCCTGGGAGCCGTTCGTGGTGGTGCCGTTGGGGCGCTACGATGGCTCGCGCCCGGACACTTCGCCGGGCAAGAACCGCTGGTCCACCATCCAGGATTTCTCGTTCGTGAAGGGGGTGGGCGAATCCACCTTCCTGGAGGCCATCGGCGAAGTGGAAATCTACGGCCGCAACAGCGACTGGATGAGCCAGACGCTGAAGAAGGACCCGTCCTTCCGCTTCTTCGCGCTGGCCTCCACCAATATCACGGACAACACCTACACCGGCATCCGCTACCGCTACGAGACCGGCGGCCGCGAGCGCGCCGCGGGCGAGACGGTGACCAGCCGCGCCCGCAATCACCAGCTGGCGCTGGAACTGACGCACCAGATCAACGACGCCAACCAGATCCAGATGCAGTACATCCACGACCTGAGGGTCGAGAACGGCCCGCGCATGCGGGGCGTGCAGATGCGCTACGTCTACGCCTTCTAGGAGCAACGGACATGACACCAGGAGAGATCCAATGATTGCGCTTTGTGCCAACAGACGCGCCGCGCGGGCCGGCAAATGGGCGCTGTGCGCGGCCCTGGCCGCGGCCGCCGGGCTTGCCCGCGCCGACCTGCCGGTCGAGGAGCTCAAGGGCGGCACCCGCCTGCCGCCGGCCACGCCGCACCGGCTGTACGTGATGGACGCGGTGTTCAATCACCTGGTCGACAGCCGCGTCAACATTTACGACGGCGACACGATGAAATTCCTGGGACTGGTGCCCTCGTCGTTCAACGGCCACATGACGGTGTCGGCGGACGGCAAGGACATCTACATCATGACCACCTACTACGAGCGCCTGAACCGCGGCAAGCGCACCGACGTGGTCGAGGCCTGGGATGCCGAGACGTTGACGCCGAAGTACGAGGTGCCGATCCCCGAGAAGCGCGCGCAGGCGCTGAACTACCGCAACTACCTGCAGCAGAGCGCCGACGGCGGCCTGCTGTTCGTGCAGAACGCCACGCCGGCCTCGTCGGTCACGGTGGTCGACCTGAAGACGCGCAAGTTCGCCGACGAAGTGACCGCGTCCGCCGGCTGCTGGAGCATCATCGTGCCGCCGTCGCGGCCGCGCAGCTTCGCCAGCATCTGCGGCGACGGCTCGTTCGTCACGGTCGACCTGGACGCCGCCGGCAAGCCGTCGGGCCAGCAGCGCAGCAAGCCCATGTTCGAGGTCGAGAAGGATCCGATCTTCACCCATACCGACCGCCTGGGCGACACCTTCTATTTCGTCTCGTACAACGGCAACGTCTACAGCGCGGATTTCAGCGGCGCCGAGGCCCGCTTCGGCGAGCCGTGGTCGCTGCTGGACAAATCCGGCAAGGACCGCGGCTGGCGCCCGGGCGGCTACAACCTGCTGGCGGTCAACCGCGCCAGCAAGCGCCTGTACGTGGGCATGCATCCGAACGGCGCGGAAGGCTCGCACAAGACGCCCGCCGCCGAGATCTGGGTGTATGACCTGGCCACGCACAAGCGGCTGGCGCGCATTCCGGGCAAGAACGCGTTGTCGATGTCGGTGTCGCAGGACGACAAGCCGCGCCTGTTCACCATCGACGGCGGCAACGTCAACATCTATGACGCGGCGCCGGCCGCGCCGGTGCTCAAGGGCACGATCCAGGGCGCCGGCGAGACGGCGCTGCAGGTCGAGCCGCAGCCGGGAGGCGCGCAATGACCGATCCCGTGCTGTGCTATGCCGCCAGCGCCGCGCTTGCCTGCGTGCTGCTGCTGGGCGCGCTCGACAAGCTCAAGGACATGGCGGCCTTCAGCGGCGCCGTGACGGCATACGAGATCGTGCCCGCCGGCCTGGCCGGCGCCTTCGCCTGGGGCTATGTGCTGGCCGAAGCGCTGGCCGGCGCCTTGCTGCTGACGCCGGGCGCGCAGGCCATGGGCGCCGCGCTGGCGCTGCTGGTGCTGGCCCTGGCGACGGCGGGCGTGGCGCTCAACCTGGCGCGCGGCCGCCGCGATATCGATTGCGGCTGCGGCGGTCCCGCCTTCCGGGGCGCGGCGGCGCGCGGCGCCGGGCTGTCCTGGTGGATGGTGCTGCGCAATGCCTTGCTGGCGTCGTGGACGCTGCCGGTGTTCGCCGCGGCGCAAGGCGCTTCGCGCAGCCTGCAATGGGCCGACGCGGCCTCGGTCTTCGGCCTGGCGATGTGCGCCGTGGCCTTGTATTTCACCGTCAATCACCTGCTGGCCTCGCACCTGAAGCTGCGGCAGCTGCATACCTAGAAACAACGGAGCGACACGATATGGAAGCCTTGATCATTTCCAATTTTCTGCTGTGGGGCGTGGTGCTCTGCCTGATGCTGGTCATCCTGGCGCTGTCGCGCCAGATCGGCGTGCTGTACGAGCGCGTGGCGCCGATGGGAGCGCTGACCATGGACAAGGGGCCGGCGGTGGGCGAAGCCGCGCCCCGTTTCGAACTGGCCGACCTGCTGGGCCGGCGTATGACCATCGGCGAACGCGGCCAGCACAGCCAGCTGCTGTTCTTCCTGTCGCCGACCTGCCCGGTGTGCAAGAAGCTGCTGCCGATCCTCAAGTCGGTGGCCGGCACCGAGAGCGCCTGGCTGCGCATCGTGCTGGCCAGCGACGGCGAGATGCCCGAGCATCTGGCGTTCTACCGCCAGGCGGGGCTGGAGCGCTTTCCCTACCTGCTGTCGACCGAGCTGGGCATGAAGTTCCAGATCAGCAAGTTGCCGTATGCGGTGCTGATCGACGAATCCGGCGTGATCCGCGCCAAGGGCCTGATCAATTCGCGCGAACAGCTGGAAAGCCTGTTCACGGCCAAGGAGCTGGGCGTGGCGTCGGTGCAGGAATTCCTGGCCGGCGGCGCGCTGGAAGAGACCCGCATTTCACGCAAGGAGAACGGCAATGCGCTGGTTGGATAAGCTTGGAGAGCGCGCCACGCGCTCCGTCGCCCACGCCACGTCGCGTCGCAGCGTGCTCAACCGCATCGGCCGCGTGCTGGTCGGCACCGCCTTCCTGGTGCCGGTGCTGCCGGTGGCCCGGTCCGCGCCCGCGGCGGCCAAGAAGCCGCAGACCGACGAGACCGCCTGCGACTACTGGCGCTATTGCGCGGTGGACGGCTTCCTGTGCTCGTGCTGCGGCGGCAGCACGACCTCATGCCCGCCGGGCACCTCGCCGTCGGCGGTGTCGTGGGTCGGCACCTGCCACAACCCGCTGGACGGCAAGGACTACCTCATCAGTTACAACGACTGCTGCGGCAAGACGGCCTGCGGCAAGTGCATGTGCGCCTCGGCCGAGCGCGAGCGGCCGGGCTACCAGATGTTCCTGCACAACGACGTCAACTGGTGCATGTCCAACGAGTCGTCGATCTTCCACTGCACCACCTCCGTGATCGTGGGGTTGGCCAAGAAGAAGCCATGACGGACCCGGCGGAAAGGGGCGGCGGCGGGCGAGGGCGGTGGCGTGGAGCCGCCGCCGGGCTGGCCTGTGCGGCGGCGGCCGTCGCCATATCCAGCGTCATCTCCAGCGTGATGGCAGGCGCGGTCGCCGGCGAGGCGCCGGCGGCCGCGCCGCCTGCCGCCGGACCTGCCGCCGCGGCCAACGCCGCGCCCGGCGCCGACGCGCTGTGGCAGG
>NZ_CYTU01000004.1:247647-259346 GCF_001299375.1 Achromobacter sp. 2789STDY5608621 | reverse complement strand
TCCCGATTTCCGCAATTCGGTGGGCGCCTTCACGCATCTGCCGGCCGGCCGCGAATACCTGATCCGGGTGCCGGGCGCGGCCTATTCGCAATTGAGCAACGCCGAACTGGCCAATGTGTTGAACTGGCTGCTGCACACGTTCAGTCCGGCGCAATTGCCGGCCGGCTTCTCGCCCTACACCGAGAGCGAAGTGGCGGCGGCGCGGCCGCGCCGCTACGACGACGTGGTGCCGGTGCGCCACGGCCTGGCGCGCGAGCTGGCGGCGCTGGGCCTGGCGCTGTCCGACTATTCATATGGCAGCGCCCGCAAGCCCTGAGGCCGCGCGGCGCCCGGGGGCGGTGCGAGGCTCCCTGTAGTGTGAACAGGCCCTAGGGGTTGTCACGGATACTCCCGGCCCGGGGCTCGGTGATAGAAAGAAGACCGCCTTTTGTTCCATGCCGCGCGCCGGAGTCGCCATGTCCCACCCTCTGTTACGCAGCGCGCCCCAGCAGTTCCTGGATTGCGCCAGCTGGAAGGAAAACATCAGCAACACCTTTGTGCCGCTGGAGGTATCGGCCGCCGATCCGAAGCGGTTTCGCAGCAGCGTGGCGGTGGATTCGCTGGGCTGGATGCAGGTCTGCGAGATGCGCACCGGCGCGCAGCGCGTGCGCCGCACGCGGCTGCTGGCCGAGCGCGCCGAGGCGTCCGGCTACAAGGTCACGCTGCAGCTCGATGGCCGCAGCGAGATCCGGCAGGCGGCCCGCACCGCCTTGCTGATGCCGGGCGAGTGGGGCATCTACGACACCACCCGTCCCTACGAGGTCGATGTCGACGACGACGCCCATTTCCTGGTGATGCAGGTGCCGGGCAAGCAATCCGAGGCCTGGCTGCCGGCCATGCGCAACGCGGTGGCGCGCAGCTTCAGCGCGCGCCACGGCTGCGGCCGCATGGCCATGGACCTGTTGCGGGTGGCGCTGAGCGAACACGCCCATCTGTCGGACAGCGCGGCGCGCGACGCGGCCAACGCCGTGATGCAGATGATGGGGCTGGACATCAGCGAGCGGGCCGGCGGCGCAGGCGGGCAGGACCAGGTGGAAATGCGCCAGGCGCAACTGCGCCGCGTGCAGCAATACCTGGTCGAGAACCTGCACGACCCGGACCTGTCGCCGGCGACGGCGGCCGAGGCCCTGCGCGTGTCGCGGCGCTATCTGTACAACCTGTTCGCCCTGGCCGCCACGACGCCGGCCGATTTCATTCTCAGCGCGCGGCTGGAGCGCTGCCGCGACATGCTGGCCGACGCCGCGCAGACCGCGCGGCAGATCGGCGAGATCGCCTTCCGTCATGGGTTTTCGGATGCGGCGCGTTTCAGCCACGCGTTCCGCAACCGCTATGGGGTGTCGCCGTCGGAATACCGGCGCCAGGGGCGCCTGCCGGGCGAATCGGCCTGATGCGGGAGCGCCCGCCGGCTGGCGGGACGACCCGGTGTGATCAGAGGTTTTCCTCGTTGATCAGGTCTTCCTTGCCGTAGAACTTCACGCCGATGTGGATGCGTTCGCGGCCTTGCGCGCGGCGATGGCGGTTGGTGTCGCGCAGCGAATAGACGCAGCCGCAGTATTCCTGCTGGTAGAAGTTCTCGCGCTTGCTGATCTCGATCATGCGCGACGAGCCGCCGCCCTTGCGCCAGTTGTAGGTCCAGTAGATCAGGTCGTCGTAGCGCGCGGCCGCCCGCTCGCCGCAGCCGTTGATCTGGTTCATGTCCTTCCAGCGCGAGATGCCGAGCGAGCTGGTGATGGTGTCGAAGCCGTGCTCGTGAGCGTACAGGGCGGTGCGCTCGAAGCGCATGTCGAAGCAGGCGGTGCAGCGTTCGCCGCGCTCGGGGGCGTTTTCCATGCCCTTGACGCGGTCGAACCAGTTGTCCATGTCGTAGTCGGCATCGATGAACTCGATGCCGTGCTGCTCGGCGAAGCGGATGTTCTCCTGCTTGCGGATCTCGTATTCTTTGACCGGATGGATGTTCGGGTTGTAGAAGTAGATCGCGTAGTCGATGCCGGAAGCCGTCATGGCTTCCATGACCTCGCCGGAACAGGGCGCGCAGCACGAGTGCATCAGCACCTTGCGGCGGCCGGCGGGCAGGTCGAGTTTGGGGCGCACGAGTTCGGACATGATCAAAAGCAGGCGGTGAGGCGGAAAATTCCTTATTTTACGCTGAGTTGCCGCCTTGGCCAGGGGGCGCCGGCAAGCGCCGCCCGGAAGGGCTTGCCGCGGCTCAGCCCAGCACCGCGTCCCACAGCTCGCGCACGGCCGCGCGTTCGGCCTGCAGCTGGTCGGGCGCCACGCGGGCCTTTTCCACGCCCTGCATGCGCAGCTGGTGCTGCACGCGCCGCAGCGTGCGGTAGGCGTCGCCGGCCCGGGCGGCCAGCGCCGGCTCGATCAGCCCGGCCTCGCCGGCCAGGCGCAGCAGGGTGATGTTGCCCAGGTTGCGCACCAGCATGGGGTGGGTGCCGGCGTGGCACAGCACCAGGTACTGGGTCACGAATTCGACGTCGACCATGCCGCCGGCGTCGTGCTTCAGGTCGAACCGGTCGGTGCTGTTGGGGTGCCCGGCGTTGATCTTCTGGCGCATCGCCAGCACTTCCTCGCGCAGCTTGGCCGTGTCGCGCGGCATCACCAGGATGGCTTCGCGGATCTGCTCGAAGCGCTGGCCGACCCCGGCGTCGCCGGACGCGTAACGGGCGCGGGTCAGGGCCTGGTGTTCCCAGGCCCAGGCGTGCTTCTGCTGGTATTGCTCGAAGGCCTCGACCGACACCGCCAGCAGGCCGGCGTCACCGTCCGGGCGCAGGCGCAGGTCGACTTCGTACAGGCGGCCCGACGAGGTCATGGTGGACAGCCACGAGGTCATGCGGCGGCCCAGCTTGGCGTAGACCTCGGCGGCGTCCTCGCGCGGATCGTCATACAGGAACACCAGGTCCAGGTCCGAGGCGTAGCCCAGCTCCTTGCCGCCCAGCTTGCCGTAGGCGATGACGGCGAAGCGCGGCGTGGCGCCCGCGGCCTTGTTCACCAGCGGCCAGGTGCGGCGGATGGTTTCCGTCAGCAGCAGGTCGGCCAGGGCCGACAACTGGTCGGCGAGCTTTTCCACCGTCAGCTCGCCTTCCAGGTCCTGCGCCAGCAGCTGGAAGCTGGCCTGGCGCTGCACGTCGCGCATCAGGTTCATCTGGCGCTCGATGTCGGGGTCGCCATCGGGCAGGCGGCAGGCGTCGAGGTCGGCGGACAGCTGGCGCGCGATCTGGGCGAAATCGAGCGGCTCGAACAGGGTGCGCCAGTCGATCAGGCTGTCCAGCAGCAGCGGGTGCTGCGTCAGGTACTGGGCCGCCCAGGGGCTGGCCGCGACCATGCGCGCGACCCGCGCCAGGGTGTCAGGGTATTCGGCCAGCAACGCCAGGTAGGCGCTGCGCTGGGCGATCTTCTCGATCAGGTCGAACAGGCGCACGGCGGCGTCCAGCGGCGCGCTGGTCTGGCGCGCGGCGCGCAGCGCGGCCGGCAGCAGGGTTTCCATGCGGCGCCGGCTGCTCTCGGGCAGGCTGCGCACGCGGTGGCTGCCCAGCAGCGTTTCGGTGCGGCGCAGCAGGTCGTCGGCCTGTTCGCCGAAGGCCTGGCGGATCTGCTCGGCCAGGGCGCATTCCTCGTCGGGTTCGTCGGCGGACGTGTCGGCGCCGGCATCGGCGGTGTCCTCCTTGTCCATGCCGACCATGCGGAACACGTTGCGGAAGGTGCGCGAGACGAACTGGCGGTGCGCGGCCAGCGTGCTTTCGAAATCCTGCGGGCTCAGCCCCAGCGCGGCGGCCAGCGCGGCGCGCTGGTCCGGGTCGCCCGGCAGCAGGTGGGTCTGCTCGTCCTCGCGGTACTGCAGCGCGTGTTCGGTGCGGCGCAGGAAGCGGTAGGCCTCTTCCAGGCGGCGCGCGTCGTCCTCGGGCACCAGGCCGGCGACCTGCTCGGCGTGCAGCGCCGCCAGTAGTCCGCGCTGCTGCAGCGCCGGCATGCGGCCGCCGCGGATCAGTTGCGCCAGCTGCACCACGAATTCGATCTCGCGGATGCCGCCGTCGCCCAGCTTGATGTTGTTGGCGCTGTCGATGCCGTTGCGGGCCGAGGCGCGGCGCTGCCAGTCCTGGCGGATGCGCTCGCGCAGCGCGCGCAGCGCGGCCAGCGCGTCGAAGTCGAAATACTTGCGGTAGACGAACGGCACGCGCAGGCTTTCCAGCTGGCGGGCCTGGGCCGCGCTGTCGCTGCCCGCGAAGGCCTGGCCCGGCATCAGGCGCGCCTTGAGCCAGGCATAGCGTTCCCATTCGCGGCCCTGGCCGATCAGGTAGTGCTCCAGCGCGTCCAGGCTCCAGGCCAGCGGGCCGGCGTCGCCGTCGGGCCGCAGGCGCAGGTCGGTCCGGAACACCTGGCCGTTGGCGTCGACCTCGGACAGCACCGGCATCATGCGCCGTGTCAGGCGGCCATAGAACTCGTGGTGGCTGATGCGGCGCGGGCCGTCGGTGTCGCCTTCCTCGCCGTACAGCATGATCAGGTCGATGTCGGACGAGACATTCAATTCACCGCCGCCCAGCTTGCCCATGCCGACGATCAGCATCTCCTGGGGCAGGCCGGTGGCCGGATCGCGCGGCACGCCGTGCACCGCGGCCAGGTCGGCCGCCACGCTGCGGTAGGCGGCGGCCACCGCGGCATCGGCCAGCGCCGTCATCGCGCCCACCACTTCCTCCAGCGGCGCCAGGCCGGCCAGGTCGCGCACGATCAGGGCGCTGAAGACGCGTTCGCGCAATTTGCGCAGCACCTGGCGGCACAGGTCCACCGGCAGGATGTCGGGCGCGCCCGGGCCCGCCAGCTCCGCCTGCCATTGCGCCAGCCGCTCGGGTGTGACCGGTTGTTGCACCGCTTCCGCCAGCCAGGCGGCCAGATCCGGGTGGGCGTCGAGACGGCGGCGCAGATGGCCGGACCAGGCGAGGGCGGGGGCAAACAGGGCGGGCGTGGACATGGCGATCGGACGAAGACGAATGGACGCGTTTCAGGTATAAGTGGGGACGATACCGCAAGACTATTCTCCTGCCCACCGATCCGTGTCTGTTTCAAAAAAAGTGTTCTGCTGCCTGTTCTGGGCGGTGTTGACCGTGTACGGCGTCGTGGCCATCGGGCTCCTGGGCGTACGCTATTGGGTCTTGCCGCGCGTGGACCAGTGGCGTCCCCAGATCGAAGCCTACGCCAGCCAGGCGTTGGGCGCTCGCGTCACGATCGGCGCCATCCAGGCGGACTGGCAGGGCCTCAATCCCCGATTGGATCTTTCCTCGGTCCAGGTCTATGACGACCAGGCCGCGCCGGTGCTGACACTGCCCTCGGTGTCGGCGGTGCTGGCCTGGCGCAGCCTGCTGACGCTGTCGCCCACGCTGCTGCGGCTGCGCCTGGAGCAACCCGAACTGACCTTGCGCCGCGATGCCGACAACCGCCTGTGGGTGGCGGGGCAGGGCATCGACCTGAATGCCAGCGATCACCGTTCGGACCTGAATCATCCGGCACTGCGCTGGCTGACCGCGCAGCGCGAGCTGCTGATCCACGGCGCCCGCATCCGCTGGCAGGACGAGCTGCGCCACGCGCCCGAACTGGTTCTGAGCAATGTCGATTTCCTGGTGCGCAACGGCAGCCTGTCGCACCGTTTCGTGCTGCGCGCCGACGCCGATCCGGCGCTGGCGCGCAAGGTGGACCTGCGCGGCGAGTTCAACCGCAGCCTGTTCAGCGCCAACGCGGCCAGTCCGGCCAACTGGAGCGGGCAGGTCTATGCCGCGCTGGATGACGCCGAGCCGATGGCCTGGGCGCCCTGGATGCCGCCGCCGGCCATCAAGGGGCGCGTCAGCGCCCGCGCCTGGCTGCAACTGGACCATGGCACCTTCACCAGGCTGACCGCCGATGTGGCCGCGCGCGGCGTCGACTGGGCGGCGGCGTCGGACGGCCCGGCGGTGCGCGGCGGCTACGCGCAGTTCCGCATCGAGGGCACGCCCGGCGATTTCGTCCAGAGCGAGCAGGTGCCGCTGGCGCGCAGCGCCGGCGCGGCGGACCTGTCGGTCAATGGCCGCGTTGAGCAACTGCGCGTGGCCTTGCCCGGCATCTTCGAACAGCCCGAGCTGGGCGCCAGCGAGATTGCGCTGGATGCCCGCATCAAGGGCGCCGACGCGCGCGACTGGTTCGTCGACGTGGGCCAGCTGCGGGTCGTCAACGACGATCTCGACGTGCGCCTGCAGGGCCAGTGGCGCAAGGAAGGCAAGAGCGCCGCGGGCAGCGTCGACATGCGCGGCACGCTGGTGCGCGGCGCCATGAACGCGATCCACCGCTACCTGCCGCTGGAGGTCAATCCGGACGCGCGCGAATGGCTGGCGACCGGCTTGCCGGCCGGGCAGATGGAGTCGGCCTCCATCACGCTCAAGGGCGACCTGGACGAATTCCCCTTCGGCGCCCAAGGCTCGACCGGCGAATTCGTCATTGCCGGCGCCTACTCCGGCGCCAAGGTCGATTACGCGCCGGCCCGGCCGCACCGCAAGGGCTGGCCGATGCTGGAGAACCTGTCGGGCAATTTCCGAGTCGACAAGGTCGGGCTGGTGCTCGACAGTCCGGGCGGGGCGGTGGCTCATACCGGGCCGGGCCAGACGGTGACGCTGGGGGCGGTCACCGCCACCATTCCCGACATGGAGCACAACGCCGAGCTGACGGTCAACGGCGACACCAGCGGGACGGTGCCGGCCTACCTGGCGCTGTCGGACCGCTCGCCGCTGGGCCAGTTGCTGGACGGCGCGCTCGACGAGGCGCGCGGCACGGGCAACTGGCGCATGCCGCTCAAGCTGAAGGTGCCGCTGATGAACACCGACGACACCCAGGTCGAAGGCAAGATCCAGTTCGCCGACAACACCTTCACCTTCATGCCGGAAATGCCGCTGCTCAGCCAGATGCATGGCGACCTGGAGTTTTCGGAGAAGGGCGTGCGCACCAAGGAGATCCGCGCGCAGTTCCTGGGCGGTCCGGTCAAGATCTCGGGCAGCCTGGCGCAGCCGACGGACGCCTTGCGCTTCGAGGGCGTGCTGGCCGGGTCCGGACTGACGCAGATCAGCAATACGCCCTCGATGGGACGCTTTTCGGGCAAGACGGCCTACAAGGGCAAGGTCGGCTACCAGCGCGGCGGCTCGGTGGAACTGTCGATGGAATCGGACCTGACCGGCCTGGCCATCGACATGCCGGCCCCCGTCGGCAAGGCGGCGCCGCTGGCGCGGCCGCTCAAGCTGCAATGGGGCGCGGCGCAGGACCGCGGCGCCAAGGGCCGGCGCTGGCTGACCGCCAGCCTGGGCGACAACATCAACGCGCTGTTCGAGCGCGATCCGACCGATGCCGCGCCGTCGTACTTCGCGCGCGGCGCGCTCGGCATCGACCGTCCGGCCAGCCTGCCCGAGCGCGGCCTGAGCCTGAGCGCCAGCCTGCCGGAGCTGGACATGGATGCCTGGGAAAAGGTGTCCGACGGGTTCGACCCGCCGCCCGTCAAGGGCCGTCCGGCGCCGCGGCCGCTGCTGCCCGCGGCCGAGCGCGTCAGCCTGGCCACCGGCTTGCTGCGCACCAGCGGCTATACGCTCAATGACCTGACCCTGTACGCCACGCGGCCGGCCCCGGCCCAGTGGCGCGTCGATCTGCAATCGCGTCAGGCGGCGGGCTCGCTGTCGTGGCGCGAGGCCTCCGGCGCCATCGCCGGCCAGATCACCGCGCGCTTCAAGCACCTGGCGCTGGGCGGCGCGGACGATACCAACGAGGCCGACAAGGCGCTGTCCTCGGGCAACGACCTGTCGGACATCCCGGCGATCGACCTGCAGGCCAAGGAATTCCGCCTGTACGGCAAGAACCTGGGCGAGCTGCAGGTGCTCGGCACCAACCTCGAACGCGGCCGCCAGTGGCGCCTGGACAAGCTGTCGATCACCAACGACGCCGCCACCCTGAACGCCACCGGCGCCTGGCGCCTCGAAGGCCCGGACCGCGGCCTGACGGTGGATGCCACCGCCAAGTTCGAGAACGTGGGCAGCTTCATGGACCGCATCGGCTTCGAGCGCGTGGTGTCGGGCGGCACCGGCGGCATCAAGGCCAATGTGACCTGGCGCAATCTGCCCTGGACCCACAATATCGCCGACGTGACCGGCGATGCCGAGATCACCCTGGACAAGGGCCGCTTCATGCACGTGAATTCGCGCACGGCGCGCCTGCTGGAGTTGCTGTCGCTGCAATCGCTGCAACGGCTGGCGCGGCTCGACGTCAATCCGACCAACCTGCTGCGCGACGGTTTCCCGTTCGATACCGTGCGCGGGCAGATCAAGCTGGCGGACGGTTCGCTCAAGACCGAGGGCTACAAGATCAACGGCCCGGTCGCCGCCATCGTGCTGGCGGGCGACGTGAACCTCGTGCAGGAGCGCTGGAACCTGAAGGCGGTGGTGATTCCCAACCTGGACGCCAGCGGCGCGGCGATGGTGACGGCGCTGGCGGTCAACCCGCTGATCGGCCTGGGCGCCTTCGTCACGCAATGGCTGCTCAAGCAGCCGCTGGCGCGCGCCATGACCATGGAATACGCCGTGACGGGCAGCTGGGACGATCCCAAGATCGACCCGATCGACGATTCGGGCAAGCCGGCGCCCAAGCAGACGCCCAAGCCGCGCAGCCTGGAAGAGTTCATCGAGCACTGATCCGGCTGGCCTCGGTTTCCTGACATTGGGATACAGACCGTACAGACAGCAACGCGGCGGCGCCATTAATCTCTCGTCAGTCCCGCTACTGATGGAGTCGTCGCATGGCCAAGTCCCGCATCCGCCTGGCAACGGTGCTCGCACTGATGAGTGTTTCCGCCTGGGCCCAGGCCCAGAACCTGGTCCTGCCCACCATTCCCGAGGCCACGGATGCGATCGTCGACATGCTCGCGGGCACCGGCCTGTCGCGCCCGTCCGAGGTCAAGCTGGGCACCTGCGTGGCCGCGGAACAGGCCTCCCACGCGGGGCAGGTCGCCTGCACGGTGGCGGTGACGATGGGCGCCGCGGTCAACGAGAACCAGATGGATTTCTACAAGCAGGGCAAGAAGTGGAAGGCCCAGCCCAGCATGTCGCAGGACAAGCTGCCGTTCCCCGATCCCAAATTGCATTGAATCCAGCCGGGGGGATACCCCCGGATATCGGATGCGGCCCGGCCGTGAACGCCGGCGTGGATCGAATGCGGGCCGGCGCGAAACCCGGCGAGGATCAGAGGCGGGCCGGCGGGAAATGCCGGCCCAAAAAGCATTTGGCGAGGACCGCCGTGGGGCAATCCTCGCCAAATCGATGCGTGCGCCCGGCATGCGGGCGGCGACGGCTTACTTCTTCTTCATCATGTCGAAGAATTCGGCATTGGTCTTGGTGGCGCGCATCTTGTCCAGGATGAATTCCATGGATTGGACTTCGTCCATGTCGTGGATGAACTTGCGCAGCACCCAGACCTTCTGCAGCAGGTCCGGCGCGATCAGCAGTTCTTCGCGGCGGGTGCCCGACTTGTTCAGGTTGATGGACGGGTAGACGCGCTTTTCCGCCAGGCGACGTTCCAGGTGCACTTCGGAGTTGCCGGTGCCCTTGAATTCTTCGTAGATGACTTCGTCCATGCGGCTGCCGGTCTCGATCAGCGCGGTGCCCAGGATGGTCAGCGAACCGCCTTCCTCGAGGTTGCGCGCGGCGCCGAAGAAGCGCTTGGGACGTTGCAGGGCGTTGGCGTCGACACCGCCGGTCAGCACCTTGCCGGAAGCCGGCACCACGGTGTTGTAGGCGCGGGCCAGACGGGTGATCGAGTCCAGCAGGATCACCACGTCCTTCTTCATTTCGACCAGGCGCTTGGCCTTTTCGATGACCATTTCGGCGACCTGCACGTGGCGGGTGGCGGGCTCATCGAAGGTCGAGGCGACCACTTCGCCGCGCACGGTGCGCTGCATTTCGGTCACTTCCTCGGGACGCTCGTCCACCAGCAGGACGATCATGACCGCGTCGGGGTAGTTGGTGGTGATGGCGTGCGCGATGTGCTGCATCATCACCGTCTTGCCGGACTTGGGGCTGGCGACGATCAGGCCGCGCTGGCCCATGCCGATGGGGGCGAAGACGTCGAGGATGCGGCCCGTCAGGTTCTCTTCGCTCTTGATGTCGCGTTCCAGGCGCATGGTCCGGTTCGGATGCAGCGGCGTCAGGTTCTCGAACATGATGCGATGCTTGATCGCCTCGGGCGCCACGCCGTTGACCTTGTCCACCTTGACCAGCGCGAAATAACGCTCGCCATCCTTGGGCGTGCGCACTTCGCCTTCGATCGAGTCGCCGGTGTGCAGGTTGAAGCGGCGGATCTGGGACGGCGAAATGTAGATATCGTCCGTGCTGGCCAGATACGAGGTCTCGGGCGAGCGCAGGAAACCGAAGCCATCGGGCAGGACTTCCAGCACGCCGTCGCCAAAGATCTGCTCGCCCTGCTTGGCGCGCCGTTTCATGATGGCGAACATCAGCTCCTGCTTGCGCAGGCGGTTGGCGTTCTCGATTTCCAGGCCAGCGGCCATTTCCAGCAGCTGCGAGACATGCAGCGCCTTCAGTTCGTTGAGGTGCATCGCGGTGAGTGTTGGGGGAAGAGTAAAGGAGGGTTCTGGCGGCGCGCCACGGACGGGCTCGCGCGGTATGGAAGCAGCGCCGCCCCCAGGGCGGCGCCTTCGTTCACAGCACGCAGTTTACAACGCGCCGTCCAGGAATGCGGTGAGTTGCGACTTCGACAGCGCGCCAACCTTGGTGGCGGCAGCCTGGCCGTCTTTAAAGAGCATGAGGGTGGGGATGCCACGGATGCCGTACTTGGCGGCGGTGCCCTGGTTCTCGTCCACGTTGAGCTTGGCGATCGTCAGGCGACCGGCGTATTCGGTGGCGACTTCTTCCAGGATCGGGGCGATCATCTTGCAGGGGCCGCACCAGGCAGCCCAGTAGTCCACCAGCACCGGCTGGCCGGACTTCAACACATCGGCATCGAAGCTCGCGTCACTGACGTTCTTGATTTGGTCGCTCATGATGGTGATTCTCGGGTTCGGCAGCAAAAGGCGAAAAAAGGGACGCCTTGCCGTTGTTCTTGTTTGTGGAATGGATTAAAGCATACCACTGTCAAAAACAACAGGCATACCACTGTTTATAACAACAGTACTTGCCGCTTTTGTGTAGGATATCGCGGCGCAGTTATCGCGATCCGGGGCATTGAACCCGGATCCGCTGGCTGTGTCTCTATCGTCATCCTACCGAATTCGGAGCTGGTCAGGTCGTGCGCATCCCACCCGGAGCCGCGCAGAATCTGGGCTTATCCGTAAAATGTCGGTTTTTTTCCACAGATGTTGGGGATAACTTGGCCACTCCACGTTACAACGAGGCGTCCATCCGCGTCCTGAAGGGGCTGGAGCCCGTGCGGCAGCGCCCGGGCATGTACACCCGCACCGAAAACCCCCTGCACGTCGTGCAGGAGGTCATCGACAACGCCGCAGACGAAGCCCTGGCTGGCTACGGCAAACAGATACAGGTCACGCTGCACATCGATGGCAGCGTGTCCGTCGAGGACGACGGCCGCGGCATTCCCGTCGGCCTGCATCCCGAAGAAAACGCCCCCGTGGTCGAGCTGGTCTTCACCCG
>NZ_CYTU01000004.1:138143-247349 GCF_001299375.1 Achromobacter sp. 2789STDY5608621 | reverse complement strand
CACCTGCTGCGCAGCAAGGCCGTGCTGCTGCCGGGCGTGAAGGTTTCGCTGGTCAACGAAAAGACCGGCGACACCAAGACCTGGCAGTACCAGGACGGCCTGCGTGGCTACCTGTCCGAAGCCCTGGCCGGCGCCGAACTGATGGTGCCGTTCTTCGAGGGCGAGCAATACGCCGGCGCCGACCATGAAACCTTCGCCGAAGGCGAGGGCGCCCAATGGGTGGTGGCCTGGACCGAGGACGGCAACGCCGTGCGCGAGTCGTATGTGAACCTGATTCCGACGCCGGCCGGCGGCACCCACGAATCGGGCCTGCGCGAAGGCCTGTTCGGCGCGGTCAAGGGTTTCGCCGAACTGCACAGCCTGCTGCCCAAGGGCGTGAAGCTGCTGCCCGAGGACGTGTTCGCCCGCGCCAGCTTCGTGCTGTCGGCCAAGGTGCTGGATCCGCAATTCCAGGGCCAGATCAAGGAGCGCCTGAACAGCCGCGACGCGGTGCGCCTGGTGGGCGGTTTCTCCAAGAGCGCGCTCGACCTGTGGCTGCACAGCAATGTCGAATACGGCAAGAAGCTGGCCGAGCTGGCCATCCGCCAGGCGCAGGCGCGCCAGCGCTCGGCCCAGAAGGTCGAGAAGCGCAAGAGCTCCGGCGTGGCGGTGCTGCCCGGCAAGCTGACCGACTGCGAATCCAGCGACGCCACCCGCACCGAGGTCTTCCTGGTCGAGGGCGACTCGGCCGGCGGCTCGGCCAAGATGGGCCGCGACAAGGAATTCCAGGCCATCCTGCCGCTGCGCGGCAAGGTGCTGAACTCCTGGGAGGTCGATCGCGACCGCCTGTTCGCCAACAACGAAATCCACGACATCTCGGTTGCCATCGGCGTCGATCCGCACGGCCCGGGCGATTCGCCCGACCTGTCGGGGCTGCGCTACGGCCGCATCTGCATCCTGTCGGACGCCGACGTCGACGGCTCGCACATCCAGGTGCTGCTGCTGACGCTGTTCTACAAGCACTTCCCCAAGCTGGTCGAGGCCGGCAACGTCTACGTCGCCAAGCCGCCGCTGTTCCGCCTGGACGTGCCGGCGCAGGGCAAGCGCCCGGCGCGCAAGATCTACTGCCTGGACGAGGGCGAGCTGGAAGCCGCGCAGGACAAGCTGCGCAAGGAAGGCTCGCGCGAAAGCGCCTGGTCGGTCAGCCGCTTCAAGGGCCTGGGCGAAATGAACCCCGAGCAGCTGTGGGAAACCACCATGAATCCGGACACGCGCCGGCTGCTGCCGGTGGGCTATGGCGACCAGACGCCTGAAGACACCACCCGCATGTTCGACATGCTGATGGGCAAGGGCGAGTCCTCGCAACGCCGCGCCTGGATCGAAGAGAAGGGCAACCTGGCGGAGCTGGACATCTGATGACGCCGTCCGCGTCCCCGTCGCCGGCCGCCGCCATGGCGGTCGACCTCACCGCCGACGACTACGCCGAGTTCGCGGCGTACGTGTACAAGCGGCCGGAACTGCGGCGCCGCCGCTATCTGTCGCACCTGCGCTTCGCGGTGCTGATGGTGGTGGTGCTGCTGGGCTACCTGGTTTGGCAGACCTGGGACGGGCACGGCCCCAACTGGAGCCTGCTGCTGCCGGTGTACTTCGAGGGGCTGGCGGTGGGCCTGGGCATCCTGGCGCTGCTGGCGCTGGCCTACGAGTTCGTGCTGCCGGGGCTGGTGCGCATGAACACGCGCCGCATGCTGGCCAAGCGGCCCGACGGCCTGTTCCTGGGGCGTCACCAGCTGGTCTTCGGCGCCGGAGGCATCGACGACCGTGTCGCCGACGCCTCCGGCCGCATCGACTGGAACGACGTGCGGCGGGTCGAGGAAACGCCGCAGCATCTGTATGTCATCCTGGGGACGCTGCAAGGCGTGATCATTCCCAAGCGCGGGCAGGACGCCGCCACGCTGGACGCGGTGCGCGCCCAGTTGCGCGAGCACGTGGCCGATGCCCAGCTGCTGGGCGCCGCGGCTCCCCGATGACGCCGTTTCAATGAATCTATCTACCTGAAACCATCATGACCGACAGCAATCAACACGGTTTGTTCGACGCCGCGCCCGACGAGGGCGGCGATGCCGCCATCACCCTGGCGCGCTATGCCGAACAGGCCTATCTGGACTATGCCGTGTCCGTGGTGCGGGGCCGGGCCCTGCCCGACGTCGGCGACGGGCAGAAGCCCGTGCAGCGCCGCATCCTGTTCGCGATGCAGGCCATGGGGCTTGCGGCCGGCGCCAAGCCGGTGAAGTCCGCGCGCGTCGTCGGCGACGTGCTGGGCAAATACCACCCGCACGGCGACCAGGCCGCCTATGACGCCATGGTGCGCATGGCGCAGGACTTCTCCCTGCGCTACCCGCTCATCGACGGCCAGGGCAACTTCGGTTCGCGCGACGGCGACAACGCCGCCGCCATGCGCTACACCGAAGCGCGCCTGACGCCGATCGCCAAGCTGCTGCTGGACGAGCTCGACGAAGGCACGGTCGATTTCGTGCCCAACTACGACGGCAGCCAGCAGGAGCCGCAGATGCTGCCGGCGCGCCTGCCGGTGATGCTGCTGAACGGCGCGTCCGGCATCGCGGTCGGCATGGCCACCGAAATCCCGCCGCACAACCTGCGCGAAGTGGCGCAGGCCTGCGTGGCGCTGATCAAGCAGCCGCAACTGCCGGACGCCGAGCTGTTCGGCATGATCCCCGGTCCGGACTTCGCCGGCGGCGGCCAGATCATCACGCCGGCCGCCGACATCGCCCAGATCTACGCGGGCGGGCGCGGCTCGCTCAAGGTGCGGGCGCGCTGGCAGTTCGAGGAAATGGCGCGCGGCCAGTGGCAGCTGGTGGTCACCGAGCTGCCGCCGGGCACCTCGTGCCAGAAGGTGCTCGAAGAGATCGAGGAAATCACCAACCCCAAGGTCAAGAGCGGCAAGAAGAGCCTGACGCCCGAGCAGACGCAGGCCAAGGCCGTGATGCTGAACCTGCTGGACGCGGTGCGCGACGAATCCGGCAAGGACGCCGCCGTGCGCCTGGTGTTCGAGCCCAAGACCTCGCGCGTCGACCGCGACGAATTCGTCAACACCCTGCTGGCGCAGACCAGCATGGAAAGCAGCGCCTCGGTCAACCTGGTCTGCATCGGCACCGACGGCCGTCCGCGCCAGAAGGGCCTGCGCGACGTGCTGGTCGAGTGGCTGGCGTTCCGCACCCACACCGTGCTGCGCCGCACCCGGTTCCGTTTGGACAAGGTGATAGACCGCATCCACGTGCTGGAAGGCCGCATGGTGGTCTACCTGAAGGTGGACGAGGTCATCCAGACCATCCGCGAATCCGACGAGCCGCGCGTGGCCCTGATGGAGCGTTTCAACCTGTCCGAGCGGCAGGCCGAGGACATCCTCGAAATGCGCCTGCGCCAGCTGGCGCGCCTGGAAGGCTTCAAGATCGAGCAGGAGCTCGCGGACAAGCGCAAGGAGCAGGTCTCGTTGCAGGAACTGCTGGACAATCCCAACACCCTCAAGCGCCTGCTCATCAAGGAAATCGAGGCCGACGCCAAGCAGTATGGCGACGATCGCCGCACCCTGATCGAGACCGCCGAGCGCGCCGTGCTCGAAACCAAGGTGCTGGACGAGCCGGTCACCGTGGTCGTGTCGCAGAAGGGCTGGCTGCGCGCCCGTCAGGGCCACGGCCACGACGCCTCGCAATTCGGCTTCAAGCAGGGCGACGACCTCTATGGCGCGTTTGAATGCCGCACCACCGACACGCTGATCGCCATGGGCGACAACGGCCGCGTCTATTCGGTGCCGGTGTCCGGCCTGCCTTCGGCGCGCGGCGACGGCCAGCCGGTCACCACCATGATCGACCTGGAAAGCGGCACCCGCATCGTCCACACCATCGCGGCCGCGGCCGACAGCCGCTGGCTGCTGGCCACGCGCGGCGGTTATGGCTTTGCCGCCAAGCTGTCGGACATGACCAGCCGCCAGCGCGCCGGCAAGCAGTTCATCACGCTGGAGGCGGGCGACGAGCTGCTGCGCCCGGTGCCGCTGTTCGAGGGCGCCACGCAACTGGCGCTGCTGTCGCAGAAGGGCAAGTTCCTGGTGTTCGGGCTGGACGAACTCAAGTCGCTGTCCGGCGGCGGACGCGGCACCATCCTGATGGGGCTGGATGGCGCCGACAAGCTCGACCAGACCGTGCCGATCGGCGCGCTCGGCCTGCGCGCGGCCGGCATCTACCGCAACAAGCACACCGAGGACATCCTGGTGGGCGCGGCGCTGGCGGTGTACGTCGGCAAGCGCGCGCGCAAGGGGCGGGCGCTGGACGTGCGGCCCAAGCAGCCGCTGCTGTCGCCGGTGCTGGGCTGATCGCGGTCCGGTTGACGATACCGATGAACGGCGGACCTCGCGGGGTCCGCCGTTTTGTTTCCGGGGTTGGACTTGACCAACGCCGGGGGCGCGATATTTAATAGATAGATCAATCAGTCTATTAATTTTCCCCGCTGCACCATGCGCAAAATCGACCCCGCCCGACAGCAGGAGCGGCGCCGCCAGATCCTGGCCGCCGCCGCCGAGTGCTTCGCCGAAAACGGCTTTCATGCCACCTCGACCGCGCAGATCTGCGCGCGCGCGGCGATGAGCCCCGGCAACCTGTTCCACTATTACGCCAGCAAGGCCGAGATCATCGAGGCGCTGATCGCGTCCGACACCGACACGCTGCGCGAACACCGCCAGGCCGGCGGCGGCGCCGGCGATGCGCGCGCCGCCCTGGTCGGCTGGGTCGACCAGAACCTGGCACAGTACCGCGATCCGGGCTTTGTCCGCCTGGGCATGGAGATCCTGGCCGAGGCGGTGCGCAATCCGCGGGTGCACGCGCTGGTCATGGCCAACGAAAGCGAACGCAAGGCGTCGCTGACGGCGCTGCTGGCGGCGGTCTGGCAGGGCCTGCCGCCGGACGCCATGCCGCGGCCCGTGGCGGAAATGGCCGACCTGCTGTTGTTGCTGCTGGACGGCATCTACAGCCGGTCGGTGGTGGATCCGCGGTTCGACGCGGCCGCCGGCGGGCGGCTGCTCGACGCGGCGTTGCAGGGCTGCCTGCCGCCCGCGCCCGGCGCGGCGGGAGCGCGGCCATGAACGCCGCCGAAAACGCCTTCGTCGGCGCCGCCACGGCCGCGCCGCCGCGCCTGGCCCAGGTCGACGCGCTGCGCGGCTTCGCGCTGTTCGGCATCCTGGTCGTCAACATCGGCGTGTTCGCTTCGCCGTTCTACGCCAACGGCATCACCGACCCCGCCTATTCGGGACCGTGGGACGTGGCGGTGCGCTGGCTGGTGGCGTGGCTGTTCGAGACCAAGTTCTACCTGCTGTTCTCGTTCCTGTTCGGCTATAGCTTCACCTTGCAGATGAGCGCGGCCGAACGCGGCGGCGCCGCCTTCGGGCCGCGCTTCCTGCGGCGCCTGGCCGGCCTGGCGCTGCTGGGGCTGGCGCACGCGGTGCTGTTCTACCAGGGCGACATCCTGCTGACTTATGCCTTGCTGGGGTTGGCGCTGATGGCCTGCCGCCGCATGGAGCCGGGCCGCGCCTTGCGCCGCGCGCTCTGGCTGATCGGGCTGGCCTCGCTGGCGTGGGCCCTGCTGGCGGCGTTGAGCCTGCTGGACCCCGTCGGCACCGTCGAGTTGAGCCGCGCCGCCAGCGTGGTCTCCGCGGCCGATTCGCAGGCCGCCATCGACGCCTATCACGGCACGATCGCCAGCACCATCGCCCGCCACTGGTACGAACTTACCAGCAGCATCTGGGGCGTGATCCTGCTGGTGCAGGGACCGTTCGTCTTCGCCATGTTCCTGGTTGGCTATGCGCTGGGCCGGCGTCAGGCGCTGGCCGATCCGTGGTGCCAGCCGCGGGCGCTGTGGCTGCTGTGCGCGCTGGGAGCGTTGCCCGGGCTGGCCGGGTCCGCCGCCTATGCGACCACCGCCTTGCCGTCGATGTCCCCGTTGTGGGAAACCCCGGGCCTGGCCATGGATCTGTTCACGGCGCCGCTGTTGAGCATGTCGTACGCCGCGGCCTTGCTGTTGGCGATGCGCACGCGGCCGGGCGCCGCGCTGGCGCGCACGCTGGCGCCGGCCGGCCGCATGGCCCTGAGCAACTACCTGATGCAATCGGCGCTGTGCGCCTTCCTCTTCACCGGCTGGGGCCTGCGCCTGACGGGCAGCGTGTCGCCGGGCGCGGCGCTGGTGATCGCCGTGGCGATCTTCCTGGCGCAGTTGCCGTTGTCGGCGTGGTGGTTGCGCCGCCACGCCTACGGCCCGGTCGAATGGCTGCTGCGCGCCCTGACCATCGGCGCCTGGCCCGCGTGGCGCCGTCCGTCGCCGGGGCAGGCCGGCTAGCGCCGGCCGCGGCGGTTCAGCGGCCGCTGTCGGCGATGGCGGCGTCGATGGCGCCGGCCAGGCGGTCGGTCAACTGGTCCAGCTCGTCGTCCGTGATGATGAAGGGCGGGGCCAGCAGCACGTGGTCGCCCTGGCGGCCATCGATGGTGCCGCCCATCGGATAGACCATCAGGCCGCGCGCCATGGCTTCGCGCTTGATGCGCGCATGCAGCGACAGGGCCGGGTCGAAGGTCGCCTTGCTGGCGCGGTCCTGCACCAGCTCCACGCCCATGAACAGCCCGCGGCCGCGGATATCGCCGACGTGCGGATGGTCGCCCAGCGCCTGCCGCAGGCGCTGGCGCAGCCCGTCGCCCTGGGCGCGCACGCGCGCCAGCAGGTTGTCGCGCTTGATCACCTGCTGCACCGCCAGCGAGGCCGCGCACGCGGTGGCGTGGCCCAGGTAGGTGTGGCCGTGCTGGAAGAAGCCGCTGCCTTGCTGCATCGCCTGCACGATGCGTTCCTGCGCCATGACCGCGCCGATCGGCTGGTAGCCGCCGCCCAGGCCCTTGGCGATGGTGATCAGGTCGGGTGTGATGCCTTCCTGCTCGACGGCGTACACGGTGCCGGTGCGGCCCATGCCGCACATGACCTCGTCGGCGATCAGCAGCACGCCGTGGCGGTCGCAGACCTCGCGGATGCGGCGGAAGTAGCCCGGCACCGCGGTCACCGCGCCCGAGGTCGCGCCCACCACCGGCTCGGCGACGAAGGCCATCACGCTGTCGGGGCCGAGGCGCTGGAAGGTCTGCTCCAGTTCCTGCGCCAGGCGTTCGGCGTATTGCTCATCGGTTTCGCCAGCCGCCTGGTCGCGGTAGGCATAGCAGGGTGACACGTGCGCCACGTCGATCAGCAGCGGCGCGAACTGCGCCCGGCGCCAGGCGTTGCCGCCCACCGCCAGCGCGCCCAGGGTGTTGCCGTGATAGCTCTGGCGCCGCGCCACGATGTGGCGGCGCTGCGGCTGGCCGATCTCGACGTAGTACTGGCGCGCCATCTTCAGCGCGGCCTCGATCGCCTCCGAGCCGCCCGAGACGAAGTACGCATGCGAAGTGCCGGCCGGCGCGTCGGCGACCAGCGTCGCGGCCAGTTGCTCGGCGACCTCGGTGGTGAAGAAGCTGGTGTGGGCATACGCCAGCGCGTCGATCTGCGCGTGCATCGCCGCCTGCACGTCCGGATGGTTGTGCCCCAGGCACGAGACCGCGGCGCCGCCGGAGCCATCCAGGTAGGCGCGGCCCGCCTGGTCGTAGAGCCAGGCGCCCTGGCCGCGGACCGCGACCGGGGGCGTGCTGCGCAGGGAGCGGTGGAGAACGTGGGTACTGGTCATGGCGTGGAACTCCGCGGAAGGCGTGGGGAAGGGGAAAGGGCGATTCAACCGGGGTGATTCATTCGGATCGCGGCGCGCGGCCGCGCTTGGGCGGCGCGTCCTGCCAGTAGGCGCCGTCCGCCTGCAGGCGGGCATCGATTTCGGCCAAGCGCTGCAGCACCTCGTCGCCGCCGCGGGCCGCCAGCCGCGCGATCAGGTGTTCGGCCAGTCCCAGCAGGCCCGCGGTGCTGTGGAAGAACGATCCGGGGCCGCGCAGCGCCGGCGCGTCCGGGCCGGGCTCGTCGGCGCGGGCGAAGCGCAGCACGTGGCCGGCCGTCCGCGCCACGGGATTGTCGGCGCTGTCGGTCAGCGCCAGCACGGTGACGCCGCGCGCGGCGATCTGACGGGTCAGGCGCACCGTGGCCGTGGGGTAGGGGGCTTGCGACACCACCACCAGCGCATCGCCTGGCTGCAGGCTGTCGGCGTCTTCGGCCGCGGCCCCGCCCAGGCCGTCGATCAACAGGCCGTTGCGGCGTATGAGGTGGTAGGCGTAGCGCATCTGGAAGGCGATGCCGAAGGCCGAGCGCGTGCCCAGGAAGCCGACCTGGCGGGCGCGCAGCAGCGCGTCGACGGCCGCGTCGAAGGCGGCGGCGTCATTGGCCTGCCAGATCGAGGCCAGCGCCGCGGTCTGCAGGTCGGTGAGCGCGTCGTGTCCGTCGCCGCCGGCCTGGCGCGCGTGCGAGGCCTGCAAGCGCGCGGCGCGCTGCCGCAGGCCGTCCTCGGCGCCGCCGGCCAGCGCGCGCTGGAACGGGGCGCGGAACGCCTCGTAGCTGTCATGGCCGGCGGCGCGGGCCAGCCGCAGCATGGTGGCGGGCGACACGCCCACCGCCTGCGCCTGGCGCCGCATCGACCACAGCCCCACTTCGGCCGGATGGGCCAATACCCAATGCGCGGCGCGCTGCAGTTCGGCGGGCAACGTCGCGCTGAGATGGCGCAGGTGGTCTTGCAGGGGAGCGATCACGGTGGCGGAGCGGGCAAGTCATTTTCTATAAAACAAATGCTACATCTATATTGAATGGAAAAACAGTTGTTTTATTTGCGGATCGTAGGGCAACTCCGACATATCGTAACGACGCCGCCCTCCTGGGAAGCCCCTGGCGACATGACGGCGGATAGCGCGGAAATGATTACAAAATGGCCGGTGATCGGGTTTGACACAGGGATAGGTCACCCATATCATTCGTATAGAAATCAATTTAGCTGAACTAATTCAGTCATGAATAAACAGACCGTAACCGACCCCGCGCAGCAATATGACCTGCGCATCCTGCGGGCACTGCGCCGGATCACGCGATCCATCGCGTTGCATTCGCGCCAGCTGTCCGCCGTGAGCCACATCACCGCGCCGCAGCTGATGTGCCTGCGCACGGTCATCGCCAACGGTCCGCTGACGGCCACGGCGATCAGCCGCGAGATCCATGTCAGCCCCAGCACGGTCGTCGGCATTCTCGACCGCCTGGAAGACAAGGGCCTGATCCGCCGCGAGCGCGGCCGCGAAGACCGCCGCATCGTCTTCGTGACCGCCACCGACGCCGGCCGCGAGGTCGCGCAGCAGGCGCCGTCGCCGCTGCAAAAGCATCTGGCCGACGCGCTCAACGCGTTGCCGGAGCTGGAGCAGGCCACCATCACCCTGTCGCTGGAGCGCATCGTGGCGCTCATGGAAGAAGAGAGCGGGGTCGCGACGGAAACCCAGGGCGACGTATCGTCGCCCATCCTCGAGGTGCCCACGGGTGGCGCGCCTCCCGAATCAGGATTGGTTGTATGAGAGCAAACGAACTGAACGACACCACTACGAACTCAAGTGCCGTGGCGCCGGCGGCGGGCAGCAAAACGCATCTGTTGCGTGAGCCCCGCCGCAAGGACGGCGCCGCGATCCACCAGCTCATTGCCGAGTGCCCGCCACTCGACCTCAATTCCCTATACGCGTACCTGCTCCTGTGCGAGCACAACCGCGGCACCTGCGTCCTGGCCGAAAGCGCCGGAGGACGCATCGATGGATTTATCTCCGCTTACGTGCTTGCCGACCGGCCCGACGTGTTGTTCGTCTGGCAGGTCGCCGTGCACACCCGCGCACGCGGCCAACGGTTAGGCCGCGCCATGCTTCGGGCGCTCTTGCAACGCGAGGGGCTCGCGCATGTTCGTCATCTTGAAACCACGGTGGCGCCTGACAACCAGGCATCGCGCCGCACCTTTGCCGGCCTCGCCGGCGAGCTGGGCGCCCACGTCTCCGAGCAGCCGTTCTTCGACCGGCAGCTTTTCGGCGGCGCGGACCATGACGACGAGATGTTGTTGAGGATAGGCCCGTTCACCTTGCCCGCCCCGTAGGCGGCAACGCGGTCCTGTCGAAAACCGGGATGGCTTTGACGCATCCGGATGCGCCCGGCGCGCATGCGGAAGGGATCTGGCCGTCTGTCAACTTATGAGATGAAAGGGAGGATTAATCACATGGACTTGAAAATCTTCGACCGGATGGAGTCGGAAGTACGGGGCTATATCCGGTCGTTTCCCGTGATATTCAGCCAGGCCAGGGGATCGACGCTGGTGGATGAGGACGGTGGCGAATACATCGACTTCTTCAGCGGCGCCGGCACGTTGAACTACGGCCACAACAATCCCATCCTCAAGGAAAAGCTGCTCGAGTACGTGCAGGCCGACGGCGTGGTGCATGGCCTGGACATGGCCACCAGCGCCAAGAAAAGCTTCCTCGAGGCGGTCGACCGCGTGCTGCTCAAGCCGCGCAACTGGCAATACACCCTGCAGTTCACCGGCCCCACCGGCACCAACGCGGTCGAGGCGGCGCTCAAGATCGCGCGCCAGGTGAAGGGGCGCCCCAATGTGATTTCCTTCACGCATGGCTTTCACGGCGTCAGCGGCGGCTCGCTGGCGGTGACCGCCAACATGAAGTTCCGCGATGCCTCCGGCTACCCGCTGGCCAACACCACCTTCATGCCCTATGACGGCTACTTCGGCCCGGACGTGGACACCATGGCCTACCTGGAGCGCATGCTGGAAGATCCCAGCAGCGGCATGGACAAGCCCGCCGCCGTCATCGTCGAGACGGTGCAGGGCGAGGGCGGCGTCAACGTCGCCACGCTGCGCTGGCTCAAGGAACTGGACAAGCTCTGCAAGCGCCACGACATGCTACTGATCGTGGACGACATCCAGGTCGGCTGCGGCCGCACCGGCACCTTCTTCAGCTTCGAGGCCGCGGGCATCCGCCCTGACATCATCACGCTGTCCAAGTCGCTGTCGGGCTTCGGCCTGCCGATGTCGCTGGTGCTGATGAAGCCCGAGCTCGACGTCTGGAAACCCGGCGCCCACAGCGGCACCTTCCGCGGCAACAACCTGGCGTTCGTCACCGCCACCCAGGCGCTGGAAACCTACTGGGCCAACACCGCGTTCACCGCCGAGATCCAGCGCAAGGAGCGCCTGGTGCGCGACTGGCTGGAAAACCTGGTGCACAGCTATCCCAACGCCGGCCTGTCGGTGCGCGGCCGCGGCCTGATCCAGGGCCTGGTCAGCAACGCCGCCCCGGCGCTGTCCAACCGCATCGCCGCCAACGCCTTCAAGCGCGGCGTGGTCATCGAGACCTCGGGCGCGCACGACGAAGTGCTCAAGCTGCTGCCGGCCCTGACCATCGAGGAAGACCTGCTGTCCAAGGGCCTGGACGTGATCGAGGCGAGCGTGGCCGACGCGCTGGCCGAAGAGGGGCAGTCCGCCCGCATCCTGAAATTTGGAGGAAAACGTCAATGATCGTACGCAATGTCAAAGATGTGATCGGCACCGCCGACGAAGTCCGCACCGACACCTGGGTCAGCCGCCGCGTGCTGCTCAAGAAGGACGGGATGGGCTTTTCCTTCCACGAGACCACCATCTTCCCGGGCGGCCGTACCCACATCCACTACAAGAATCACCTGGAAGCGGTGTGGTGCATCGAGGGCGACGGCTCCATCGAGACGATTGCCGACGGCAAGAAGTACGAACTGGGCCCCGGCGTGGTCTACGCCCTGAACGAGCATGACGAGCACTGGCTGTGCGGCGGCAAGGAGCCGCTGCGCGTCATCTGCGTCTTCAACCCGCCGCTGACCGGCCAGGAAGTGCACGACAAAGAGGGCGTCTACGCCCTGCCTGAAGCCGAAGCCCAAGCGGCCTGATACAAGGAGGTTCGCATGATCTCACCTGCGCAGGATCCGTACGCCTCCCGTACGGATCGAAGTTCCGCCATCATTTCCCGCCAGGATCCGGTGGTCTATGAAGAAGGCAACTACGCCAACGCCCTGAGCGGCGAGCAGATCGGCAGCTACGAGCGCGATGGCTTCCTGCTGCTGGAGGACCTGTTCTCCGACGCCGAAGTGCGGGCGCTGTCGGCCGAGGTCGAGCGCATGACGCGCGACCCGTCGATCATCCGCCGCGAAGAGTCGATCACCGAGCCCGGCAGCAACGCCGTGCGCTCCATTTTCATGGTGCACGTGCTGAACCCCGTGCTGGCGCGCCTGGTGCGTGATCCGCGGCTGGTCAACGTGGCGCGCCAGATCCTGGGGTCCGAGGTCTACATCCACCAGTCCCGCGCCAACATGAAGCCCGGCTTCAAGGGCAAGGAGTTCTACTGGCACTCGGATTTCGAGACCTGGCACGTGGAAGACGGCATGCCGTCGATGCGCGCGCTGAGCTGCTCGGTGCTGCTGACCGAGAACAATGACTGCAACGGCCCGCTGATGCTGGTGCCGGGGTCGCACCGACAGTTCATCTCGTGCGTCGGCGAAACGCCCAACGACCACTACAAGCAGTCGCTCAAGAAGCAGGAGTACGGCGTGCCGGATCCGGTCAGCCTGCAACTGCTGGTCGAGCAGGGCGGCATCCGCACCATGACCGCCAAGGCGGGCTCGGTGGTGTTCTTCGACTGCAACACCATGCACGGCTCCAACAGCAACATCTCGCCGTGGCCGCGCGCCAATGTGTTCATGGTCTACAACAGCATGGAAAACACGCTGGAGCCGCCCAAGTACGGCCTGACCCCGCGTCCCGAGCACATCGCCACGCGCAAGGCGTTCAAGGCGGTGACGCCGCTGGATACGCTCAAGCTGGTCGGCGGCTGACGCGTCACGGCGGGGGCGGTGTGGCGCCGTCCCTCGCACGCCACTCAAGCCCAGGCCCCCGGCCTGGGCTTTTCGCTGGCCATCCGCTATGCTCTGGCTCCCCGCCACGCCCGCATCCGCCGCCATGTCCGCCCGCATCCTCAGCCTGCATATCTACCCGGTCAAATCCTGCGCCGGCATCGACCTGGCCGAATCGCCGGTGGACCGCGCCGGGCTGGCGCACGATCGCCGCTGGATGCTGGTGTCGGCCGACGGCCAGTTCATGACGCAGCGCCAGTGGTCCGCCATGGCGCTGATCCGCACGGCGCTCTCCGCCGACGCGCTGCGTCTGTCGGCGCCCGGCATGCCCGACCTGGAGGTGCCGCTGGATGGATCGGCCCTGCAGCCGGGCGTGGAGACGGTCGGCGTCTGGAAGGACACGCTCGACGCGCGCCGCGAAAGCGAGGCCGCGGCGCAATGGTGTTCCGATTTTCTCAAGACGCCTTGCCGCCTGTACAAGGTGGATGCCGCGGCGGCGCGGCCCGCCAAGCCCGAATGGGTGGACAAGTGGACCGCCGGCCATCCCGACCTGGCCGACGTGTTCGGGGGCGATCATTTCTTCGGCTTCGCCGACGGCTTTCCGCTGCTGGTGGCGAACCAGGCCTCGCTGGACGACCTGAACGCCCGCCTGCGGGCCAAGGGCGTGGCGCCGGTGCCGATGGACCGTTTCCGGCCCAACATCGTGGTGCAGGGCGAGTGGGAGGCCTTCGAGGAAGACCACACCGCCATGATCACGACCGGCGCGGTCAGCATGGCGTTCGTCAAGCCGTGCACGCGCTGCTCGATTCCCGACATCGACCAGCGCACCGCCGTGCAGCACGACGAGCCCGGCCGCACGCTGGCGGGCTACCGCAATCTGGATATCGGCGTGGTGTTCGGCCAGAACGCCATTGTCGACGCGCCGGCCGGCGCGCGCCTGAAGGTGGGCGACGGGGTCGAGATCGAACTGGATTTCTAGCCCGCCGCGCCCCGGCGCGAGGCCGGGGCCGTGGGAATCAGGCGTCCAACCCTCAGGCCGACGACAGCTTCAGGCCGACCAGGCCCAGCACGATCAGCGTGACGCTGGCGATGCGCAGCCAGCTGATGGATTCCCCGAACAGGATGATGCCGGCCACGAAGGCGCCGACGGTGCCGATGCCGACCCACACCGCGTAGGCGGTGCCCAGCGGCAGCGTCTTCATGGCCAGCGCCAGCAGCCAGAAGCTGATGAGCATGCCGCCCACCGTCACCAGGGACGGCATCAGGCGCGTGAAGCCATGGGTGTATTTGAGGCCGACGGCCCAGACGATTTCGAACAGGCCGGCCAGCACAAGGATGATCCAGGTCATGACGACTCCTACTTGAGAGGGGTCGTCCCCGGATTGATGCGTTGCCGGCAATGGCCAATGCCGCCGTTGCCGATGGCAAATGCCGCCATGTGGCGGCGGACGCAGCAACGGGCCGTCCCGTCGCGGCAAAAATTATAGAATACCGGCTTCCGACGGCAAAACCGGGTGTCGTCGGGCTGCATGCCCGCAGGTGCGCGCCATCCGCGGGTGTTTTCACATTTATCGCATCACTTCGCGTTCCGGCACGCGAAACCAGGATATTCCCATCATGCAACGCATCATGCTGCGGGCAAAGCTGCACCGCGTCACGGTCACCGAAGCCGACCTCCACTACGAGGGTTCTTGCGGCATCGACGAAGACCTGCTGGACGCTGCCGGCATGCGCGAGTTCGAACGCATCGAGCTCTACAACATCAACAATGGCGAACGCTTCGATACCTACATCATCAAGGCGGCCCGCGGCAGCGGCATCATCTCGCTCAATGGCGCGGCCGCGCGCCGGGCGCAGGTCGGCGACCTGATGATCATCTGCACCTACGGTCCGATGTCGGAAGAGCAATCCGCCACCCACAAGCCGCAGGTCGTGCTGGTGGACGACGCCAACCGCGTCAAGGAAATCCGCAAGTTCCCGGCCTGAGGCCGGGCCGGGCGGCGCGCCGCGTGGCGCGCCGTCAACCCTGATCCGTTTCATCATGAGCTTCCAGGTCATCATTCAACCCAGCAAGCATCAATTCCCGGTCGAGCCCGGCCAGACCGTGCTCGACGGCGCCCTGGCCGCGGGCATCGTGCTGCCCTACAGCTGCCGCAACGGCGCCTGCTCCACTTGCAAGGGCAAAGTGGTGTCCGGGGAGTTCGACGCCGGCCAGTACCCCGCGCAGATCCTCTCGCCCGAGGAACTGGCCGACGGCTACACCCTGTTCTGTCAGGCCCGGCCCGCGTCCGACCTGGTGGTCGAGTCCACCGAAGTGCGCCTGGCCAGCGACATCCAGATCCGCAAGCTGCCTTCGCGCGTGCAGACCATGGAGCGCGCGGCGCCGGACGTGACCGTGCTCAAGCTGCAATTGCCCGCCTCGGAGCAGTTCCGCTATTACGCCGGCCAGTACATCGAGGTCATCCTCAAGGACGGCCGCCGCCGCAGCTATTCCATGGCAGGCGCGCCGCACACCGGCAGCCCGCTGGAACTGCACATCCGTCACATGCCGGGCGGCGTCTTCACCGACCACGTGTTCGGCGCCGGCGACACCCAGATGAAAGAGCGCGAGATCCTGCGCCTGGAAGGCCCGTTCGGTTCGTTCTTCCTGCGTGAAGACAGCGACAAGCCGGTCATCCTGCTGGCCAGCGGCACCGGCTTCGCGCCGGTCAAGGCCATCGTCGAGCACATGATCCACAAGAACATCCGCCGTCCGGTCTCGCTGTACTGGGGCGGCCGCCGCCCGCGCGACCTGTACATGGATGAACTGGCGCAGTCGTGGGCCCGCGACCTGCCGGACTTCCGCTACGTGCCGGTGGTGTCGAACGCGCTCGAGGAAGACGGCTGGAACGGCCGCGACGGCTTCGTCCACGAGGCCGTGCTGCAGGACATCCCCGACATGTCGGGCCACCAGGTCTACGCCTGCGGCGCGCCTCCCATGGTCGACGCCGCGCGGCGCGAATTCAGCGCCCAGCGCGGCCTGCCGCCGGAAGAGTTCTACGCCGACGCCTTCACGTCCGAGGCCGACCTGGCGAAGGCCGCGACCTGAATCCAGCAGGGCGGCGCATGATCCGAAAGGGAAGGAATCCGGCCACGGCGGGTTCCTTCCCTTTTTTTGATGGAGTCGGCCGTAGGCGGGGGCGGGGCGGCGGGGTAAACTGCGGTGTCATCTTGGCAGCGGCTTGCCACGGGACGCGGGCATCGTGTCCGCGGGCTCAGTGGGCCGGCAGGGAGCAATGCGGGCATGAAAGTAGCGGTATTGGGTAGCGGCATCATCGGAATCTCCAGCGCCTGGTGGCTCAGCCAGGCGGGCCACGACGTCGTGGTCATCGACCGCTGCACCGGACCCGCCCAGGAAACCAGCCTGGCCAACGGCGCGCAGATCTCCGTCTCCTACGCCGAGCCGTGGGCCAATCCTCAGGCGCCCCTGAAACTGCTCAAGTGGATGTTCCAGGACAACGCGCCGCTGCTGTTCCGCCCGCAGCTGGACTGGCGCCAGTGGATGTGGGGCCTGGCCTTCCTGCGCGAATGCCTGCCGGGCCGGCTGGCGCCGAACATCCGCGCCATGGTCCGCATGGCCGAATACAGCCGCGCCACGCTGCGCGGCATGCGCGCCGAGCTGGGCATCGAATACGACCACCTCGAGCGCGGCATCCTGAATTTCTACCGCGACCAGCACGAATTCGAGAACTCGCAGCGCGCCGCGGGCCTGATGCGCGACTTCGGCGTCGAGCGCCGCGTCGTGTCCACGGACGAGGTCATCGCCATCGAGCCGGCCCTGGCGCCGCATCGCAACACCATCGTCGGCGGCGACTACACCCCCGAGGACGAAAGCGGCGACGTGCACCTGTTCACCGTCGCGCTGGCCGAGCGCTGCGCGCGCGCCGGCGTCGAATTCCGCTACAGCACCCGCGTCACCCGGCTCATCACCCAGGCCGGCGCCGTCAGCGGCGTCGAACTGATCGAGCCCGACGGCCGCTACGGCACCCTGGCGGCCGACGCCTACGTGGTGGCCATGGGCAGCTTCAGCCCGTCGCTGCTGCGTCCGCTCGGCATCCCGTGCAACGTCTATCCGGCCAAGGGCTATTCGGCCACCTTCCCGGTCCTGAACCCCGGCGGCGCGCCCACGGTCAGCCTGACCGACAGCAGCCACAAGGTGGTGTTCTCGCGCCTGGGCGATCGCCTGCGCATGGCCGGCACGGCCGAGCTGTCCGGCTATTCGCGCGGCCTGAACACCGGCCGCTGCGAAGCCATGACGCGGCTGGCCCGCGAACTCTTTCCCGACGCGCTCGATTTCGAGCGCGTCAGCTATTGGTCGGGCCTGCGCCCGTCCACTCCCTCGAACGTGCCCATCATCGGCCGCAGTCACATTCCCAATTTGTATATCAATACCGGACACGGTACTCTCGGCTGGACGATGGGCGTCGGCTCGGGCCGGGCACTGGCCGACCTGCTGAGCGGACGTCGTCCAGAACCGGAATTCCCTTTTCTTGGTCTATGAACCTATGAAGAAATTGCAATTGGCGGGCATTGCCCGCGCGATGTTCGCCAGCCGGCGCACATGGGTCTTTGGCGCCGCCATGGCGGTCGCGGGCGCGGTCCATGCCGCGCCCGTCGAAATCCAGGTCTGGCACACGCTGCCGGACGCCAACAAGGCCGAATTCGAAAAGCTGGCCAAGCAGTACAACAAGGAGCAGGACCAGGTCAAAGTGACCCTGCGCGCCTTCGCCTCGCAGGCGCAACTGCAGCAGGAAGCCACCGCCGCGGTCAAGGCCAAGAAGGCCCCCAACCTGGTGCAGCTGAACGACAACCACTCGCCGGAAGTCGTGGCCGAACACAAGGCCATCCTGCCGATGTACGAATTGCTGGCCAAGTATCCGATCAAGGACCTGAACTGGTTCGTGCCGGCCACCAGCAGCTTCATCCGCGACGGCAAGGGCCGCCTGCTGGCCTTCCCGTGGATGGCCGAAGTGCCGGTGATGTTCTACAACACCGCCGCCTACAAGAAAGCCGGCCTCGATCCCAACAAGCCCGCCCGCACCTGGACCGGCCTGCAGGCCGAGCTGCTGAAGCTGCGCGACGTCGCCGACCTCGACTGTCCCTACGCCTCCAGCGACCAGGTCTCGGTCCACCTGGAAAACCTGGCGCCGGTGAACAACCAGCTGTACACCAGCAACAACAACGGCCTGGACGCGGTCACCAAGAAGAGCGCGGCGCCGGCGATGCAGTTCGACACGCTCTACATGCGCCACATCTCGCTGATGGTCAGCTGGAAGCGTTCGCTGCTGTTCATGGCGCACACCGCCGACAACAGCGCCGACAAGCTGTTCGCCAAGGGCGAGTGCGCGGTGCTGACCGGCAACTCGGGTTCGTTCGGCCAGTTCCTGAACACCAAGTCGCTGGCCTTCGGCGTGGCGCCGCTGCCTTACTACGACCAGGCCACCCAGACCGGCGGCCAGCCGTTCGTGAGCGGCTCGGCCCTGTGGGCGCTGGATGGCCGTCCGAAGGACGAGGAAAAGGCCACGGCGCAGTTCCTGGCCTGGCTGTCCAAGCCCGTGATCGCGGCGGAATGGCACCAGCGCACCGGCTACCTGCCGCTGACCGAAGCCGCGTTCCGCGCCTCGGACGTGTCGTTCTACAAGAGCATCCCCGGCGCGCAAGCCGTGGTGGCCTCGATGAGCACCCGCCCGGTCGCCAACAGCCGTGGCTTCCGCATGGCCAACTACGACCGCATCGAGCCCGTGTTCAACCAGCAGCTCAACGACGCGCTGGAAGGCAAGACGCCACCGGTGTCGGCCCTGAACAACGCCGCCAACCAGGCCCGCGCCATCGCCACGCAGCGCTGATCGCAGGCCTCGCCAGGCAGGCGCCGCGGCGCCGCCTGGCTCCCCGAAAGCCCGGTTTCCGAACCGGGCTTTTTTTCATGGGCGCGGCCGGCGGGGAGGGGTGCCGGCGCGGTTGCGTGGCGCCGGCGTGAGCGGGATCGATTGCTCCCTGCGTACATGCCGATCTGTGAGGATTGCCCGCGCGCCTGCACCATGATGGCGTTGCGGCCCGCTTCCGGGTCGCCGTCTTTGCGAAGGTGGCGCGGATGATACGAAGATTCTTCCTGGCGGCGGGGCTGGCGGGCCTGGCCGGATGCGCGGCGTGGCCGTCCGCGCGGCCGGCCGCCGGCGCGTCCTGGCGGGCGGCCGGGGCCGCGTCGCGGGCGTACGATTTCGATTGGCGGCTGTCCGGCGATCCGGCGGTGGCGCCGATGCAGGTGTTCGACGACGGCCGCGAAACCTGGCTGCAATTCGCGCCGGGCCAGCCGGTGCCGGCCATTTTTGGCGTCGATGCCGCCGGCGAGCGGGTCCTGCCTTATGCGCGGCGCGATCCCTACGTGGTGTTGGCCGGCCGCTGGGACGGCCTGGCGTTCCGTGGCGGCCGCCTGGCGGCGCGGGCGCGCCGCGCGTCGTGCCTGCCCCGGGAAGGCCGCGGCGCCTGCGGGTCGTCCCCGACGGTGCAAGGCGCCGACAACCCTCTATAATCAAAGATTCGCCTAAATTCTGCTTCATCCACGATGAAATCCTCCGAGATTCGCCAGCAGTTCCTGCAATTCTTCAAGTCCAAGGGACACACCATCGTCCCTTCGTCGTCGCTCGTGCCGGGCAACGATCCGACCCTGCTTTTCACCAATTCGGGCATGGTCCAGTTCAAGGACGTCTTCACGGGCAAGGAATCGCGGTCGTACACGCGCGCCACGTCGTCGCAGCGCAGCGTGCGCGCCGGCGGCAAGCACAACGACCTGGAGAACGTGGGCTACACCGCCCGCCACCATACGTTCTTCGAAATGCTGGGCAATTTCAGCTTCGGCGACTACTTCAAGCGCGACGCCATCCAGTACGCCTGGGAACTGCTGACGCAGGTCTACAAGCTGCCCGCCGACAAGCTCTGGGTCACCGTCTACCAGGAAGACGACGAGGCCTATGACATCTGGGCCAAGGAAGTCGGCGTGCCGACCGAGCGCATCATCCGCATCGGCGACAACAAGGGCGCCCGCTACGCGTCGGACAACTTCTGGCAGATGGCCGACACCGGTCCCTGCGGCCCGTGCTCGGAAATCTTCTACGACCACGGCCCCGAGATCTGGGGCGGCCCCCCGGGATCGCCCGAGGAAGACGGCGACCGCTACATCGAGATCTGGAACCTGGTGTTCATGCAGTTCGAGCGCGACGCCGCCGGCAACATGCCGCGCCTGCCGCGCCCCTGTGTCGATACCGGCATGGGCCTGGAGCGCATCGCGGCCGTGCTGCAGCACGTCCACTCCAACTACGAAATCGACCTGTTCCAGCACCTGATCGCCGCCGCCGCGCGCGAAACCGGCATCAAGGACCTGGAAAACAATTCGCTCAAGGTCATCGCCGACCACATCCGCGCCTGCTCGTTCCTGATCGTCGACGGCGTCATCCCCAGCAACGAAGGCCGCGGCTACGTGCTGCGCCGCATCGTGCGCCGCGCGCTGCGCCATGGCTACAAGCTGGGCCAGACCAAGCCGTTCTTCCACCGCCTGGTGCCCGACCTGGTCGCCGAGATGGGCGAGGCCTATCCCGAGCTGGCCGCCACCGCCGAGCGCGTGGCGCAGGTGCTCAAGCAGGAAGAAGAACGCTTCGGCGAAACGCTGGAACACGGCATGCGCATCCTCGACGGCGCGCTGGCCAACGTGCCCAAGGGCGGCCTGCTGGACGGCACCACGCTGTTCACGCTGTACGACACCTACGGCTTCCCGGTCGACCTGACCGCCGACATCTGCCGCGAACGCGAAGTCGACGTCGACATGGCCGGCTTCGAAGTCGCCATGGAACGCCAACGCGACCAGGCGCGCGCCGCCGGCAAGTTCAAGATGGCCGAGGGCCTGAGCTACGAAGGCGCGGAAACGCGCTTCGAGGGCTACGAGAAGCTCGAACTCGACAACGTCAAGGTCACGGCCCTGTACGTCGACGGCACCCAGGTGCAACAGGTGCAGGCCGGCCAGAGCGCCGTGGTGGTGCTGGACGCCACCCCGTTCTACGCCGAGTCCGGCGGCCAGGTCGGCGACACCGGCCTGCTCGAGGCCGCCGGCGTGCGCTTCGCCGTGGGCGACACGCTCAAGATCCAATCGGGCGTGTTCGGCCATCACGGCACGCTCGAAGAGGGCAAGCTGGCGGTGGGCGACACCGTGCTGGCGCGCGTGGACGCGGTGCGCCGCGCCCGCACCGTGCGCAACCACTCGGCCACCCACCTGATGCACAAGGCCCTGCGCCAGGTGCTGGGCGCGCACGTGCAGCAGCGCGGCTCGCTGGTCGATCCCGACAAGACCCGTTTCGACTTCGCGCAGGACGCGCCCCTGACGGCCGAGCAGATCGCCCGCGTCGAGGCCATCGTCAACGCCGAGATCCTCGCCAACCAGCCCACCGTGGCCCAGGTCATGGCCTACGATGACGCCGTCAAGGGCGGCGCCATGGCGCTGTTCGGCGAAAAGTACGGCGACACCGTGCGCGTGCTCGACATCGGCTTCTCGCGCGAACTGTGCGGCGGCACCCACGTCGGCCGCACCGGCGACATCGGCCTGTTCAAGATCGTGTCCGAAGGCGGCGTGGCCGCCGGCGTGCGCCGTATCGAAGCCATCACGGGCGACAACGCCCTGGCCTGGGTGCAGAACCAGAGCGCCTTGCTGGCCCAGGTGGCCGGCATGCTGCGCAGCACGCCCGCCGACCTGCCGGCCCGCATCTCGCAGGTGCAGGACCAGGTCAAGCTGCTCGAAAAAGACCTGGAGCAGTCGCGCAGCAAGCTCGCCGCCAGCGCCGGCAACGACCTGGCCAGCTCCGCGGCCGTCGAGGTCAAGGGCATCAAGCTGCTGGCCGCCAGCATCGGCGACGTCGATCCCAAGGCCCTGCGCGGCATGGTCGACAACCTGAAGGACCGCCTCAAGCCCGCCGTGGTGCTGCTGGCCACCGGCTCGGCCGATGGCAAGATCAGCGTCGTCGGCGGCGTCACGGCCGACCTGACCAACCGCATCAAGGCCGGCGACCTAGTGGGCTTCGTCGCCAGCCAGGTGGGCGGCAAGGGCGGCGGCCGTCCGGACATGGCCATGGGCGGCGGCACCGATCTGGCGGCATTGCCCGCCGCGATCGCCAGCGTGCAGAAGTGGGTCGATGAGCGCCTCTGATCTGGACACCGCGCCGGCCGTGCCGGCGCCGTCCTTCGACCAGGACGTCGACGCCAGCGGCCTGACCTGCCCGTTGCCGATCCTGCGCGCCAAGAAGGCCCTGGCGCAGATGGAAAGCGGCCAGGTGCTGCGCGTCCTGACCACCGACCGCAACGCCATCCGCGACTTCCAGGCGTTCGCCCGCCAGACCGGCAACGTGCTGGTCGCGCAACACGAGGCCGATGGCCGCGGCGTGCATTACCTGCGCCGCCGCTGATCCGGCGCTCCATGAAAAAGGCCAGCCTTTCCGGGCTGGCCTTTTTGTTTGGCGCGATGGCGCGCGTCTGCGCGCCGCGCCGTCTATTTATGGATGGCCGCCGCCACCGCCTGCGTGATGGTGAAGTCCACCAGATCGCCTTCCTTCAGTTTCGCCAGGCGCGCCTGCATTGCCGGATCCTGCACCTGGATCGTGCGCAGCGCGCCCTGCGGGCCCTTCAGGGTGACGAGATTGGCGCTCTTGTTGATGTGCCAGATCTCGGCGGTGATGGTGGTCTGCCGCCCGACCGCGCCGCCCGGCTTGGCTCCCTTGGCGCTGCGCGTGCCAGCGGTCTGGGTGACCACTTCGGGGGCGCCCGAGCCGGCCGGGCGCACATCGACGGCCACCGACTCGTAATAGTCCAGCGTCAGCGAGTCGCCCGGCTTGATCTGCTTGAAATTGCGCACTTCCGGGCCCGCCTGGACATCCACCACATTGCCGTTGGCGCCCTGCAGGGTGATGGTGCGGGTGGCGGGGTCCACCGCGGTGACCTTGCCGGTGGCGGTGGTCAGCGCGGCGCCGACCACCCGGGCCTGGGCTGCCATCGGCAGCGCCAGCATGCCCGCCAGCAGCCCTGTTGCCGCCAGGCGCGCGACAGGGGTGAAGACAGTTTTACGGTTCTTCATGGTGCAGCACCCTCCGGTAGAGGAAGTTGGGGGAAAACGCGGGAAAAAAGGGGTGCGATCAGTCGCCGAGAAACCGGGGACGTTTGCGCAGGCGCGGGGGACGCGAGGGCGGAGAAGGGCGGCGCCGTTGCGGCGCGGCCAGGGGAGGCGGGCTTGCGGATGTGGCGCAGGATGACATTCCGATCTCTCCAATCGGGGAAATGCTTCACACGCACTTGCCAAGGGCGCCGGTCCGGCGGCGCGTTCCGGATGGAAACGCCACCGGGCGATCTTCCTGCGCCTCGGCGCGGCACAGCGGCCCGTGACGGGCTACACTCTGTCTGCGGCGGGCTCCGGCCCGGATTTTGTAGAATACCCGTATGTGGTGCATATGTGGTGTTTTCGCGTATAAATCACGCCGCGTCTCCCGATATTCAGCACGGGCATTTGCCAGCCGGCTTGTTTAAGTGCTAGAATTTCCCGTTTTTCACAACTAATTCAAGGGATTACCTATGGTGGTGATTCGCCTGGCCCGCGGTGGGTCCAAGAAGCGTCCGTTCTACAACCTGGTGGCCACCGATTCGCGTAACCGTCGCGACGGCCGTTTCATCGAGCGCGTGGGTTTCTACAACCCCGTCGGCAACGAAGGCGCGGAAAACCTGCGCATCGCGCTGGATCGCGTGCAACACTGGACCAGCAACGGCGCCCAGCTGTCGCCGGCCGTCGAGCGCCTGGTCAAGGACTACTCGGCCAAGGTTTCCGCCGCGGCTTAATGCCCGCGTCGCACGCCTGAACCCTGCTAGTTTCTAGCTACGCTGTACGAAACCGATAGCCCGATACATGTCTGATGCCGCACATTCCAACGCGGCGCCTGCGGACTTGATCGAGCTGGGTCGCATCAGTGCGGCCTACGGTGTGAAAGGCTGGGTCAAGGTGCAGCCGCATTCGGCCAATGCCGAAGTGCTGCTCTCAGCTTCTCAATGGTGGTTGACTCGCCCTGTGCCTGAATTGGCGCGGGGCGCTGTCGCGTCTGCGCCTGTCGCATACAAGGTCGTGCAAGTCCGTTCGCAGGGGGCCACCGTGGTGGCCCAGCTGGCCGGCATCGCCGACCGTGACCAGGCCGAAGCGCTGCGCGGTTTTTCCGTGCAGGCGCCGCGGGGTTCCTTCCCCGCGCCCGAAGAAGACGAATACTACTGGGTCGATCTCATTGGCTGTTCGCTGTATACCACGGCGAATGGCGATGCCGCGCTCATCGGCGTGGTGGACGAGGTCCTGGATAACGGCGCTCACGCCGTCTTGAAAGTCTTGTGCCAGAAGGTCGGAGCCGACGGCCCCGAACCTCTCCTGAACGCCAAGGGAAAGCCCGCCGAAATGCTCGTTCCGTTCGTGCGCGCGCACATCCAAGCCGTCGATCTGGCCGCGCGCCGCATCGATAGCGACTGGCCCGCGGATCTCTGATGCGCATCGATGTCGTGACACTCTTTCCCGAGATGTTCGGGGTGGTGCGCGACCTGGGCGTCACCGGCCGGGCCCATGCCCAGGGCCGGTGGGCCCTGCATGCCTGGAATCCGCGTGATTTCACCAGTGATCCCCACCGTACCGTGGACGACCGCCCTTATGGCGGCGGCCCCGGCATGGTGATGATGGCGGCTCCGCTGGAAGCCGCCGTCAATGCCGCCCAGGCGGCGCGCGCGGCCCAAGGCCTGGGGCCGGCCCCGGTGGCGCTGCTCGCGCCCGTGGGCAAGCGTTACGACCAGGCCGGCGCCGAGGCGCTGGCCGCCAGCGACGGCCTGATTCTCATCTGCGGTCGCTACGAAGGCGTCGACCAGCGCTTCATCGAGCGCTGCGTCACGCACGAAATCTCGCTGGGCGACTTCGTGTTGTCCGGCGGTGAGATCGCGGCGCTCGCCGTGATCGACGCCGCGGTGCGCCTGTTGCCGGGCGTGCTGAACGACGGCGACTCCGCGTTGCAGGACTCCTTCAACGACACGCTGTCCGGCCTGCTGGACAGCCCGCATTACACGCGCCCCGAAGTCTACGAGGGCGCGCCCGTGCCGGCGCCGCTGCTCAGCGGCCACCATGCCAACATCTCGCGCTGGCGCCGGGAACGCTCGCTGGCATTGACCGTTGCGCGGCGTCCCGAGCTGATCGAATCGGCCCGCGCCCAGGGCTGGCTGTCGCTGGCCGACGAGCGCTTCCTGGCCGAGCTGGCCGGCGAGCCGTTGCCGCCGCTGCCCGCCAAGCGCCGCCGCGGATCCAAACCCAAGGCTTCCTGAGCCGGCCGGCGCATCTGCCGGCTTCGCGCCAGGCCGCAAATCCCGCGCTTCGATCCGGCGCGCGATAGTCCGCGACCGCCCCTATCTGTCCAGGTTCCAAGAGCGCCTCCCGCCGTCTTGCCATCCGTCGTGCGGACCTTGTCCGCAAGTCTTTTCCCTTTTTCCAGGACCCAGGCGGCCTAGGGATGCTCCTAGGTTGTAGCGGCTCGCCTCGCTCCTTAGTATTGAAAATTACATAAAAATGAAATTTTCATATGAGCCGATCCTCTCCCGTGCCGCGTGATGCCGACGCGCTGTCCAGGCCAGCGCTGGCGGCGGGCCGTCCCGAATCCGCCGTCGACATGTGGCTGGGCCAGCAACTGCGCCAATTGCGCAAGCAGCACGGCCGCTCACTGGCGGACGTGGCGCAGGCCTGCGCCATGTCGGTGGGCCTGCTAAGCCAGATCGAGCGCGGCCTGAGCTCGGCGTCGGTCAAGACGCTGCACCAGCTGGCGCGCGAGTTCGGGGTGTCGGTCAACGCCTTGCTGCGCAACGCCGAACACACCGAAGGCGAGGACGGCGGCCGCGTCGCCCGCGCCGGCACGCACCGCTACATCGACCTGCGCGAGAAGGGCATCGTCAAGGAGATGTACACGCCGCCCGCGTGCCGCAGCATGGACCTGTGCCGCGCCACCATCGAGCCTGGCGGCTCGACCGGCAACGAGCTGTTCGTGACCGGGCAGGGCGAGCAGATCGGCGTGGTGCTCAAGGGCACGCTCGAACTCTGGGTGGGCGACCGCGTCGTGCTGCTCAAGGAAGGCGACAGCTTCTGCTATGCCAGCAGCACGCCGCGGCGCTGGCGCAATCCCGGCTTGCAGGCGACCGAGGTCATCTGGGCCATCTCGAATATCAATCAAGCCGCGGGGGATGTGACGCAACCGCCGCCTTGAGCGCGCGGGCAGTGAATGGGCGCGATGACACTGGGGATCATCCGCCTTCCGGGCACGTTCCGGAACTCTTTGCCTAGATGAGGAAATGTCATGAAATTCAAGACTCTGGTTGTCTCTGTATTCGCAGCATTGTCCACGGCCACGGCCGCGCAGGCCCAGACGGTGTTGAAGGTGGGGTCCACGCCCACCGGCAGTCCGTTCACCTTTCTCGACACCAAGACCAATTCCATCGAGGGGGTGATGGTCGACATCGTCAAGGCGGTCGGCAAGGAGGCCGGTTTCGAGGTGCAGATCGAACCCATGGCGTTTTCAGCGCTGATCGGCTCGCTGACCTCCAAGCGCATCGACATCGTCTCGGCGGCCATGTTCATCACGCCGCAGCGCCAGCAGGTAGTGAGTTTCTCGGAGCCGGTCTATCGCTATGGCGAAGGCCTGATGGTGCTCAAGAGCGACAACAAGGAATACAAGTCCTTCGCCGACATGCAGGGCATGACGGTCGGCGTGCAGGTCGGCACCGCCTTCGTCGAGCCGATCCAGAAGAGCGGCGTGTTCAAGGAAGTGAAGCTCTACGACAACCCGCCGGACATGATGCGCGACGCCAATGCCGGCCGCATCCAGGGCGGCTTCATGGACTACCCGATCGCCGCGTACATCCTGACCCAGGGCAATTATCCCAACCTGAAGATGGCGCAGTCCTACCAGCCTACCGTCATGGGCAGCCTGGGCCTGGCCACGCGCAAGGACGATACCGCCTTGCTCGAACGCATCAACAAGGCGCTGGCCAAGCTGAAGGCCGATGGCGCCATCGACCAGATCCTGAAGAAGTGGGGGCTGGGCGGCTGACGCCCGTTTGATGGCGGGCGCGGCGCCGCGACAGGCGTCCGCCCGGACTGCGCGCCCTGGCGCGCGGACCGGCCGCGACCCGGGTTTCCGGAGGCGGCCCAGTTGGGGTGAATCGAGTCATGACGGAATTCTTCAAAGACGCGGCGGAATACCTGCCGATCCTGTTGCAGGGGGCCAAGCTCACCATCCTGGTGACGCTCGGGTCGCTGGTCCTGTCCACGGTGTTGGGACTGGTGTGGGCGCTGATGCGGGTCTCCGGCAACAAATACCTGTCCAAGTTCAGCGCGGGCGTGATCAACCTGCTGCGCGGCATCCCGATCATCGTGCTGCTGTTCTACATCTACTTCGTGATGCCGGACATGGGCATCGCGCTGACGGCGGTGCAGGCCGCGATCATCGGCCTGGGCATTGCCTACTCGGCCTACCAGGCCGAGAACTTCCGCGCCGGCATCGAGGCCATCGACCGCGGCCAGATCGAGGCGGCCATGGCGATGGGCATGAGCTGGAGCATGACCATGCGCCGCGTGGTGCTGCCGCAGGCCGTCAAGATCGTGCTGCCGCCCTACGGCAACATCATGATCATGATGCTCAAGGACTCGTCGCAGGCCTCCACCATCACGGTGGCCGAGCTCGCCCTGCAGGGCAAGCTGATCGCCGTGTCGACGTTCAAGAATGCCACCGTGTTCTCGCTGGTGGCGCTGATGTATCTGGTGATGTGCGTGCCGCTGATCCTGCTGGTGCGGCATCTGGAAAAGAGGAGTGCCGCCAAATGATCGAACTCAAGGGCGTGCGCAAGAGCTTCGGGTCGCTGGAGGTGCTCAAGGGCATCGATGCCGAGGTCAGCAAGGGCGAGGTCGTGTGCGTGATCGGGCCGTCCGGCTCGGGCAAGTCCACCATCCTGCGCTGCATCAACGGGCTGGAACGCTACAACGCCGGCCGCATCACCGTGGATGGCGAGCTGGTGGACTGCGATGCGGCCTCCATCGTTTCCATCCGCACGCAGGTGGCGATGGTGTTCCAGCGCTTCAACCTGTTCCCGCACCGCACCGCGCTGGAAAACGTGGTGGAAGGGCCGATCTACGTGAAGGGCGAGCCGCGCGCGCAAGCGTTCGAACGCGGCCGTGAATTGCTCGCCAGCGTCGGCCTGGCCGACAAGGCCGACGCCCATCCGCCGCAGCTGTCCGGCGGCCAGCAGCAGCGCGTGGCGATCGCTCGGGCGCTGGCGATGCAGCCGAAGGCGATCCTGTTCGACGAACCGACCTCGGCGCTCGACCCCGAACTGGTGGGCGACGTGCTGGGCGTGATGCGCAAGCTGGCCGAGGCCGGCATGACCATGGTCGTCGTGACGCACGAGATGAGCTTCGCGCGCGAGGTCGCCGATCGCGTCATGTTCTTTGACGGTGGCGTGATGGTGGAGCAGGGCGCCGCCCGTGAAGTGCTGAATCACCCGCAGCACCCGCGCACGCAGGATTTCCTGCGCCGCGTGCTGCATCCCATGTGAGGAACCATCATGTCGCAGACGCCGTTTCCGCTTTCCCCGTCGCTCTGGGCCGCCACCGCGGCGCCGCCGCCGGACACGCAGCCGCTGACGCAGTCCGCGCAGGCCGACGTGCTGGTGGTGGGCGGCGGCTATGCCGGCCTGAGCACCGCGCTGCACCTGGCCGAGCAGGGCGTGCGGGTGGTGCTGCTGGAGGCGCGCGAGATCGGCTTCGGCGGCTCGGGTCGCAACGGCGGCCAGGTCATTCCCGGCCTCAAATACGATCCCGATGCGCTGGTGTCGATGTTCGGCGGCGAGCGCGGTGAGCGCCTGGTGCGCTTCGCCGGCGCCACCGCCGATTCGGTGTTCAACCTGATCGAGCGGCACGCAATGGACGTGCCGCACGTGCGCAGCGGCTGGATCCAGGGCGCACACACCCCCGCGGCGCTGGAACTGGCGCACGCCCGCGCCGCGCAATGGGCGCGCCATGGCGCCGACGCGCAACCGCTGGACAAGGCGGAGGTGGCGCGCCTGATCGGCACCGATCGCTATCTGGGCGGCTGGATCGACCGGCGCGCGGGCGCGGTGCAGCCGCTGAGCTATGCGCGCGGCCTGGCGCGGGCCGCCTTGAACGCGGGGGCGGTGATCCACACCGACACGCCCGTCACCGGGCTCAAGCGCGACGGCGGCAAGTGGACCGCCACCACCGCCGGCGGCGCCAGCGTGACCGCCGACCGCGTGGTGATGTGCACCAATGCCTACGGCGCCGACCTGCTGCCAGGTCTGAAGACCTCGATCATCGACGCCAACACCTTCCAGGTCGCCACCACGCCGCTGCCGGAGCGCCTGCGCGCGGGCATCTTTCCGGAAGGACAGGTCACCTCCGACACCCGCAACCTGCTGCTCTATTTCCGGCTGGACCACCAGGGCCGCCTGCTGATGGGCGGGCGCGGGCCGTTCCGCGAGCCCAAGGGGCCGCAGGACTGGGCTCACCTGGAGCGCGTCATGGTGAAGATGTTCCCGCAGGTGGCCGGCACGCCGTTCGAGTATCGCTGGTGCGGCCGCGTGGCCATCACCCGCGACTACCTGCCGCACCTGCACGAGCCGCAGCCCGGCCTGCTGGTGGACATCGGCTGCCAGGGGCGCGGCGTGGGCCTGCAGACCAGCATGGGCCGCGCCATGGCGCAATACCTCGTCAGCGGCGACGCCAAGGCGCTGCCGGTGCCGCTGTCGCCGGTGAGGTCGTTCCCGCTGTATGGGTTGCGGCGCCTGTACGTCAATGCGGTGGTCACGTGGTACCGCATGACGGACGGCGGCGTGTAGGCCGGCGCGATACCCGCCGACGCGATGCGCATCGGCAAGATGCCCGCGAAAAAAAGCCCCGGACCTGTCCGGGGCTTTTTGCGTGCGGCGGGTCAGGCGATCAATTGCCCAGCTTGCCGCGCTGTTCGCGCACCTTCTGCAGCGTCTCGCCGAACTGCGCCACGCGGGCCTTTTCCTGCTCGACCACGGCGGCCGGGGCGCGTTCGACGAAGCTGGCGTTGGACAGCTTGCCGTTGGCCTTGGCGATCTCGCCTTCCAGGCGCGCGATTTCCTTGTCCAGGCGCACGCGTTCGGCGGCGACGTCGATCTCGACGTGCAGCATCAGGCGGCTGGCGCCGACCACCTGCACCGGCGCGCCGGCGTCGGGCAGGACGTCCAGCACGTCGACCTGGCTGAGCTTGGCCAGCGCGGCCAGGTAGGGGGCGTTGCGCGTCAGCGTGGGCGCATCGCCCTGGGCGCACAGCGGCACCTTCTGGGCCGGCGACAGGTTCATCTCGCCGCGCAGGGCGCGCACGGCCTCGACCTGGGCCTTGAGCTCGGCCACGTCGGCTTCGGCTGCGGTGTCCACGGCGGCCGGGTTGGCCTGCGGGAACGGCTGCACGCTGACGCTGTCGGCCACGCCTTCCTGGCGCTTGCCGGCCACCACCGAGACCTTCTGCCACAGTTCTTCCGTGATGAACGGAATGATCGGGTGGGCCAGGCGCAGCACGCCTTCGAGCACGCGGATCAGCGTGCGGCGCGTGCCCAGTTGCTGGGCCGGCGTGCCGGTCTGGATCTGCACCTTGGCCAGTTCCAGGTACCAGTCGCAGTATTCATCCCAGACGTAGCGGTACAGCGCGTTGGCGATGTTGTCGAAGCGGTAGTCGGCAAAGCCGCGCGCCACGTCGGCTTCCAGCGCCTGCAGCTGGCTGACGATCCAGCGGTCGACGAACGAGGTTTCGCCCGCGTCCGGACCGGTCAGGTCGTGGCCTTCGGTGTTCATCAGCACGAAACGGGTGGCGTTCCAGAGCTTGTTGCAGAAGTTGCGGTAGCCCTCGCAACGCTTCAGGTCGAAGTTGATGTTGCGGCCCAGGGTCGCGTAGGCGGCCATGGTGAAGCGCAGCGCGTCGGCGCCGAAGGCGGGGATGCCGTCCGGGTACTGGCGGCGCGTGGCCTTCTCGATGGCGCCGGCCTGCTTGGGGTTCATCAGGCCGTAGGTGCGCTTGGCCACCAGGCCTTCCAGGTCGATGCCGTCGATCAGGTCGATCGGATCGAGCGTGTTGCCCTTGGACTTGCTCATCTTCTGGCCGTCGGCGTCGCGGATCAGACCGTGCATGTAGACGTGCTTGAACGGGATCTGGCCGGTCAGGTGCGTGGTCAGCATGACCATGCGCGCGACCCAGAAGAAGATGATGTCGAAACCGGTGACCAGCACGCTGGACGGCAGGTAACGTTCCAGGTCGGGCGTCTTGTCGGGCCAGCCGAGCGTGGTGAAGGGCGCCAGGCCCGACGAGAACCAGGTGTCGAGCACGTCCGGATCGCGCTTGAGCTCGCCGGTGACGCCGGCGGCGCGGGCCTGCTGGATGGCTTCGGCTTCGTCGTGGGCGACGAACACCTGGCCGTCTTCCGCGTACCACGCGGGAATCTGGTGGCCCCACCACAGCTGGCGCGAAATGCACCAGTCCTGGATGTTGTTGAGCCACTGGTTGTAGATGGTGGTCCAGTTGTCCGGGTAGAACTGGATGCGGCCGTCGGCCACGACTTCCAGCGCCACTTCGGTGATGCTCTTGCCCGGGTTGAGCGTGCCTTCGGGGGCCGGCTTGCTCATGGCGACGAACCACTGGTCGGTCAGCATGGGCTCGAGCACGACGCCGGTGCGGTCGCCCTTGGGCTGCATCATCTTGTGCGGCTCGACCTTGACCAGGTAGCCCTCGGCTTCCAGCTGGGCGACCACGGCCTTGCGGGCCTCGTAGCGCTCCATGCCCTGGAACTGCTTGGGGCCGTTCTCGTTGATGTGCGCGTCGAGCGTGAAGATCACGATCAGCGGCAGGTCGTGGCGCATCGCGCAGGCGTAGTCGTTGAAGTCGTGCGCGCCGGTGATCTTGACGCAGCCGGTGCCGAATTCGGGGTCGACGAAGTCATCCGCGATGATGGGGATGTTGCGGTCGCACAGCGGCAGTTCGACTTCCTTGCCGACCAGGTGCTTGTAGCGCGGGTCTTCGGGGTGCACGCACAGCGCGCCGTCGGCCAGCATGGTCTCGGGGCGGGTGGTGGCGATGGTCATGCCGCGCAGGGTGACCGTCTGGCCGTCCTTGTCGACGATGGTCTGCGGACCGTCGACGAAGGGGTAGAGGATGTGCCACATGTGGCCGTCGGTCTCTTCCGACAGGACTTCCAGGTCGGACACCGCCGTCAGCAGCTTGGGGTCCCAGTTGACCAGGCGCTTGCCGCGGTAGATCAGGCCCTGTTTATGCAGGCGCACGAAGGTCTCAACCACGCCGCGCGACATGCGTTCGTCCATGGTGAAGTATTCGCGCGGCCAGTCGGCCGAGGCGCCCAGCCGGCGCACCTGGCCGGTGATGGCGCTGCCCGACTTTTCCTTCCATTCCCACACTTTCTCGAGGAATTTCTCGCGGCCGAGGTCGTGGCGCGAAACCTTCTGGGCGTCGAGCTGTCTTTCAACCACGATCTGCGTGGCGATGCCGGCGTGGTCCGTCCCCGGAATGAAGACGGTGTCGTCGCCCAGCATGCGGTGGTAGCGGATCAGGCCATCCATGATGGTCTGGTTGAACGCGTGGCCCATGTGCAGCGTGCCCGTCACGTTGGGCGGCGGGAACTGGATGACGTAGGGTTGCGATTCCGTCCCCGTTTTTACGTGCGACCCCGCGGCGAAGTAGCCGCGCTTGTCCCACTCGGCGTACCAGCGGGATTCGAGTTCGGCGGGTTCGAAGCTCTTGGAGAGTTCCGGGGAGTCGGTCGCGGCGGGCGCGGCGTTCGGGGGAGCGGCTTGAGTCATTACAGGGTTCCGGCAGACAGGGCGCCCGGTCGATGAAAACGGGCAAGCAAACCGCTCATTTTAAGATGTAATGCGGTCGTATCGGCGTGTTAGAATACCGGGTTACTGTAAACCTTTTAGAAGTCCCTGAATTCATTGAGGTTTCGCCAAAAGTTCATTGAAAAAACGCTGCGAATTTCAGCACAATGAACCGAGCGAAGCACTCGAGGCGGGACGGCCCCGGGGGCAACCCCGGGATCACTCCGAAGGGTAGGCAGTGTCGAATCCCCGCCTTGGCACAGGCGGCCGGGACGGCCCGGAACGCGCTGTCAACGCAGCTGTTCCGAGCCGCTTGCGCGCCCATGGCGCGATGCCGCTTGAAGGGTGACACCAACGAGCGCAGGCCACGCCAGGCAATCATAGAAACCAGTCAGCAATCCGTTTTCGGAGTTTTTCATGTCCATCCAACGTACCCTCTCGATCATCAAGCCCGACGCCGTCGCCAAGAACGTCATCGGCCAGATCGTCGGCCGTTTCGAACAAGCCGGCCTGAAGGTCATCGCCGCCCGCCTGGCCCAGCTGTCGCGCGCCGACGCCGAGCGTTTCTACGCCGTGCACAAGGAACGCCCCTTCTTCAAGGACCTGGTTGACTTCATGATCTCCGGTCCCGTGTTCGTGCAAGTGCTGGAAGGCGAGGACGCCATCCTGAAGAACCGCGACCTGATGGGCGCCACCGACCCCAAGAAGGCCGCCCCGGGCACGATCCGCGCCGACTTCGCCGACAGCATCGACGCCAACGCCGTGCACGGCTCGGACGCGCCGGAAACGGCCGCTGTCGAAGTGGCTTTCTTCTTCCCCGAAATCAACATCCACAGCCGTTGATTTTCCGGAAATCGTTTTAGCGTCATAGCAATACCAGGTCATGGAATCCGTCGAACGAATCAATCTGCTGGGGCTGGATGGCTCCGCCCTGTCCGAACTCGTCGGGCAGTGGGGCGGCAAGCCGTTTCGCGCCCGTCAGCTGCAGCGCTGGATGCACCAGCGCGGCGCCGATTCGTTCGACGCCATGACCGACCTGGCCCGCGATTTCCGCGGCCAGCTGGCGTCGCGTTGCGTCATCGAGGCGCTGGCCGTCAACACCGAGCAACGCTCGTCGGACGGCACCCGCAAGTGGCTGTTCGACGTGGGGCAGGGCAACGCCATCGAAACCGTCTTCATCCCCGAAGACGACCGCGGCACGTTGTGCATCTCCAGCCAGGCCGGCTGCGTGGTGAACTGCCGTTTCTGCTCGACCGGGCACCAGGGGTTCAACCGCAACCTCAAGACCAGCGAGATCATCGGCCAGCTGTGGTGGGCCAAGCGCGTGCTGGAGGCCGACATCGGCACCGCGCGCCTGGAAAGCGCCCGCGCCACCGAAGACACCCGCGTCATCAGCAACGTGGTCATGATGGGCATGGGCGAGCCCCTGCTCAACTACGACCAGGTCCTGCCGGCCCTGCGTCTGATGCTCGACGACAACGCCTACGGCCTGTCGCGGCGCCGCGTCACGGTGTCGACCTCGGGCGTGGTGCCCATGATGGACCGTCTGTCGCAGGACTGTCCGGTGGCACTGGCCGTGTCGCTGCACGCGCCCAATGACGCGCTGCGCGACGAGCTGGTGCCGCTGAACAAGAAGTACCCGTTGAAGGAGTTGCTGGCCGCGTGCGAACGCTACCTGGCTTTCGCGCCGCGCGACTTCATCACGTTTGAATACTGCATGCTGGACGGCATCAACGATACCGACCAGCACGCCAAGGAACTGATAAACATCGCACGCCAGATCCGCTGCAAGCTCAATCTGATCCCGTTCAATCCCTTCCCCGCGTCCGGTCTGAAGCGTTCGCCCACGGCCCGCGTCAAGGTGTTCGCCCAGCGTCTGATGGACGCCGGCATCATCACGACGGTCCGCAAGACCCGGGGGGACGATATCGATGCCGCTTGTGGTCAACTGGCCGGAGAAGTGCGCGACCGTACCCGGATTACCGAACGGAACGCCGCGCAGCGCCAGACCATACCAATTAGACAGGTGCATGCATGACGCAGGATATCGCTTCTGCAGTTTCAGAAACGCCCGCGGGCGCAGGGGGTTCGGGCAAGGTGGGCTCGGCGCTGCGCACGCTGCGCCAGTCCAAGGGCTGGTCGCTCGAGGAAGTGTCCAGCCGCATCAAGTTTTCGGCCAAGCAGATCGAGGCCCTCGAGAACGAACAGTGGGGCGAGCTGCCCACCGGCGTCTCGCTGCGCGGTCTGATCCGCAATTACGCCCGCATGCTGGGCGCCGATTCCCAGGCCATCGTCGATTCGCTCGATCCCAAGGCCCGCGTCACCGGCCCGGTCAAGCTGAGCCCGGGCGCGCTGCATTCCGCGCACTCCATTCCCCAGTCGAGCGCGGATGACGATCGCGCGTCCTCGACCTCCTGGGGCTGGCTGATCGCCATCGTGCTGGTGCTGGCCGCCGGCGTCGCCTACGCCTTCTGGCAGGGCTGGCTGCCGCAGCAATGGCTGGCGTTCGACTGGCTCCCCAAGCTGTCCAAGTAAATACCGGTTTAGCCGATGCAAGATTCCTCTCTGCCTTGCCAGGATGCGCCGCCGCCCTCAGTGGGCGCGGCTTCCCGCCGCGTCACGCGTTCGGTGGCGGTGAAGTGGGGCGACCGCACGGTCATGATCGGCGGCGACGCGCCGGTGGTGGTCCAGTCCATGACCAACACCGACACCGCCGACGCCATCGCCACGGCGATCCAGGTCAAGGAACTGGCGCTGGCCGGTTCCGAGATGGTGCGCATCACCGTCAATACGCCCGAGGCCGCCAAGGAAGTCATGGCGATCCGCGAGCAGCTCGACCGCATGGGCGTGGATGTGCCGCTGGTGGGCGACTTCCACTACAACGGCCACAAGCTGCTGACGCAATTCCCGGACTGCGCCCAGGCGCTGTCCAAGTACCGCATCAACCCCGGCAACATGGGCGGCGGCAAGCGTCGTGACGACAACTTCGCCCAGATGATCGAGGTGGCTTGTCGCTACGACAAGCCGGTGCGCATCGGCGTGAACTGGGGCAGCCTGGATCACGAGCTGATGGCGCGCAAGATGGACGAGAACAGCCGCCGCGCCCAGCCCTGGGAAGCGCAGGCGGTGATGCGCGACGCGCTGGTGGTGTCCGCCATCACCAACGCCCAGCGCGCCGAGGAACTCGGCCTGCGCCGCGACGCCATCATCCTGTCGTGCAAGGTCAGCCACGTGCAGGACCTGATCACGGTCTACCGCGACCTGTCGGCGCGTTGCGACTATCCGCTGCATCTGGGCCTGACCGAGGCCGGCATGGGCAGCAAGGGCATCGTCGCCTCGACCGCCGCGCTGGCCGTGCTGCTGCAGCAGGGCATCGGCGACACCATCCGCATTTCGCTGACGCCGGAACCCGGCGGCGACCGCGGCCGCGAAGCCGTGGTGGCGCAGGAAATCCTGCAGACCATGGGCCTGCGCGCGTTCACGCCCATGGTGGTGGCCTGCCCCGGTTGCGGCCGCACCAGCAGCACGTTCTTCCAGGAACTGGCCGATAGCATCCAGTCCTACCTGCGCCGGCAGATGCCGGTGTGGCGCGCCCAGTACCCCGGCGTCGAAAGCATGAACGTCGCGGTCATGGGCTGTGTGGTCAACGGGCCTGGCGAAAGCCGCCACGCGGATATCGGCATCAGCCTGCCGGGCACCGGCGAGGTGCCGGCCGCGCCGGTGTTCGTCGACGGTGAGCGCACGGTCACCCTGAAGGGCGACCATATCGCCGAAGAATTCCAGGCCATCGTTGAAGACTACGTGGCGCGCCGCTATGGCGCGCTCGCCTCTCATTAAAGAAAGGGTGTGGCCGCGAGGCGCGCTTGCCAGCGCGCGGGGCGGCATGATCAAGATGACTCAAGCTTTCCAGAAAGTCGCCGCCATCCGCGGCATGAATGACCTGCTGCCAGGGCCCAGCGCCCGCTGGGAGCAATTCGAGGAAATCGTGCGCGGCTGGCTGCGCGGCTATGGCTATCGCAATGTGCGTACGCCCGTGCTTGAGCATACGCGCCTGTTCACGCGCGGCATCGGCGAAGTGACCGACATCGTCGAAAAAGAGATGTACACGTTCACCGATGCGCTCAACGGCGAATCGCTGACCATGCGGCCCGAGATGACCGCCGGCATCGTGCGCGCCTCGATCGAGCACAATCTGCTGTACGACCGCCCGCAGCGCGTCTACTCGATCGGTCCGGTGTTCCGCCACGAGCGCCCGCAGCGCGGCCGTTACCGCCAGTTCCACCAGATCGACGTCGAGGCCCTGGGCTTCGCCGGTCCCGACGTGGATGCCGAGCTGATCGTCATGCTGGCCCGCCTGTGGAAGCTGCTGGGCCTGACCGACGTGCGTCTCGAACTGAACTCGCTGGGCCAGCCGGCCGAGCGCGCCGCGCACCGCGCCGCCCTGATCGCGCACCTGGAAAAGCACGTCGACATCCTCGACGAGGACGGCAAGCGCCGCCTGTACACCAACCCGCTGCGCGTGCTCGACACCAAGAACCCCGCCATGCAGGAAATGGCCGACAGCGCGCCGCGCCTGTTCGACTTCCTGGGCGAGGAGTCGCGCGCCCACTTCGACGGCGTGTGCCAGCGCCTGACCGACGCCGGCATCGAATACCGGCTCAACCCGCGCCTGGTGCGCGGGCTCGACTACTACAACCTGACCGTCTTCGAATGGGTCACCGACCGCCTGGGTTCCCAGGGCACGGTGTGCGGCGGCGGCCGCTACGACGGCTTGATCGAACTGCTGGGCGGCAAGGCCGCGCCGGCCGTCGGTTTCGCCATCGGCATGGAGCGCCTGCTGGACCTGTGGGAACAGAGCGTGCAGGTCGACGCCCCGGCCGAGTGCGACGTCTACGTCGTGCACCAGGGCGAGGACGCGCAACGCCTGGCCGCCCGGGTCGGCGAAGACCTGCGCGATGCCGGCCTGTCGGTGGTGGTGCACGCCGGCGCCGCCAGCTTCAAGTCCCAATTCAAGCGCGCGGACGCCAGCGGCGCCCGCGTTGCGGTTATCCTTGGCGCCGATGAAGTGGCTTCGCAGACCGCCAGCATCAAATTCCTGCGCGCCGACGCCCAAGGCGATGCCGCGCAGCAGCAAGTCCCGTTGGCGGGCTTGGCCGACGTATTGAAGAATCTCAAGGGTTAGGGCATGGCATACGATCTGGAAGAACAGGAAAAACTCGACGCAATCAAGGCGTGGTGGGCCCGCTACGGCACGCTGGTGCTGTCGCTGGTGGCCGCCGTGGCGGTGGCCTGGGGCGGCTGGTGGGGCTCGAAGGCCTACCAGTCGCACAAGGCGAACCAGGCCATGGGTTATTTCGAGGCGCTCGAAGACGCGGCCCGCCTGGGCGGCGCCGATTCGTCGGTGCGCATCAAGGCCGCCGCGGCGACCCTGCGCGACCAGTACGGCTCGACCGGCTACGCCACCCGTGGCGCGCTGGTGGCGGCCCAGGCGCTGCAGGCCCAGAAGGACGTCGACGGCGCCCGCCAGCAGCTTGAATGGCTGGCCGGCCAGACCAAGAACCCGTCCATGCAGGCCGTCGCCCGGCTGCGCCTGGCGGGCCTCTTGCTCGACCAGAAGCAATACGATGCCGCGCTGGGGCAGCTGAACAACGCCCCGGCCGCGTTCGCCGCCTTGTTCGCCGACCGCCGTGGCGATATCCTCGCGGCGCAAGGCAAGCGCGAGGACGCGCGTGCGGCATGGCAAAGCGCCATTGATGGCCTGGGCACGGCGAATCCGCTGACCCAGGTTGTGCAACTGAAACTGGATGCCCTGAGCGGAGCGTGACTGTAATGCGTAAATTTGCCTTTGGCCGGACGTGGCGTGGCGCGGTTTGCCTGACGGGCGTGCTCGCCCTCGGCGGTTGCGGCCTGTTTTCCCATGACGACGGCCGTTACGACCCCGCTCCCCTGACCGAGTACAAGGCCGGCATGTCGGTGCGCCAGGTCTGGTCGACCTCGATCGGCAGCGGTTCCGGCCTGGGCTTTGCGCCCACGGTGCTGGAAAACGCCATCTACGCCGCCACGCCCGATGGCTCGGTCGGCAAGTTCGACCTGCAAAGCGGCCGCCCCATCTGGAAGTCGCAGGCCGGCGTCAAGCTGACCGCGGGCGCGGGCAGCGACGGCACCACCACGGCCGTGGCCTCGCCCGATGGCGACGTGGTCGCCTTCGATGACAGCGGCAAGGTCAAATGGAAGGTGCGCGCCACCAGCGACGTCAACATCCCGCCGGTGGTGGGCTATGGCATCGTCGTGGTCCGCAGCGGCGACTACCGCATCCAGGCCTTCGACGCCAACAACGGCGAGCGTCTCTGGAGCGTGCAGCGCCCCGGCCCGGCGCTGGCCCTGCGCAGCGCCGCGCAGATGGTGCTGGCCGAAGGTCTCGTCATCACCGGCCTGCCTGGCGGCAAGATGATGGCCATCGCCTCCGACAGCGGCAACGTGCAATGGGAAGGCACCGTCGCCACCCCGCGCGGCGCCAGCGACCTGGAACGCCTGACCGACGTGGTCGGCGCGCCCCGCATCGCCGGTAACCTGCTTTGCGCGGTGGCCTACCAAGGGCGTATCGTGTGCTTTGACGTCACGGCCGGCGGCCGTCCGATCTGGGCCAAGGACTTCTCCAGCGTCAGCGGCATGACCCTGGACCAGCGCTTTGCCTACTCGGCCGACCAGAACAGCGTGGTCAACGCCTTCGCGCTGGACAACGGCGGCAACGTCTGGAAGCAGGCTGCGCTGAAGAACCGCCAGCTCACCGTGCCGGCCCTGCTGGGCGGCGCGCTCGCGGTCGGCGACCTGGATGGCTATGTGCATTTCCTGTCGCGCAGCGACGGCAGCCTGATGGCGCGCCTGTCGGTGGGCGGCGGTGCCATCGTTTCGCCGCCGCAGACGACTTCCCAAGGTGTGCTGGTCCAGACGGGCAATGGCAATCTCGTCCTGATCGGCACCAACTAAACCCTCAAGAACAAAGCCTTACACCGTGTCTTTCAAGCCTGTCGTTGCCCTGGTCGGCCGCCCCAACGTGGGGAAATCGACCCTATTCAATCGCCTGACGCGATCGCGCGCCGCGCTGGTGGCCGATTTTTCCGGCCTGACCCGCGATCGCCATTACGGCGAGGGCAGGGTGGGCGATATCCCCTTCATCGCCATCGACACGGGCGGTTTCGAGCCGGTCGCCAAGGATGGCATCCTGCTGGAAATGGCGCGCCAGACCCGCCAGGCCATCGCCGAGGCCGATGTCGTCGTGTTCCTGGTGGACGCGCGCGCCGGGCTCAACGCCCATGACCACGAAATCGCCACGCTGCTGCGCAAGTCGGGGCAGCAGCGCGTGCTGCTGGCGGTGAACAAGGCCGAAGGCATGGGGGCGGGCGCCGCCATCGCCGAATTCCACGAGCTGGGCCTGGGGCAACCCTATCCCATCTCGGCGGCGCACGGCGACGGCATCGTCGACCTGATCGAACTCGCGCTCCAGGACCTGGCCGAGCCGCCCGCCGAGGACGAAGAGCCGGCCGAAGAGGGCGAGCACGACCATCGCATCAAGCTGGCCATCGTGGGCCGTCCCAACGTCGGCAAGTCCACGCTGATCAACACGCTGATGGGCGAAGAGCGCGTGATCGCGTTCGACATGCCCGGCACCACCCGCGACGCCATCGAGATCGACTTCGAGCGCGATGGCCGCCGCTACACGCTGATCGACACCGCCGGCCTGCGCAAGCGCGGCAAGGTGTTCGAGGCGGTCGAGAAGTTCTCCGTCATCAAGACGCTGCAGGCCATCGAGGCCAGCAACGTCGTGCTGCTGATGCTGGACGCGCAGACCGAAATCTCCGAGCAGGACGCCCACATCGCCGGCTTCGTGCTGGAAACCGGGCGCGCCGTGGTCGTGGCCGTCAACAAGTGGGATGGCCTGGACGGCGAGGAAAAGGAACGCATCGAGCGCGAATTCATGCGCAAGCTGCGCTTCCTGTCGTTCGCCCGCGTGCACACCATTTCGGCCTTGCGCGGCCAGGGCATCAAGCCGCTGCTCAAGTCGGTCAATGCCGCTCACGCCGCCGCGTTCGCCAAGCTCTCCACGCCCAAGCTGACGCGCGAGCTGCAGGCCGCCGTCGAGCAGCAGCCGCCGCCCCGCAAGGGCATTTTCCGTCCCAAGATGCGCTATGCGCACCAGGGCGGGCAGAATCCCCCGCTGGTGGTCATCCACGGCAACGCGCTCGATTCGGTGCCCGATTCGTACCGCCGCTACCTGGAAACCCGTTTCCGCAACGCCTTCGATCTGGCCGGCACGCCGCTGCGGATCGAATTCAAGTCTTCGCACAACCCCTACGCGCAGGAAAGCTGATCCATGAGCCGTTTCTGGAGTCCCGTGGTCGGGACGCTCAGTCCGTATGTGCCGGGCGAGCAGCCCAAGCTTCAGAACCTGGTCAAGCTGAACACCAACGAGCATCCCTACGGGCCGTCGCCCAGGGTGCTCGAGGCGATCCGCGCGGCGTGCGATGACACGCTCAAGCTCTATCCCGATCCGTCGTCCGACCGCCTGCGCCAGGCGGTGGCGACGGCCGTCGGCGTGGCGCCGGCCAGCGTCTTCGTCGGCAACGGCTCGGATGAAGTGCTGGCGCACGCCTTCCTGGCGCTGCTCAAGCACGAGCGCCCGCTGCGCTTTCCGGACATCACCTACAGCTTCTATCCCGTCTATTGCGGCCTGTACGGCATCGATTACGAGACCCTGCCGCTGACCGATGATTTCCGCATCGACGTCGACGACTACCTGCCGGGCCGCCATGGCCAGGCCGGCGCCATCATCTTCCCCAACCCCAACGCGCCCACTGGCCGCGCGCTGACGCTGGCCGAGATCGAGCGCGTGCTGGCGGGCAATCCGGATTGCGTGGTGGTGGTGGACGAGGCCTATGTCGATTTCGGCGCTGAGTCGGCCATCCCGCTGACCACGCGCTACGACAACCTGCTGGTCATCCAGACGCTGTCCAAATCGCGTTCGCTGGCGGGCCTGCGGGTCGGCTTCGCGGTCGGCAGCCCGGCGCTGATCGACGGCCTGGAGCGCGTCAAGAACAGCTTCAATTCCTACCCGGTGGATCGCCTCGCCTCGGCCGGCGCGGTCGCGGCGCTCGAGGACGTGGAATATTTCGAGCAGACCCGCCAGGCGGTGATCCAGACCCGCGGTCGGATGACGGCCGGCCTGGAGGCCCTGGGCTTCGATGTGCTGCCGTCCAGCGCCAATTTCGTGTTCGCCCGCCACCCGTCGCGCGATGCCGCCGCGCTGGCCGCCGGCCTGCGCGAACGCAGCATCATCGTGCGCCATTTCCGCCTGCCGCGCATAGACCAGTTTCTGCGTATTACAGTGGGCACGGATGCGCAGTGCGAATTGCTTCTGAAAGCGCTCGCCGAGCTCGTCTGACCCCCGGCTGAAGGGCCTTTCCGGCGGAAAACTCTGGTGTCAACTTTTGCATCCGACACAAGTAGCACGGGCCGGGAAAACCCTGTAGAGTACATGTTTCGGCGTGCCCCACCTGTAAAAAGCGCGTCATCACTCAATAACAAACAAATGGAGCCTGGCCAATGAGCAATAAAGGGCAAACTCTGCAAGATCCGTTCCTGAACACGCTGCGCAAGGATCATGTGCCGGTGTCGATCTACCTGGTGAACGGTATCAAGCTTCAAGGGCAAATCGAATCTTTCGACCAATACGTGGTGCTGCTGCGTAACACGGTCACGCAAATGGTCTACAAGCACGCCATTTCCACCGTGGTTCCCGCTCGCGCCGTGAATTTCCAGGTGGAAGTCCCTGCTGAGTAATCTCGCTCCCGCAGTACCTTTTATTGCCCGCCGGACGGTCGACGTCGGCGGGCATTTTCGCTTTGGCTCCAAAATGGTGCATGTATGCGCGCACTGATCATCAGCGTGGATCTGGGTGATCCCGACTTCACGGCCCATGCCGAGGAATTCGCCATGCTGGCCAAGGGCGCCGGCGCGGAAATCGTCGGCACGCTCACGGCCCGCCGCGACCGTCCCGACGCCAAGTTCTTCATCGGTTCCGGCAAGGCCGACGAAGGCGTGGGCATGGCCCAGGCGCTGCTGGCCGACATCGTCCTGTTCGACCAGCCGCTGTCGCCGGCCCAGCAGCGCAACCTGGAACGGGTCTTCAACCTGCGCGTGGTGGATCGCGTGGCGTTGATCCTGGACATCTTCGCGCTGCGCGCCAAGAGCCACGAGGGCAAGCTGCAGGTCGAGCTGGCGCAGCTGCAGCATCTGGCCACGCGGCTGACGCGCATGTGGAGCCACCTGGAGCGTCAGCGCGGCGGTATCGGCATGCGCGGTCCCGGCGAATCGCAACTCGAAATGGACCGCCGCATGATCGGCGCCAAGGTCAAGACGCTGCGCGAGCGCCTGGACCGGGTCGAGCGCCAGCGCGTCACGCAGCGCCGCGCGCGGGCCCGTGGCGGCGCGCTGTCGGTGTCGCTGGTGGGGTACACCAACGCCGGCAAGTCGACGCTGTTCAACGCCTTGACCCGCGCCGATACCTACGCGGCGGACCAGTTGTTCGCCACGCTCGATACGACCACCCGCCGCATCTGGATCGAAGGGGCGGGCAATGTGGTGGTGTCGGATACCGTGGGCTTCATCCGCGACCTGCCTCACGACCTGATCGCGGCGTTCCGCGCCACGCTCGAGGAAACCGTGCACGCCGACCTGCTGCTGCACGTGGTCGATGCCGCCAGCCCGCAGCGCGACGAACAGATCTTCGAGGTCAACAAGGTGCTGGCGGAAATCGGGGCTGCCGCGATTCCCACCATTCTGGTATACAACAAGATCGACCGTGCTGGCCTGGAACCCCGGGCGGAGCGCGACGCCCATGGTACGATTGCGCGAGTATTTGTAAGCGCCACCGAGCGCGCCGGTTTGGACGCGTTGCGCGGGGCAATTGCGGAGACCGGACAGATTGTGGGAAACAATGCCTCGAATTATCAAACTCTTCAATCTGAATGACCCCGGCTGGGGTCGTGGAAACAATAATGGCTCCGAGCCGCCGCCCAAGCGGCCCCAAGGCAACGGAGACGGTCCGCCCGACCTCGACGAGGTCTGGCGCGATTTCAATAATCGCATCGGATCGTTATTCGGCCGCAAGGGCGGGGGCGGCAACAACCGCCCCGGTGGCAATCGCGGCGGCATGACGCCGCCGTCGCCGCGCGGTGCCCGCATCGGACTGGGAGTGATCGCCCTGGTCGCGGTCGGCATCTGGGCGGCCAGCGGCTTCTATATTGTCCAGGAAGGCCAGGTCGCGGTCGTCACGCAGTTCGGCAAATACAAGAGCACTTCACAAGCCGGCTTCCAGTGGCGCCTGCCGTATCCCATCCAGAGCCACGAAATGGTCAACGTGTCGCAACTGCGCACGTTCGAGGTCGGTTTCCGTGGCGGCGCCCGCAACAAGGTGCTGCCCGAGGCGCTGATGCTCACGACGGACGAGAACATCGTCGACATGCAGTTCGTCGTGCAATACCGCCTGCGCGCCGATGGCGCGCCCGATTACCTGTTCATGACCCGCGATCCGGACGACTCCGTGCGCCAGGCGTCTGAAACCGCCATGCGCGAAGTGGTCGGCAAGCAGTCCATGGACTTCGTGCTGTACGAGGGCCGTACCACGGTCGCCACGCAGGTCCAGGCGCTGATGCAGCAGATCCTCGATCGCTACCAGACCGGCGTCCAGGTCAGCACCGTCGCCATCCAGAACGTGCAGCCGCCCGAACAGGTCCAGGCCGCGTTCGACGATGCCGTCAAGGCCGGCCAGGATCGCGAACGCCAGATCAACGAAGGCCAGGCCTACGCCAACCAGGTTGTGCCGCTGGCCAGCGGCCAGGCCTCGCGCATGCTGGAGCAGGCCGAAGGCTACCGCGCCAAGGTGACGGGCGATGCGCAGGGTAATACCGCGCGCTTCACCAGCATCCTGGGCGAATACGAGAAGTCGCCGCAGGTCATGCGCCAGCGCATGTACCTGGAGAGCATGCAGGACATCTTCACGCGTGCCAGCAAGGTCATGGTCGACACCAAGAGCAACAACAACATGTTGTACCTGCCCTTGGACAAGATCATGCATCTGGCCGCCCAGGATGCCAGCAAGTCCGCGGTAGGCAACCCCGGATCGCCCGCATTGGTCAGCCCGCCGCTGCAAGCGCCACTGCGTGGCGGCGCGGCGCCGGCCCCGCAACCCTCCGGCAGCAGCAATAGCAATGCGCTGCCCCGCGATCGTCAGTCGCGCTAACCCGGAGGATTCCTGATCATGCAACGTCTTATGCCTATCCTGGTCGGCCTGCTCATCGTGCTGGCCGCCCTTTCTTCCTGCGTGTTCGTGGTGCGCGAGCGCGACTACGCCCTGGTGTTCTCGCTGGGTGAAGTGCGCAAGGTCATCAACGAGCCCGGCCTGTACTTCAAGGCGCCGCCGCCGTTCCAGAACGTGGTGACGCTGGACAAGCGCATCCTGACCATCGAAACCAACGAAGCCGAGCGCATCCAGACTTCCGAAAAGAAGAACCTGCTGATCGACTCGTACGTCAAGTGGCGCATCGCGGATCCCCGCCTGTACTACGTGACCTTCGGCGGCAACGAACGCGCCGCGCAGGAACGCCTGCAGGCGCAGATCCGCGACGCGCTCAACGCCTCGGTCAACGTGCGCACGGTGCGCGACGTGGTCTCGACCGAACGCGACAAGATCATGGCCGAAATCCTGACCAACGTCGCCAAGCGCGCCGAGCCGTTGGGCGTGCAGATCGTCGATGTGCGCCTGCGCCGCATCGAGTTCGCGCCCGAGATCTCGGAATCGGTGTACCGCCGCATGGAAGCCGAGCGTACCCGCGTCGCCAACGAGCTGCGCTCGATCGGCGCCGCCGAGGGCGAGAAGATCCGCGCCGAAGCCGATCGCCAGCGCGAAGTGATCGTGGCCCAGGCCTACGCCAAGGCCCAGACGATCATGGGCGAGGGCGATGCCGCGGCCGCCGCGATCTACTCGCAGGCCTACGGCAAGAACCCGCAGTTCTACACGTACTACAAGAGCCTGGAAGCCTACCGCGCTTCGTTCTCGAAGCCGGGCGACGTGCTGGTGGTCGACCCCAGCTCCAGTTTCTTCCAGTTCATGAAGGACCCCGCCGGCCAGGCCCTGGCCCCGGTGACCGTGCCCGCCAAGTAAAAGGCGGCGCCGCGGACGGCATGCGAAGCCCCCAGGTTTTTCCTGGGGGCTTTTTTCTGGCCGGTTGCGCCGGCGGCCCGTGCGGCGGGGCAATGGGGGACGTGTTGCGCCACGGGCTGGCGCTGCTGGCTGAACCATGTACAATACCCCGTAAGCTAGAAAACATTCCGCAGCGGCTGAGCGGGCTTACGCCCCCTCAGCCGCTTTTTCGTTTGGGCGACGCCCACGCATCTCTAGGCGTTATTCAGGTAAACATTCATGGGTAACTGGTTGCTGCCCGAGAGCCTTGCCGACGTACTTCCGGCAGAGGCCCGGCGCATCGAGGAAGTGCGCCGCGAACTTCTCGATCTGTACCGTACTTACGGCTTCGAGTTGGTCGCGCCGCCCCTGGTCGAGTACATCGATTCATTGCTGTCCGGCACCGGTAGCGATCTGGATCTGCGCACCTGCAAGCTGGTCGACCAGCTGTCGGGCCGCACGCTGGGCGTTCGCGCCGACATGACTCCCCAGGTCACGCGCATCGACGCGCACTTGTTGAACCGCGCCGGCGTGACCCGCCTGTGCTACTGCGGCAACGTGCTGCATGCCCGCCCGGCGGATCTGCTGTCCAGCCGCGAGCTGCTGCAGATCGGCGCCGAAATCTACGGCCATGCCGGTTTCGAGGCCGACCTCGAGATCATCCAGCTGGTGCTGGAAACGGTGGCCATCGCCGGTGTGCGCAATCCGCGCCTGGTGCTGTGCCATCCCGGCGTGCTGCGCGGCATCGTCGAAGCCGATCCGGCCGCGGCCGCGGTCTCGCAGGACGTCATCCGCCTGATGCGCGAGAAAGACGTGCCGGGCCTGACGGAACTGGCCGAGCGCACGCCCGGCATGCGCGCTGAAACGCTCAAGGCGTTGCAGCTGCTGCCCAAGCTTTATGGCGGCCCCGAAGTGCTGAAGCGGGCCCGCCACGACCTGCCGCTGTTGCCCGGCGTCGTCGCCGCGCTGGATGCGCTGCAGGTGTTGCTGGACGGTCAGCCGAACGTCGACTTTGGCGTCGACCTGGCGGACGTGGACGGCTACGGCTACCACTCCGGCATCAAGTTCGCGCTGTACGCCGAGGGCTGGCGCGACGCGCTGGTGCGCGGCGGCCGCTACGACGACGTCAGCCTGGCATTCGGGCGCGCGCGTCCGGCCACCGGCTTCAGTCTGGATTTACGCAAGCTGGCGGCGGGTTTGCCGCCGGCGGAACGGGCGCGTGCGGTTCGCGCGCCCTGGGGGCAAGCCCCCGCCCTGGTCGAGGCGGTCCGCCGCCTGCGCCGGTCAGGGGAAATCGTCGTTCAGGTATTGCCCGGTCACGAGCAGGATCAGGACGAATTCGTTTGCGATCGCGAGCTGGCGCTGCAGGATGGCGCCTGGACGGTCAGAACGCTGTGACTAACTCCCTCTCGGCAACGAGAGGGCCGCGGGGAGATTTCCGGATTTCCCGAGAAACTCGATATTGATTCGTAACATGAGCAAGAACGTAGTCGTAATCGGCACCCAGTGGGGTGACGAGGGCAAGGGCAAGATCGTCGATTGGCTGGCGGAATCCGTCCAGGGCGTGGTCCGCTTCCAGGGCGGCCACAACGCCGGCCACACGCTGTGGATCAATGGCAAGAAGACGATTCTTCGCCTGATCCCGTCGGGCATCATGCATCCCGGCGTCACCTGCTTCATCGGCAACGGCGTGGTGCTGTCGCCCGAGGCCCTGCTCAAGGAAATCGAAGAGCTCGAGGCTGCCGGCCTGGACGTGCGTTCGCGTCTGCGCATCTCCGAGATCTGCCCGCTGATCCTGCCGTACCACGTGGCCGTCGACAAGGCCCGTGAAGCGCGCAAGGGCGATGGCAAGATCGGCACGACCGGTCGCGGCATCGGCCCGGCCTACGAAGACAAGGTCGCCCGCCGCGCGCTGCGCGTGCAGGACCTGTTCAACCCCGCGCTGTTCGACGAAAAGCTCGCCGAAGTGCTGGATTATCACAACTTCGTGCTGACCAAGTACCTCGGCGCCGAAGCCGTGTCGGCCAACGAAGTGCGCGACCAGGCCATGGCGCTGGCGCCGGCGATCGCCCCGATGGTCGCGGACGTCTCCAGCATGCTGTACACCATGCAGCAGGAAGGCAAGCGCCTGCTGTTCGAAGGCGCGCAGGGCGCGCTGCTGGACGTCGATCACGGCACCTATCCGTTCGTCACCAGCAGCAACTGCGTCGCCGGCGCCGCTTCGGCGGGCGCGGGCGTCGGTCCCCAGTCGCTGGACTACGTCCTGGGCATCACCAAGGCCTACACGACGCGCGTCGGCTCGGGCCCGTTCCCCACGGAACTGGTCGACGAGATCGGCACCCGCCTGGCCACCATCGGCAAGGAATTCGGCTCGGTCACCGGCCGTCCGCGCCGCTGCGGCTGGTTCGATGGCGCCGCGCTCAAGCGCTCGGTCCGCCTGAACGGCATCACCGGCCTGTGCATCACCAAGCTGGACGTGCTCGACGGCCTGGAAACCATCCAGCTGGGCGTCGGCTACCGCGTCAATGGTGAATTCCGCGACGTGCTGCCCTACGGCGCCCACGCCGTGGCGCAAGCCCAGCCGGTGCTGGAAGAGCTGCCGGGCTGGAGCGAATCCACCGTCGGCATCACCGAGTACGACAAGCTGCCCGAGGCCGCCCGTCGCTACCTGGAGCGCGTGGCCGAAGTCTGCGGCGTGCCGATCGACCTGGTGTCCACCGGTCCCGACCGCAACGAAACCATTGTGCTGCGTCATCCCCTGAAGGGCTGACATCGGGTTATTATTCGCAAGGCCGCCGCCGGTCTCATACCGGCGGCGGCCTTTTCGTATTTTCACGCAGGAGATCCTTGCCTATGAGCGCGCCAACCAGTGACGATAGCCATCTGTGGGTGACGTGGGACGATTACAACCGCTTGATCGAGCGCCTGGCCTTGCAGGTGCACCAGTCCGGTTGGGAGTTCGACAAGATTTTGTGCCTGGCGCGCGGCGGCATGCGCGTCGGCGACGTCATGTCCCGTATTTTTGATGTGCCGTTGGGCATTCTGGCGACCAGCAGCTACCGCGAAGCCGCGGGCACCAAGCAGGGCGATATGGATATCGCGCAGTTCATCACCATCACGCGCGGCACGCTGTCCGGGCGGGTGTTGCTGGTGGACGACATGGTGGATACCGGCAAGACCTTCATGAAGGTGTACGACCACCTCAAGAGCCAGTTCGCCGACATCACCGAATTGCGCAGCGCCGTGCTGTGGTGGAAAGGGCATTCCCTGGCGCAGCCCGACTATTACGTCGACAAGCTGCCGACCAACCCCTGGATCCACCAGCCCTTCGAAGACTACGACAGCCTGCGTCCGCACCAGCTGGAAGCCTGGATCCGCAAGGGCTCGAAGGCCTGAGGCCTTTCGGGGACGGATAGTCCGGCGATCCCTGCCGCCCGCGCGCGACAGGGGCGGCAAGCGCCGGGGCATTGCGCCGGACTGTTCTCCCGGTAGTCAAAATAGCCATGACCATGCTAGAATCGCTGGTTATCGCTAAACCGAACTTGGCTTGTTACTCTCTGGGTAGTCTTTGGGTAACGGAAACAGCCAGCGAATTTAGCGCTGCAAGGCTCTTGGCGCTCGCGCCTGGAAGCGGAAAATGAGAGGTCGGTGGCCTGGGTCGTCCAGGTGCGCGGATCTCTTGGCCCGGATGGGCATGCCCGATTACTATATTCGCGTATGCATGGTCTGCGGCCTGGGCTGACAGGCGGTTTGCCGCCGGGAACCCCGTGGCGTTGCTGGTAAGCAAGCCAGGTTTGTCATCAACTTTTGTTACCCTACAAGCAGGCCAATCACTTTATGCCTATCGTTCGACTGAAGGAAAACGAACCGTTTGAAGCCGCTCTGCGCCGCTTCAAGCGCACCATCGAAAAGACCGGTTTGCTCACCGAACTGCGCTCGCGCGAGTTCTATGAGAAGCCCACGGCCGAGCGCAAGCGCAAGCACGCCGCCGCCGTGAAGCGCCACTACAAGCGCATCCGTAGCCAGCAACTGCCCCCGCGCCTGTATTGATTTCTGATTCCAGAATCTATTGATTCCAGAATCATTCATCCAGGAACTACTCGCCCGGGTCGACGTTGTCGATGTCGTCGGGCGGTACGTGCAGTTGCGAAAGGGTGGGGCCAACTTGCTTGGCCTGTGCCCCTTTCATAACGAAAAAAGTCCGTCGTTCACTGTCAGCCCCACCAAGCAGTTCTATCACTGCTTCGGTTGCGGAGCGCATGGCAGTGCCATCACCTTCCTGATGGAGCACACGGGCGCCAGTTTCCCCGAAGCCGTGCGCACGCTCGCGGCTTCGGCGGGAATGACGGTCCCCGAAGAAAACCGCAGCCCCCGCCAGCAGCAGGAAACCGCGCGCCGCAAGGCCGAGGAGTCCCGCCACACGCAAGTGCTGGACGCCGCCCAGGCCCATTACCTGAAGCAGTTGCGCGCATCGCCCGCGGCGATCCGCTATCTGAAGCAGCGTGGCCTGACCGGCGAGATTGCCGCGCATTTCGGTCTGGGCTGGTCCGGCACGGACCGGCACGGGCTGTCGCAGGTTTTTCCCAATTACGAAGATCCCACGCTGGTGGAATCAGGTCTCGTCATCGAGTCCGAGGACGGCCGCCGCTACGACCGCTTCCGCGAACGGGTCATGTTCCCGATCCGCAATGCGCGCGGCAGCCTGATCGGCTTTGGCGGCCGCATCATCGGCAAGGGCGAGCCCAAGTACCTGAATTCGCCGGAAACCCCGCTGTTCTCCAAGGGCCAGGAGCTGTACGGCCTGTGGGAAGCGCGCCAGGCGATCCGCCAGGAAGGCCAGGTCATCGTGGTCGAAGGCTATATGGACGTGGTCGGGCTGGCGCAGCAGGGCATCGCCAATGCCGTCGCCACGCTTGGCACCGCGACCACGCCGGATCACGTCAAGAAGCTGCTGCGCACCAGCGACAAGGTCATCTTCAGTTTCGACGGCGACGGCGCCGGCCGCCGCGCCGCGTGGCGCGCGCTGCAGGCGTGCCTGCCGGTGCTGCGCGACGACATCGCCATCCGCTTCCTGTTCCTGCCGACCGAGCACGATCCGGATTCGTATGTGCGCGAACTGGGCGCGGAGGCCTTCCGCGCCTGCCTGGGCGAGGCGGTGGCGCTGTCGCGCTTTCTGCTGGACGAGCTGGCCTCGCGCCACAACATGGAAGAGGCCGAGGGCCGCGCCAGTTGCCTGCACGAGGCCAAGCCGCTGCTGGCGTCGATTCCGGAATGCGCGCTGCGCGTGCAGATCGAACGCGAGATGGCCAAGCTGGTGCAGCTGACGCCCGAGGAAATGGCGCAGGTGCTGGCGCAGCAGCCCGCCAAGCCGTTCGGCGCGCCCGCCAAGCCGAACGCCGGTGAGGCGGGCATCGTGGCCGCCTCCGGTACGGCGGCGCCGCACGACGGCGCCCCGCACGATGGCGGCTACGACTTCGCCGGCCACGATTTCCACGACATTCCCGCCGACGATGGCGAGTATGCCGACTATGGCCAGTTTTCGTCGCAGGGCGGCGAATCAGGCGGTGGCTGGAATGGCGGCGCCGGCAAGCAGGACTGGAAAGGCAAGGGCGATTGGAAGGGCAAGAGCGACTGGAAGGGCAAGGGCGACTGGAAAGGCGGCAAGGGCAACTGGAAGGGCAAGCGCGATGACGTTGGCGGCTTCGAAGGACGCCGCACCATGCCGTCGCTGGCCAAACGCCTGCTGAGCCTGTTGCTGGCCCATCCGGAACTGGTCGACTCCATGGGCGACCAGCAGCTTGAAGTCATCGACCACGGCCCCCATCTAGGATTGGTGAGGGACCTGATCATGCTGGCGCAGGCCAGCGGCGCGCGCCATGTGGGCGCCTTGCTGGAGGCAGCCGAGCCGGACTCGGACCTCGCCACGGTGCTCAAGGGATTGCGGGTCGACATCCTGTCGCAAGAGGATCTGCCCGATCCGCAGACCGAGTGGGATGACGCGCTGCGCCGCATCGAATTCGATTCGGCGAAGGCGGAAATGTCCAAGCTGGCGGCGGCGGGCCTGGCCACCGAGGAGGCGCGCAAGCGCTACTTGGAGCTGTCCAGCCGGATGTTGGTGCTCAAAGGTGCCGGCATACGCTAAATGCGGTAAAATCAAGGGTTTTCCCGCCGCGACATTGCCACGAACGCCGTATGGCGACGAGGTGGTGACGAGAGAGGGGGCAGGACTCTCAGTGCCGCGGGAAAACGATTACAGAAGCCGATTACAGAAGCTGCAGGAAAAAGAACGGCGGGCGGAATCTATTTTCGCCGCCGGAATCTAATTGTTTTAGGGTTTGATGGGCAGGTCGGCTGAAGATGCGCCGGGCTGGCGGACAGGACCGATACCGGTTGAGCGGGTCGGTCCGGGGCGGGTAAGCCCCAGGCGCCAGCACGAAAAAAAAGCGGACGTGTGCGTCAAACTTGTTACATAGTTAATTACTATAGCTGAGCGGTGAATCACGCAGTCCGGCGACGGTTATCTTCGCGCCGCGTTTGAGGTTTGGGTGCTGTGTCTATCCAGCTGCCAAGGGCAAGGCCCGACAGGCAAGCAACGCCTATTTATAGGCAGACAGCCCCCCCTCGACGCCCGAAGTCCATCGCGGGATGAAGCCATGCACGCCAGGCGCCCAGCCGGTCACGGACCGCAACGACGCCAGGCGGGCTCGCAAGAGCCGGTGCTGCGAACAACGCAGCCGCGGGGCTTCCGCCGATTCACCTGATTTACCCGTAGGGATGCCGCGAAAGGCCTTTGCCTGGCAGCGGCGTCATGCGGTGCAACATGCCCGAACGGGTTGCGACGACCACGGAAGCGACTATGACCAAATCCACCGGCAAATCCTCCTCTGCAATTGATGCGACCGACGCCCTGGCCACGAAGGCCAAGCGCGTGGTCAGCATGGCAGCGGAAAAAGCGCCCGCCAAGACGGCGGTGAAGGTCGCCAAGCCTGCCGCGAAGACGGCCGCCAAGAAGGCGGCTGCCAAGACGGCGGCGGCAGACAAGCCCGAGAAGGTGACCAAGGCTCGTGCCAAGAAGGCCGAGGACAAGCTCGCCGACCTGGTCGGCAGCGCGCGTCCGGTCCCCAGCGGCCGCCGCCCCGGTCGCCCGGCCAAGAACGCCAACAATGATTCCGACGGTTTCGACGACACCATGGACGGCGAAGGCGAAGTCCTGCCGGACCTGAAGCCGCCCAAGCGCGGCGGCAAGCGCGGCAAGGCTGATCCCAAGGATCTGATCGCCCGCGGTCCCGTCTCGGCCGAAGAATACGAAGCCCGCCGCAACCGCCTCAAGCAGCTGATCAAGCTGGGCAAGGACCGCGGCTATCTGACCTACGGCGAAATCAACGACCATCTGCCTGATGACCTGGTCGACGCCGAAGCCATCGACGGCATCATCAGCACCTTCAGCGACATGGGCATCGCGGTCTACGACCAGGCCCCCGACGCCGAAACGCTGCTGATGAGCGAAAACGCGCCGGTCGCGTCCAACGACGACGACGTCGAAGACGAAGCCGAAGCCGCGCTGACCACCGTGGACTCCGACTTCGGCCGCACCACCGACCCCGTGCGTATGTACATGCGCGAAATGGGCTCGGTGGAGCTGCTGACGCGCGAAGGCGAAATCGAGATCGCCAAGCGCATCGAAGATGGCCTGAAGCACATGGTCATGGCCATCTCGGCCTGCCCGACCACCATCAACGAAATCCTCGCCCACGTCCTGCGCGTGCGTGAAGGCCAGGCGCAGATCGACGAAGTGGTCGACGGCCTGGTCGATCCGGAAGACGGCGAGGAATACGCCGGCGCCGGCGTCACCGCCGACGAAGACGAAAGCGACGACGGCCCCGCCGGCGGCATGTCCAGCAAGCAGCTGGAAGACCTGCGCATCAAGGCGCTGGCAAAGTTCGACGAGGTCGGCAAGCAGTTCGACAAGATGCGCCTGTCGTACGAGAAGGACGGCTACAAGTCGGACGTCTACGTGCGCGCGCAGGAGTCGATCCAGAACGAACTGATGGGCATCCGCTTCACCGCCAAGATGGTCGAGAAGCTGGCCGACACGCTGCGCAACCAGGTGGAAGAAGTGCGCCAGCTCGAGCGCGCCGTCCTGCACACGTGTGTGGACCGTGCCGGCATGCCGCGCACGCATTTCATCAAGGTGTTCCCGGGCAACGAAACCAACCTGCAGTGGGTCGTCGACGAAGTGGCCGCCGGCCATCCGTACGCCGAAACGCTGGAGCGCCAGATCCCCGCCGTGCAGGAACTGCAGCAGAAGCTGATCGACCTGCAGACCCGCGTGGTGCTGCCGCTCAAGGACCTGAAGGACGTCAACAAGCGCATGGCCACCGGCGAAGCCAAGGCTCGCAAGGCCAAGCGCGAAATGACCGAGGCCAACCTGCGCCTGGTGATCTCGATCGCCAAGAAGTACACGAACCGCGGCCTGCAGTTCCTGGACCTGATCCAGGAAGGCAACATCGGCCTGATGAAGGCCGTGGACAAGTTCGAGTACCGTCGCGGCTACAAGTTCTCGACCTACGCGACGTGGTGGATCCGTCAGGCCATCACCCGCTCCATCGCCGACCAGGCGCGCACCATCCGTATCCCGGTTCACATGATCGAAACGATCAACAAGATGAACCGGATCAGCCGCCAGATCCTGCAGGAAACCGGCGCCGAGCCGGATCCCGCGACCCTGGCGCAGAAGATGGACATGCCCGAGGACAAGATCCGCAAGATCCTGAAGATCGCCAAGGAGCCGATCTCCATGGAAACGCCGATCGGTGACGACGACGACTCGCACCTGGGCGATTTCATCGAGGACACCTCGACCCTGGCGCCTTCGGACGCCGCGCTGCATGGTTCCATGCGCGACGTGGTCAAGGAAGTGCTAGACTCCCTGACCCCGCGGGAAGCCAAGGTTCTGCGCATGCGTTTCGGTATCGAAATGAGCACCGACCAGACGCTGGAAGAAGTGGGCAAGCAATTCGACGTCACGCGTGAGCGCATCCGCCAAATAGAGGCTAAAGCGCTGCGCAAGCTGCGTCACCCGAGCCGGGCCGACAAGCTGAAGAGCTTCCTGGAAGGGCAGTAAGTTTCCTGGGCCTCTAGCTCATGCCTGGTTAGAGCAGCGGACTCATAATCCGTTGGTGCCGAGTTCGACTCTCGGGGGGCCTACCAAAGAAACTCAAGCGGGTCTCGGAGCAATCCGAGGCCCGCTTTGTTTTGCGCGTCGTTTGCGTGGCGCGTGTCGTTCATTCCGCTCCCAGCGGCAATGATGCAGAATGCTTCTCAAGCGACGATCGCAATCGTGTAGCGCGGCGCGTCGTTTGAGACGGATCGGCGCGTCATTTGATACTGCTGGAGCGTGCGAGAACGGCCAGGATGCGGAATCGGGCAATAGGGCGGCCTACCTGCCCGTCGCCTCGGGGCGGGTCTGCGGCAAGGCCGTAAATAGGGGATACTGCCCGGTCTTAACGCTCCTCCCTCCGAGCCATGAAACGCGGGACCCGCCGCCAGCCCCGCCGTAAACCTGCACCGATCCTTGCCGAGGCACTGGACCGCTACCTGGTCGAGGTGTCTGCGACAAAAAAGGGGCGGGCGGCCGAACAGTCGATTGCGCGCATCTAGCGTGCGACCAGGCTGGCCATTCGCCCCGTCGACTGGATACGCAGCTCGGACCTGAAGGAGCTGCGTGACGAATGGCTCAAAGACCGAGCGCCGGCCACGGTTGCACGCCGTATTGCGTTCCTCTCCCATGTTTTCACGGTCATTCGGAAAGATTGGGGTTTGAGCAGTTGGCCAACCCGGTCCAGCTCGTCCGCCGGCCGGCGGTCGATGACGCACGCGACCGCAGATTGTTCGACCGATTACCCTGCGGGGCATATCCGGCGACGAATGCCCACGGGGTGAGCTTGAATGGATCATCCGGGCGACCAGGTCGGCCGAGCTTCCCACCGTCCTCACCGTCGCCAAGGAAACCGGCAGGCGCCGATCCGAGGTCGTAGGCATTCAGCGGGAGAACCTGGACCTAATGCATGGCGTGGTGCATTTGCCACATACCAAGAACGGCCGCGCGCGGGATGTCCCGTTGACGCCGCTTGCCCGTGAAGCGCTACGCCGTTGGGTCACGGGAAAGCCTATGCGTGGCCGGATATTCACGATGCAGCCAGGCTCTGTTACGCGGGCCTTCATTCGCGCTCGTCGTCGTGCTCGCCAGCGCTACGAAGGTATGTGCTGGCACTACGGTCGCCGCCCCAGTGCCGCGTACTTCCGTGATCTGCGCTTCCATGATCTACGCCACGAGGGCACGTCACAGATTGCCACGGTGTTTGAAATTCATGAGCAGGCCAAGGTAAACGGCAATGTCGATACCCGCATGCTCCTGCGCTACTTCCATCCACATGGCCGCGAGCTGGCCCAAAAGCTGGCGCGCAGCCCGCTGGGCAGGCGGCAGCAAGACCAACTGCGCCGCGCACGGGAAGAAGCGGCCCCTACCCCGGGTAGCTGACCGGACCATCCGCCCCTGGATGCTCGCTGCCAACCGAATACGGCATGCCCGTTTCCACCACCAAAGCGGCGTGGTGCGGTAGTCGTCGACCAGGGCCCAGGCATTGCCTAAGCGCTGCGGCCATTTCCCGACCGGGCCGGGGGGGCATATCCTTGTATGGGCCATAGGGGAAGTTGAATGCGCCAGGCGTCAACGCCAGCTCGTTCGCCATGGACTCGTACAGGAACAAACCATCATCATTGGTTTGAAATACTGCTCTCCTAAAAAATGAAATTTGCACTGCAAGGGAGAAGTTCATGCGTAAGGCCTATCCCATATCGTGTAGACAATTTTTTAAAGCATCCTTATCATATAAATCGGCATTATTAAGTGTTTCCGCTGGAGGTGGCTGCCATGCTAACTGTACGTAACGCAACAATTGGAGATGCAACGATGCTTTATGAGTGGCGAAACGACCCTGCCACTCGTTTTAGTAGCCGCAATTCTGATCAAATATTGCTCGAGTCCCACATCGCATGGCTTACTGCCACCTTGGCCAATCCTGTTCGCCAGTTGCTAATTGCTGAAATTAACGGTGTGCCGGTCGGGACTGTGAGAGTTGATGAAGAGTTAAGCGGAAACGCAGAACTGTCTTGGACTGTGGCGCCTTCCGCTCGCGGACGTGGAATTGCAAAAAAAATGGTGCGACTTGTAGCAGATCAAGTATCCGAGACCTTATCCCTAAGAGCAGAAGTAAAAGCCGGTAATGAGTCATCTATCAAAGTGGCTTTGGCCGCAAACATGCAGCTAATGCGGGAAGTTGATGGTGTCCTGCACTTTTTTCGCCCATCATCACGCCTCCCGAAAATTTTATAAACACCGCATCCCAGCCGAGACGTTACCGCAACCGATGAATGCCCTGGATTGGATAGTTAAGGGGGCATCGCCGCACCCTAAAGGTAATCGTCCAATCGTCCGGCCCTGACCGTGTAGACGCTGGAGGTCCGAAGGGCGAAGATCGCGATTGTGTTGGGCATCTTAAATTTGAGCCCACAAATAGAATTTTTTGGGCACAGCCGATCAAAAGCCCGGCGCATTGCGGCGCAGTCGCCTGCATTCTGGCGTATTCAAGCTCGGTCTGGTCGATTGGGCGGGGCAATCCGGGATATCGGAGCGCAGGTGGCCCGCTAAGCGGGCGTGAACGCCAATCAGGTATTCGCCTGGATCAAGCAGCACCGTGAAGGAACACTGCGGGTGCAGGGTGAGGTCGGCCCGACGCTATTGGCGGTGCGCGTGGTGGAGTCGGAAGTGGCCTCTGTTACCGCCTCGCCACTTGCTCCGATCCGGCCGGCCGTGGAGGTGTCGAAAGTCCCCGCGGCTGGGGTGGCCATCATGACGAGGCCTTCAGGCACGCTGGCTCTCCAGCTGAAACACGGGGAGCTGAAGATCGAAGGTTCCCCCGATCGGCAGGCGCTGGAGGCGGCGCTGCGATGGCTGACGCGTTGATGGGGCCGTCGATTAACACGCGCGTGTGGGCCGCAGCAGGGGTGACCGACATGTGGTGTGGCTTCGATACCCTGGCGGCTTAGGTGCAGATGGCGTTGGCTGGGGATCCGTTCTCGGGCCGGATTTTCTTATTCCGCGGGGGCGAGTCCACGCCATTGACAGAGACGCATCCAAAGAGGGCCAACACAGTTGGAATTGACGAAATTAACGAATAAATGGGAGTGCCAGAAATGAGATCTATACAGAAATCGGTATTTACAGACGGCCAAGAGGGGGGGTATTTCATCCGTAACGAAGACGCATATGCTCCCATGGAAGAGGGGGGCAGAGTTAAGTGTGCCGAATGCTCTGTACGCAAAATATATTACAGCTGGAACTTCAGTTCTTGAAATTGGAAGTTCCAACGGTAGAAAATTAGAAGCTCTACGCATGGCCACTGCGTGTGTCTGAATTGGTATCGACCCGTCAGTAGAAGCGATCTCTCGGGGTTCCAAGCTATATCCAGATCTGACACTCCGCGTAGGGACCGCTGGCAATCTGGAATTCGATGACAACTCCCGTGGCTTCATACTCTTTGGATTCTGCCTCTATCTTGTGGATAGAGACTTGCTAAGTCGTGTGGTAACAGAGGCAGATCGATGCCTAAAAAATGGCGGGTTCATAGGAATCACAGACTTCGTTCCCGACTTGCCCACAAAGCAGCAATATATACACCGAAAAGATGTCTTCACTTATAAATTTCAGTATGAGCAGATGTTCGTTGCTTTCCCCCATTTTTTCATGATTGAAAGGCAGCCCTTTAGCCATTCTGCATCTGGCTTCCATTTAGACCCTCAGGAGCGATTGGCCACCACTGTTATCTACAAGAATCTCGAAATGCCGAGCTCGACTCTCGGGGGGGCTGCCAAAGAAACTCTCGCGGGTCTCGGAGCAATCCGAGGCCCGCTTTGTTTTGCGTGTCGTTTGCGTGGCGGGCGTCGTTCATTCCGCTTCCATCGGCAATGATGCAGAATGTGCTCCTCAAGCGCCGATCGCGATCGGGGCTGGGGAGGCCCATCTCCCTTACTGCGGATCCCTGTTTCCCGGAAAACGACATCCATGACCGGCTCCCCCTCCATCAAGCCCGGCAATCGCCTGACGATCCTCATCTTCGTGATTCTCGCGGCAGTTGTGCTGTTGCTGATGCGGGTTGACTGGCTGACGGTGGGGCTGGGACCGTATTTCCCGGCGTATTGGACCGCCGTGCTGGTCTGGCTCGTCTGCGTCGTGCTCGTCATCCGGCGGCAGCGACGCTGGTGGGTGCTGGTGACCGCGCTGGTCGTGCTCTATCCGGCGGTCATGGTGGGATACTTCTTGATCGAGTGTTCGCGCAAGGCCTGCATTTTCTGAGCCAGGTTTGCTGTTCCGCCGGATGATCTGATCCGGCGCTTCCGGCGCGCGCATCCGAGCCGCCCATTTCCCTTTCTTCATTTCGCACCATCCGACGGTGGGCGGTCGTTCGCGCGCGTCGGCGTCCTGTCGGTCGGTCAGGCGTCGGCGCGCCCGTTGTTTGTCCGTGACATGAAAGCGGCTTCTGAAGCGCCTTCGAGGCGCTGGCGCGAGTGCCGTTTCGATGGGGGGTGGGCTGGCGTCATTGGCTTGACTTATTTAGTTACATAAATAGTAAAGAAATTAACAATGGTTAAAAGATTTCTCCAACTCTGGTCGTACCGCACGCCTATATTTCTGACTCGTAGCTAAAATTCACAAAAATGGCGTTTCAGTCGGTTTCGACGATGCAACAGCCTCGTCCGGCAAACAATTAGAACCCATCTATTAAGCCGCCGCCCCTGCGATGCTGCCCATTTTTGTTTCCTCGCCGCTCCTGCCGCTGCGCGCCGCTCCCGATATGACTCGGATCCGGCTTCCCATGCATGTCGTTGTCGCCTGCCTGGCGGGCCGGTTTGTGCTTCTCAGTACCTGATTCCCATGCAAATTCTGCACACGCTTTCTGGCCTCAATCTGGGCGGATTGGAGTTTCGCGTCCTGGATCAGTCGCGATGGCTCCAGAAACAAGGCCATTCCGTGGCAATTGCCGCACCGCCCGGGAGCGACACCCTGAAGCTGGCGCGTAGTTGGGGGTTGGCCACGATCGGCATGGATTTCAGTTCCCCCTACTCGTGGTCGGGCGTGCTCACGCTGCGGCAACTCGTGAAGGATCTGCGCATCCAGGTCATTGACGCGCACGGCACGCCTGACGCGAAAGCCAGCGCGCTTTGCCGCGATCTGTGTTCGCTGGTGCGGACCTGGCACTTCTCCAGGCCCCTGCGCACGTCGTGGCGGCGGCGGCTGGAGTGGCGCCTGGGTTGCCATCGCGTCATCACCACCAGCCAGGGCGGCGCCCAGGATATCGTCACGGCGGGTTTTGCCGGGCAGAAGCGTATCAGCGTGGTGGGCGAGTGGGCCGACCACGGATTCTTCGCCGACGTGGACAAGCAGGCGATACGCCATGCCATGCGGCAGGAGCTGAGGCTGGATCCGGCCGCGTTCGTGGTGGCCACCATCGGTATGCTGCGGCCCGACAAGCGGCAGGAGGATCTGTTGCGCGTGGTGCAGGTGCTGCGCCAGCGTGGCGTGCCCGCGCACGCGCTGGTGGTCGGCATGCCAACGCGCGCGACGGCCGCCTATGGCCAGAAGCTGCATGACCTGGTCGCGGAACTGGGGATTGGCGACTACGTGACCTTTGCCGGGCACCGGGAAGATATCTCGAACATCATCCACGCCGCCGATGCGGTGCTGGTGCCGTCGATCAACGAGGCTTGGTCGCGCGTTGTGCCGGAAGCCTACGCGTCGCGTTGCCCGGTGGTGGCCAGCGCGGTCGGCGGGCTGCCCGAGATCGTGCAGCCGGGCGACACCGGCTGGCTGGCGCCGGCGCAGGATGTCGCGAGTTTCGCCGATCACCTGGCCTGGATCTGGTCGCATCCCGAGCAGGCTGCCAGGATCGCCGAGCGGGCTCGCATGTTCGCCGACCGGCACTTGATGCTGTCCCAGAAAATGGCGGAGACGCTCAGCGCGTACCAGGCAGCGATGGAGGATGCGCGCTCGGCCGGGAACGTGGAAGCGATGGCCTGATATTGCGCGCGATCACGCGCGTCGGGAGGGCGGCCCCGGCCGCCACCGCCGTTTCCTGTGGACGGGCCGGTTGCCGATAGGTCGGTAGCCGGCCCGCGTCGTTTCCAGTCCGGGGATATTCCGGTCAGCGATCGCGTCGCCGCACCATGCGGCTGAAGCAGCGCATGACCGCCGCGACCGTGGTGGCTTCGCGCCAGTATTTGCGGCGCAGCGAGCGCAGCGGCAGCCACCAGGGCTGGACCACCACGTTGTCGGCCCAGGCCGGGCGCCAGCGGGGCATGTTGCGGGGGCGGTCGACGATGGTGACCGTCGACAGGCCGCAGCAGGAGGCCAGGTGGCCGATGCCGGAGTCGGTGCCGATGAACCAGCCGGACTCGTAGACCTCGGCGGCGACGCCATCGATGGATGGCGCCTCGACCAGGCCGACATGGGCCTGTTCCAGCAGCGGCAGCCAGTGGGCGCGTTCAGCGGGCGCCAGCACGAAGACCGGCTCGTAGCCCATGGCGCGCAGGCGGCGGGCGACGATCACGTATTTGCCGGGCGTCCAGCAGCGCTCGGCTTCGCTCGAGGTCGGATGCAGGATCACGCGCTTGTCATGGCGGCGGGCTTTGAAGCGGGCAGGGGCCCGCAGGCCGTTGTCGTTGCTCCATTCGGTCAGGCCGAAGGCGTCGACCGAGAAACGGCGGAATTCGTCCAGGATGCCGTTGGGCGAAGCGTGCCTGCGTGGCGCCGCGTGGATCTGGCCCCACTCCTTGGTGCTCAGGAAACGTGGGCAGACGCGGGTGAGGCCGTCGAAGGGGCTGTCCGGATCCATCTGCACGATGGTGTCGTATCCCGCCAGGCTGGCCGTGTCCGCCGGCAGGGGCTGGATGTCGAAATCGGGAAACCATTCGCGCAGGGCGTAGCCATGCACGCCGTACACGGTGATGTCGCGGCCGGCCTTGCGCAGATTGTTGGCGAGCGTCATCTGGTACAGCGAGTCGCCAAGACGGTTGGAGAGGACCAGCGCCACTTTGCCGGTCTGGAAGGAATGAGCGGTGCTCACGTTCGATTCATCCTCGTAGCTTTTGCAGCGGAGAATAACCGATTGTTTCTCCGGTTTTCGGAGGCCGCGTGCTGGCAGGCCTGTCAGCGGCGCGTGGGCTGGCCGGGAGTACGATTTCGGCATGCCTACGCCACCTTCTCAGCGAGCCCTGCTCTGGGTCGTTGCCGCCTGTTTCTTCATGCAGACGCTGGACACCACCATCGTCAATACCGCCTTGCCCGCGATGGCGCGCAGCCTGGGCGAAGACGTGCTGGCCCTCAAGCCCGTGGTGGTGGCCTATACGTTGACGATGGCGATGCTGACGCCCGCGTCGGGCTGGCTGGCGGACCGGTATGGCACGCGCCGCGTCTACCTAGCCGCGATCCTGGTGTTCGCGGTCGGCTCCGTGTTCTGCGGGCTGGCGCAGACCCTGACGCAATTGACGATCGCGCGCGTGGTGCAGGGCGTGGGCGGCTCGATGCTGCTGCCGATCGGACGCCTGGCGGTGCTGCGGCGGGTGCCGGGCGACCAGTACATCTCGGCCCTGGCGTTCGTCTCGATCGCGGGGCAGGTCGGGCCGATCTTCGGGCCGACGCTGGGCGGACTGTTGGTGCAGGTGGCCAGTTGGCACTGGATCTTCATGATCAACGTGCCGATCGGCCTGTTGGGATTGATTGCGGTGCGCCGCTACCTGCCCGAGGATGCGCTGGCCGATGTGGCGCCGTTCGACGTGCTCGGTTGCGGGCTGCTGTCGTTGTGCATGGTGTCCTTTTCCCTGGCGCTGGACCTGCCCGCCAGCGAGGGCCGCATGGCCTGGTCGTCGGCGCTGTTCGCGTTGAGCGCGCTGACCGTGCTGCTGTATGTGGCGCATGCCCGGCGGCGCGACAACCCGCTGTTTCAGCTGCGCCTGTTCCGCGAGCCCAATTTCAGCGTCGGGCTGGTCGGCAACCTGGTGTGCCGGGTCGGCAGCAGCGCGGTGCCTTTCCTGCTGCCGCTGCTGTTGCAGTTGCAGCTGGGCTATACGCCGTTGCAGTCCGGCCTGATGATGCTGCCGGCCGCCATCGCGGGCACCATCTCGAAACCCTGGATCGCGCCGCTGGTGCGGCGCTTCGGCTACGACACCTTCCTGCTGGCCAACACCGTGCTGGTGGGCGCCGCCATCATGTCATTCGCCGCGATCTCGCATGATTGGCCATTGCCGCTGCAGATCGCGCAGCTGGCGCTGTTCGGCGCGGCCAATTCCATGCAGTTCGCGGCCATGAACAGCGTCACCCTCAAAGGCCTGAGCACGCGCGATGCGGGCAGCGGCAATAGCTTGTTCTCGATGGTGCAGATGCTGGCCATCGGGTTGGGGGTGACCATCGGCGGCGGGCTGGTCGGCGTGTTCTCGGGCGCGGACAATGCCATGCTGGGGCGCGCGTTCATGCTGACGTTCCTGTGCGTGGGCGCCATCACACTGCTGTCGGCGCTGGTGTTCCGGCGCCTGGACGCCGAGAGCTTGAACGGCGCCGGCCGGCGCGCGGTTGGCTAGCGCGGCCAGGCCGTTCATCGCGCCCCGGCTCCTATCAGCCAACGGCGCAGGGGCGTCGAGTAATAACGCGCCACCAGTCCGCCCAGCATGGCCGACAGCAGGATCGCCAGCACGCTGGCGGCGGTCAGCGCGCCGGCGCGCCACCAGGTCGAGACGACGCCGCCGGAATTGCGGCAGGACGCGGCGGCCAGCAGCAGGACCGGGAACATGTGCGTCAGGTAGATCTCGTAGCTGTTGTGGCCGGCCCATCGCAACGCGGCGAGCAGCGGGTTGGGGCGGGCCGGGCGAGGGTGGCGGCTCCAGCCGATCAGCAGGCAGGCCACGCCGATTTCCAGCACCGTCACGTTCAGTCCCAGCGCGGTCAGCCCCAGCATGCTGGTGGCCTTGCGCAGGAAGAACACCAGCACGAACAGCGCGGCGCCGACCAGCAGCAGCTTGCGGCCTGCCTGGCCGCAGGCGGGCCGCGCGGCATACAGCGCGGCATACAGCGCGGCCAGACAACCGATGGCGATGCCGTCCATGCCGGCCAGGTAGGCGTGGTCGGCCCAGATCTCGTTGCGGGTGAAAGCGACGCGGGCGAACGGCCCGAGCGCGACGAACAGCAGCAGGGCCAGGAGCAGCGCGCGCTGGCCGGCTGCCAGCGACAACAGGCAGATCAGGGGGAATGCCAGGTAGAAGGCTTCCTCGATGGACAGCGACCACAGCACGTTCCAGGCCGCCGGCAGATAACCGACCTGGGCTTCCAGCCAGTTCAGATGCAGCGTCAGCGCGCTGATGGTGGCGTGCGCCAGGCTGGTGTTCTCGAGGACGAAGCCGGGCATCTCGATCGCGTGCAGCGTGGCCAGGATCGCCAGCAGCAACAGCAGGCAGGGATAGATGCGGGCGAAACGGCGGCGCAGGAACTGGCCCCAGGGCACGGCCTCTAGGCTGCCCCAGCGCTCGATGGCCGCGCGGGTGATGAGAAAGCCCGAGATCACGAAGAAGATGATGACGCCGTAGTAGCCGCTGCGATAGACGATATTGAAGAGGGCGGCGGGCAGCACCTTGCCCAGCAGGCTTTGCTCCTGCGGAATGTGGATCTGCACGTGCAGCAGCACGACACACAGGATCGAGATGCCGCGCAGGGCATCGATGGCGGGGTTGCGGTGGGCGCCCTGCACGGGGCGCGCGGCCCTGGGTGGTGGGGCGAAAGCAGGCATCGGTCAGTCCGGGTATGGAAAGACGCCATGCTAGCCAGCGCCCTGTTAGGGGATTGGGCGACTGTGTATAGATTTTGTAATGCCAGGGGCGAAATCCATCCGGCCCGCCGCGGCCCGCAAATGGAAGAGCGCCCCAGCTCGAGATGAGTCTGGGGCGCTCCTGCCCGGCTTCGCACGCGATGGGTGTCAGACAGCCCGGCAAGTCCAATCTACTGCCGCCCCAGAGGGTCGGCAATAGGGAAAACCCGATAGAAATTAGGGGGTTACAACATTTTCCAGCGTGCCGCTCCCGCTGGGGGCGGCGCGGCGATGACCGCTGCCAGGCGCATCGTCAAGGCCTTGGGATGAATTCATCCAGCTCGGCATCTGCGAATTGTGGCGTTTTTCCCGTGCGCTGACACTGGATCCCTCATTTCATCGCGAGCGGAGATCGGCAGTGTTGGGATATCTGAAGCGTCAAGCCGGACAAGGCATGACGGAATACATCGTGGTCGTGGCGCTGGTGGCGGTTGCGGCGATCGCCGTCTACCAGGCCCTTGGCCAGGTGGTGCGGTCGCAGACGGCGGCCATGGCGCGCGAGCTGGCGGGCGAGGATGGCAGCGCCCAGTCGAACGCCGCGAGACTGGCGGTGCAGAAGGCAGCGGGCCAGACCAAGGCGCGTTCGCTCAAGTCCTTTACCGGCAACGCGGCGGCCGATCAATGACGGGCCCGGTAACGCGCGCCCGGCCGCGCATCACCCAACGCGGCCAGGCGCTGGTGCTGGGCATGATGCTGGCGGCCACGGTCTCGGCGGCGCTGGCCATGCTGTACGCGCTGGGGCGCACGGTCGAGGCGCGGGCGCGGCTGATCCACGCGGCGGATGCCGCGGCCTACAGCGGTGCGCTGGAGCAGGCCCGTCAGTTGAATTTCCTGGCTTATGCGAATCGCACGCAGATCGCCCATCAGATCGCGATGGCGCATCTGGTCACGCTGGGGGCGTCGTTGTCGTTCGAGCGCACACTCGCCGGCCAGCGCCGACGCAACAATCCGCCCGCGCGCTTGCTGTCCTCGCTGTTTGGCCGTGACGTCGCGCTGGCCTATGGCGCGGCGCGCACCGAGCCCGGAGCACAGGTCGAGTTGATGCGCGCCTACGCGGAACATGATCGTATCGTGCATGAGGTGCTCGAGGCGGGTGCGGATTCCGCGGTGGCGGGGGTGCCGGCCGCGCGTGAGCGTCTCATGCGGGCAGTGCTGCGGGCAAACTATCCGGCCACCGGCGCGTCGGGGCGGACAGATTCAGCGGCCGCGGCGGCCAACGCGCCGACGATCCGTCTGCTGAGCGATGGTTGGCCGGAATTCCTCCTGCACCGTGCGGCGTTGCCCGGTAGCGCCCTGCGCCTGGCCGTCGAGCGGGCCGCCGGGCGCTACGGCTTTCTCGGCAACCGTGATGGGACGCGCGCCAATCTCACGACCGTCAATGCGCAGTGTCCGCTCGCGCGGCATCGACTGCGTCGCCGTGGCGCGACCTGGCTCGGCGCGGACGGGCGTTGGGGGGCGCTGGATACGCAGTCGTTCCATTCCCAGCGCTTCAACCGTTGGGCGGGATGCTACTACCGGGAATATGCGATGGGTTGGGGCGTGGTGTCGGGGCCGGGATCCGCAGGCCCGGATGGCCTGGAATATGTCGAGAATCCCCCTGGTGATTTCACTTCCCAGGACTTCTGGCAGTGGGTGCGGCGGTCCACCGCCTGGGATGTCCGTGACGGCACGGGCAATCCTCTGGCCAATTCCTACGCCATGGCGCAGGTGCAGCCTTGGCCCGGCTTGGGCTTGCCCGGCTACTACGACGTGGCGAGCGTGCATGGCGCCGATCCGCTGCGATTCGCCTTGGCGGTCAGCGTGGCGCACGATGGGCTTGGCGATACGGTGGCTGCGGGCGCTGCCGCGTCTGTACGCGGGCCTCGCGGCGGGGAAGCGGGTCTGGGCGGGCCGTTGGTGGTCACCAGTGCTGCCGAGACCTACTACGCGCGGCCCGAGCCGCGTGCCGACGGTCGCGAGGAACTGCCGACGTTGTTTCGTCCGTACTGGCAGGCCCGGCTGGCCGCGGTAAGGCCAGAGGAAGCCCTGTGGGCCCGGGAGGCGCCATGAGCATCCTCCGTGCATGGCAACGCGGCCAGGCGCTTGTCGAGGCGTTGGTGCTGTTGCCCTTGTTGATCTTGTCCTGCATGGCTGTGGCGTGGCTGGGCCAGTTGCTGTTCATCGCGCAGGCGGCCGGCGTGGCCAGCCGCTCGGCCGCGATGGTCGCTGCTGCGGGTGGGGGCATCCCCGCACGATCTGGCGCGCTGGTGTTGGCTCGGTCGTCCGTCGATGCGGAGGACTCTCGCCTGGCGCCCCGGCTGGCGGAGTGGCTGGGCGCCGATGTCCGTCAGGTGTCGGTCACGGCGCATGCCGAGGTGGCGGGCGCCGGACCTTGGGGGGCATTGCGTATCGAGCGGCGCACCCGCGTCGCGGCCGGCGCCGGTAACGCGGATGGCGATGAGGATGTGAGCCGCCGTATCGGGGCGGCGGCGATTTCCTGGGCGCAAACGGCGCAACGTTCCTTGTCGCTGGCGCGCGAGATCAGTGGTCAGGTGATGGTTGCGGATAGACCCTGGAGTCGGCCGGCGCTTTCTCAGGACTGGTTGTCTTCATGGGCCGACGTGGCGCCAGAGCAAGGATTGGCGCGAAACGGGAGGGCGACGCGATGAATGCGCGGTCATTCTTCGGCGGGCTGCGGCAGAGCCCCTCAGTCCACGGACAGCCGCGCGCGGCGCAGCGGGGCTCTGCATCGCGCGTGCTGGCCGCTTCGGCATTGACCGTGTGGGTGGCGCTGGCCTGGCCGGCGGCCTTGGCTGGAGCCGCCACGCAGGCCTCCCGCGCATCGTCGAGCCCGGTATCTCCGGCCGGTTTGCGGTTTCCTCCCGGCTCTCGGGTCGAACCCTTGGCGGATCGCATGTGGCTGAATGGCGCCGCGATGCAGGCATTGATGTTCGATGCGCCCGTCGATGTGCCGGAACTGATCCGGGTTCTGTCGCGCCAGCAGTCCGCGTTCAGCGATCTCCTGATATTGCCGGGGCAGGCGATCCTGTCCGGTTGGGTTGGCGATGCCTTGTGGGTGGCGCGCATGGCCAGCCCCGGGGGCGGTCGTAGCGTCGGCAGCGTGTCGTCGATCACGCCAGCGGCCAAAGCTGTTACTGACATGTCCGCCTGGTTGCCGGCCGATGCGCGGCTGATGCTGGACTTCGCGGTCGAGCAGGCAAGCGGGACCGTGGCCGAGTCGATCTGGTGGCATCTTCTTGCGCCGTCGCGGTTGGCGCCGTTGTTGCGGCAAGGATTGCTGCGCGCGGGTTGGCGGGATCTCGACAGTGATCGGGCCGTGGCCTGGCAATCATGGCGGCGGCGCGACGAGCGCCTGCAATGGATGTTGACGCCGCTCGATGCCGGCAGTGGCCTGTGGATCCGGCGGTGGACGCCATGACGCGCAGGCTCGTCCCCGGCCCACGGCAGATTGCCGTCTTCCTGCTGGCTCTGGCGGCCGGCCTGTTGTCCGCATGGGCGGTGCGTGAGCATGTGCGGCAGCGTGTCGAGACCCTGGAAGCCGAGGGGCGTGTGCCGCTGGTCAGCCGTCTGGTCGCCGCTCACGACCTGGCGGCCGGTACGGTGCTGGAAGACCGACATTTGGCGGTGCGCGACATGCCCGCGCAATGGGCGCCGGCGAGCAGTCTCGAGCCGGGGGCCGTCGACAGTGTGTTGGGCATGCGACTGGCGGCGGCGCTGCCTGGCGGCGAACTGGTGCTCAATGCCTGCCTCGCGGCCGCTGATCCCATGGCCAAGCCGTCGTTGGCGTCGCGGCTCGAGGCGGGACAGCGCGCCTTCGTGGTGCCGGCCGCCGACCTTGGGAGCCTGGCCGCGGCGTTGCGGGTGGGAGATGCCATTGATGTCTATCTGACGCTGCCGCGTCATGGCCAGGAAGCTGTTGTGCCCGTGTTGCGAGGCGTGCGGGTGCTGACCGCGGCCGATGGGCTCCTTCCGATCACATTGGCGGCATCGGTGGATCAGATCACCAGCTATCTCATGGCCAGGCGGGCAGGCGCGTTGACCGCCGTGTTGCGTGATGCTGCAGACGTCTCGGATAGCGCTGCCCTGGCGCCCGCTGAATTGATGTCGTTGCTGAATGGCGATCGCCAGTCCCGGCCCGCGCCGCGGGTGGTCATCCTGTACGGCGACCGGCTGGGTGATCAGGCGCAGGCATCGAGTCTGCCCCCGACGGATCCTGAATCGGAGTTTCCATGAACATCGGAATGATCGCGGCGTGGTCCGCAATGTGCCTGGGGGCAGCCGCGTTACCCGCATGGTCCGCGGGGCAGACGCTCGACATGCAGGTCGGAGAGAGCCGCGTGTTGGCGGCGCCGGGCGTGACGCAGGTGGCCATCGGCAACGGCGAGGTGCTCAGCGCCGTCGCCACCGAGGGCCGCGAGGTCGTGGTCTTCGCGCGCGCCGAAGGCATGTCGTCGGTGCAGGTGTGGGCCGACGGCGGCGTCAGGACCTACTCGGTCGAAGTGGCGCCGGCGGGCGCCCCGCGGTTGCGGGCGGAAATCGAATCCTTGCTGGCGCGCATTCCCGGGGCGCGCAGTTCGGCGGTGGGCGGACGCATCGTGATCGAGGGCGATGACCTGTCCGATGACGACCGCGACCGGATCGCCGCGCTGGCGCAACGTTATCCCGAGGTCGTCGATTTCACGGGCCAGGTGGGCTGGGACAGCATGGTGCTGCTGGATGTGCAGGTGGTGGAAATCCCCTCGTCGAGGTTGCGCGAGATCGGGGTGCGGTGGGATGGCATGACGCAGGGCGGCCTCAATGCGGCGCTGGCATGGGATGCCGGGTCGCTTGGCCGCATCGCGCGGCCGGGTGAACAGGGGGTCGATGCGCCGGGGGCGCTGTCGTCCGCCGCCGGCTATTTCGGCGTCAATGCCCTGTTGTCCGCCCGCATTGCGGCGCTGGCCCAGAGCGGCGAGGCCGTCATGCTGGCGCAGCCGCAATTGCTGGCCCGCAGCGGCGCCAGCGCGACGTTCCTGGCTGGCGGAGAAGTGCCCTATGTCTCGACCGATTCGCGCGGCAATCCCACGACGCTGTTCAAGCCCTACGGCGTATCGCTGCGGATCACGCCGCGCATCGATCGCAACGGCGTCATCCGCTCGCTGATCGAGGTCGAGGCCAGTTCCGTCGACATGGCGCTGACAGCGGCCGGCGGGCCGGCGCTGCGCACGCGCCGGGCATCCACCGAATTCAACGTGCGCTCCGGTGACACGCTGGTCATCGGCGGCTTCCTGTCGCGCGAGCGCGCCGACGATGCCAGCGGCATTCCCGGCTTGAAAGACATCCCCATTCTCGGCGCGCTGTTCTCGTCGCGGCGCTACCAGCTGCGTGAGACCGAGCTGGCCATCTTCGTGACCCCGCGGATCGTGTCGCGTAACGAGTCCGCGATGGCGGATCGGGTGCGGCGCGCGCGCGCCGTGGTCGATGTCGCCTTTCCGCAACCGTCCCGGTTGGGAACCTCACCACTCATGGACGCGGGTTGGAGCACCCGCGCCGGGGCGGGTTCGCAATGGGACAACGACAGGTCGGCGTCGGCGCCGGCCAACCAGGAGTAGCGCCATGCTTGAAATCCAGATGACCCTTGAAGATGCCGCCGTGCGGACCATTGTGGCTGCGATGCCGGTGTTGATCGGCCGCGGCGTCCATTGCGACCTGCGTATCGCCAATTGGCGCGTGGGCCGCCAGCATGCGCGGCTGCGGCGCGAGGCGTCGGCGATCGTGCTCGAGGACCTCGGCGCGCTTGGCGGCACCTTTGTCAACGGCTTGCGGGTGGCGCGCCATGTGCCGGTGGGGCCGGATGACGAGATCCTGATCGGTCCCTGCCGCCTGAAGGTGGCGCCCGCGCGGCGGGACGGCGGGAGCAACGCGGCGCTGCCGGCCGCGCCACCGTCGTTTCCCGTGCAGGAGGTGGCGGCGACCCCGCAGCCTGTCTCGTCGTTGCCCTCCCTGCAATGGCGTCGCCGGCTGCATGCCGCGCTGCTGGGCGCGCTGGACCTGCGCCGGCGCGACGTGGCGGGCATGAGCGACGCGATGCTGCGCGCCGAGGCCGCGCGCCTGTTGTCGCTGATCGTGGCCGACGATGCTGGCTTACCGCTGGCCGTCGACCGGGAGGCCCTGTGCCGCGAGGTGCTGGACGAAGCGGTCGGGCTGGGGCCGTTGGAACCGTTGCTGGCGGCGGCGGACGTCAGCGAGATCATGGTCAACCGGCATGACGAAATCTACGTCGAGCGCGACGGCCGGCTGTGGCGCCATGCCGGCGCCTTCACCGGTGAACAGTCGGTGCGCCGGGTCATCGAGCGCATCGTCACCCCGCTGGGACGCCGCATCGATGAAAGCTCGCCCATGGTGGACGCGCGGCTGCCCGACGGTTCCCGGGTGCACGCCATCATTCCCCCGATCGCGTTGAAAGGCGCGAGCCTGACCATCCGCAAATTTCCGACGCGCCGGCCCGGGATGCCGGATCTATTGGCGACGGGCGTGCTCAGCGATGCCATGGCGCGGTTCCTGACCCGATGCGTGCGCCTGCGCAAGAACCTGGTGATCTCGGGCGGCACGGGGACGGGCAAGACCACGTTGCTGAACGTCCTGTCCAACGAAATCCCGGAAGGCGAGCGCATCGTCACCATCGAGGATGCGGCGGAACTACGGTTGAGCCACGAGCATCTGGTGTCGCTCGAGGCCAGGCCGTCCAACCAGGAGGGGCGCGGGCGGATCGATATCCGCGAATTGGTGCGCAATGCGCTGCGCATGCGGCCGGACCGGATCGTGGTGGGGGAATGCCGCGGCGCCGAGGCCTTCGACATGTTGACGGCCATGAATACCGGGCACGAAGGTTCATTGACCACGTTGCATGCCAACTCCGCCAGGGATGCGCTGGCGCGCCTGGAGTCGATGGTGCTGATGGCGGGGCTGGACCTGCCGCTGGCCGTCGTGCGCGAGCACATCGCGGCCAGTATCGACATCATCGTGCAGCAGGCGCGATTGTCCGACGGGCGGCGCGTGGTGGTGTCCGTCGCGGAAGTCACCGGCATGGAGAGCGGGCGCATCCAGCTGCAGGAGCTGTTCCGGCATGAGCGCCATGGCGGATTCGCCGGGTGCGGCGTCGTGCCCAGCTTCGCGCAGGCATGGCAGGAGGCGGGCCAGGGCCTGGATGTGTCCTGGTTCGCCGTTGATCACGTGGCCGCGGGCGCCGGTTGTGCGGCGAGGCCGGCGTGATCTGGCTCGCCGCGCTTGCCGCCACGGTGTGCGTCACGGCATTGGCCTGGGGCGCGCAAAGCTGGCTCGCGCCCGCGCTGCGGCGCTACCGCGAGCATTACACGCACGAGGCGGAGGGGCGCCTCGGAGAGTTGTTCCTGTTTGTCGATCCGGCATGGCTGTGGGCGGGGCCGATGGCGCTGTCGGTCCTCGCGGCGGCGTTGGCCTTTATCGCCACATCCAGCGCCGCTGGCGCGGTACTGGCGGTCGCCTTGGCCCTGCGGACGCCACGCGTGCTGATGAACGCCTGGCGGCGACGGCGCATCCGGCGCTTCGAGCGCCAGCTGCCGATGGCCTTGCTGATGCTGGCGTCAGCCCTGCGCGCGGGCATCGCCCTGACGCCCGCGCTGCGGCAGGTGGTGGCGCAGGGCGATTCGCCGCTGGCGCAGGAATTTGAACTGGTGCTGCGCGAGCAGCGGCTGGGGGTGCCCTGGGACGAGGCGCTGGAGCATCTGAACACGCGGATGGCGGCCGACTCGACCACGCTCGTGGTGGTGGCGATGCGTGTCGCCGCGCAATCGGGCGGCGGTCTGGCCGAGGCGCTCGACGGCATCGCGCGGGCGGTGCGGGCGCGGCTGCAGTGGCAGGCGAAGGTGCAGGCCCTGACCTCGCAGGGCCGCATGCAGGCCTGGATCGTTGGCGGGCTGCCGGTGTTGCTGTTGGCGGTGCTGAGCCGCCTGGAGCCGGACGGCATGGCGTTGCTGTGGCATACGAGGCAAGGCTGGATGGTGCTGGCGTTGCTGGCAACGCTGGAAATCGCCGGCATCCTGCTGATCCGGCGCATCGTCCGGATCGATTTCTGAGGGAGGACGGCGATGGGGCTGTATCCGCAAGCCTGGCGCATGCGTCTTGCGGCGACGGCCGCCAGGGCGGGGTTGCCCGCGACCATGCTCGGCGAGGGCATCGTGATACTGAGTCTGTTGGCCGCGATGGCGGGCACCGCACTCGCGGGCCTGGCCGTGTCGTTGTTGCGAGGCAGCGGCATGTTGACCGGGCCATCGCCGACGGATTCAGGGGCCGCTGGCTACGTCGCGTGGGGCGTCGTCGGCGCGCTGATGGCGGGCGCTTTGCCGGGAATATGGCTGCGAGGCCGGATACGGAAACGTCGGCGGCGGATCGAACAGGGCTTGCCGTTCGTCCTCGATCTGATGACCTTGTGCGTCGAGGCTGGCCTGAGCACGCATGGCGCCCTGCGAATGGCCGCCACGAATGGCCCTCCCGGACCGTTGCGCGACGTTCTGGGCGAGGCGCTGGCGGACATGCGGGCCGGCCTGTCCAGGGCCGCCGCCCTGCAGGCCCTGGCGGATCGTTGCGGCAGTCCTCTGGTGCGTCAGTGGACCGCGGCCCTGGCCCAGGCGGACGCCCTGGGTATCAGCCTGGGGCCGGTATTGCGGGAGCAGGGCAGGCTATGCCGCAGCGAACGCGCGTGGCGCGCCGAACGGCTGGCGTTGCAGGCGCCGGTGAAGATGCTGTTGCCGTTGATCGGCTGCATCTTCCCATGCACTTTCATCGTGCTGGCGTTTCCGATTGCCGTGCGATTGCTGCAGGGGGGCTGGTGAGCGCCCGCCTGCCTTTGCCGCGGGCGCGATTGCGGCTGCTGCGGGTCCGGAGCTGGCCGGGCCGGATGCGCGGATTGCTGGGACGCCGGCCGCCGGGACCGCGTTCGGGCCTGTTGCTGGCACCTTGCCGGGCGGTGCATACCTTTGGCATGCGCCATGCCATCGACGTGGTGTTCGTGGCGCGCGACCGGCGGGTGGTGAAGGTGTGCAGGGCGCTGGCGCCCTGCCGGGTGGCGTTATGCCTGGGCGCCGTGGCCGTTGTCGAGGTTCGGGCTGGGGCTGTTGATGCCGAACACGGAGGTATACGACGGATAGAAGCTGCAATAGAACACGCCTGCCGCGGCGATCGTGAACGGGATCTGCAGCGTGCTGGCCAATTGCGGCGACAGGCCGAGAGCGACCAGCAGCCCGGAGCACAGGTCCAGGAACAGGGCGATCAGGACCCAGGTGGCGGCGTAGACCAGGAACGCCCACTTGTTGCGCCAGCAGGCGATGCCGGAAAAGAACAGCGCCTGCGTCAGCCGCAAGCCATGCCAGGCGACCAGCACCGGCGCATACCAGAACAGCGCCGCGATCACGATATAGAGAATCGTGAAAATGATGAGCGGCGCGCGCAAGGCCATCAGGATGGGTTCCATGCTGTTCTCGATGGACGCGATGCGCATGCCTTCGTTGAACGCGGCCGAGAACGGCAGGAAGGTGGCGAGCCCGGCCGCCAGGCTGACGGCCGCGTACAACAGGCCCATCAGGAACAGTTTGCGGAACACCCCAGGCTGCTTGAGTGGCTTGGCCCACATGGAGGGCAGCATGACCCGGTCCGCCTCGACATGCTTGCAGGCCGCCAGGCTCATCAACGTGATCGACGGCATCAGCGCGATGAACAGGATCGGGCCGACGATCTGTGCGGCGAAGGCGAAAATGACCAGGAGACTGTTGACCAGCGCCCAGGTGTACATGGCCAGGGGTTGCTTGCGGAACAGACGGAAGCCGTCTCGGACCCATTGCCAGCCGGAAGACGCGGGTAGGAATGCTGCTTGCATGGCTCTCTTGGGGAGTGATCTCTCAATAAGGGACGTGCTACCCCCAATTATGGGGGGCGTAACGATTACGGCAATACCGGCAGGCCCGGGCGGTGGCGCGCTTGCAACACTCTTTCGAAATGGCGGGGGTCGTGCGGCTTGAGCGTCTGGGCCGGGCGCGGCAGGAAAAAGTCGTACAGGCGCGACAGCCAGAAGCGCAGGGCGGCGGCGCGCAGCATCAGCGGCCAGGCCTGGCGCTCGGCGTCGGTGAACGGGCGCACGCGGGCATAGGCGTCGAGCCAGGAGTCGACCAGTTCGGGGACGAATTCACCGGTGTCGCGTTCGATGCACCAGTCGTTGACGCTGACCGCGACGTCGAACAGCCAGGTGTCGCAGCCGGCGAAGTAGAAGTCGATGATGCCGCCCATGAGCGGATCCTCGAAGGTGCCGGCGAACAGCACGTTGTCGCGGAACAGGTCGCAGTGGGCCGGACCGGCGGGCAGCGTTTGCCAGGCGGGGCTGGCGGCCGCGGCCTGCTGTGCGGCCAGTTCGGATTGCAGCAGCTGCGCCTGGCCGGCTTCGAGGAAGGGCAGGACCTTGGGCGCGGTCTCGGTCCACCAGGACAGGCCGCGCAGGTTGGGCTGCTGGATCGGGAAGTCCCGCGCCGCCAGGTGGGCGCGGGCCAGGGTGGCGCCGGCCAGCGCGCAATGGGCGGCCCCCGGGGCGGGTTCGTAGCCGCCGGGCAGGCGCGAGACGATGGCGCAGGGCTTGCCGTGCAGCGTGGTCAGGCGGGTGCCGTCGCGCAGCGTTTGCGGTTGCGGCACGGGGATGCCGCGGCTGGCCAGGTGGTACATCAGTTCGATGTAGAACGGCAGCTGGGCGTGCGTCAGCACTTCGAACAGCGTCAGCACGTACTCGCCGCGGCTGGTGTACAGGAAGTAGTTGGTGTTCTCGATACCGGCCGTAATCCCGCGCAGCGAGACGAACTCGCCCAGGTCGAAATGCGCCAGCAGGGCGCGTGCATCGTCATCGGATACGGGGGTGAATACGGCCATTGATCTACGAGAAGAGGGGAGTTGACGGACGTGTGCCACGGACGCGGGCGCGTGCTTGCGCGCGGCGGCGGCGCAATTTTAGACCACATGGCCCGGGGCGGTGGCGCCGTCGTTGGCCAGCTTGCCGGGCAGAATCCCGCCAAGCACCGTAAAATACCGCATCCCCTTGTTTTGACGAGTGATTCTTGGACTCCCCCGACTGGCGGCTGTGCGTCGCCCCGATGATCGATGTGACCGACCGGCATTGCCGCTATTTCCACCGGCTGCTGGCGCCGCGCGCGCGTCTGTATACCGAAATGATCACCACCGGCGCCTTGCTGTACGGCAACGTCGCGCGCCACCTGGACTTCGACGAGGCCGAGCATCCGGTCGCGTTGCAGCTGGGCGGCAGCGAGCCGGATGCGCTGGCGCAGTCGGCCAGGCTGGGGCGGCAGTGGGGCTATGACGAAATCAACCTGAACTGCGGTTGTCCGTCGGAACGGGTGCAGAAGGGCGCGTTCGGCGCCTGCCTGATGGCCGAGCCCGACCTGGTCGCCGACTGCATCAAGGCGATGCAGGACGCGGTCGACATCCCGGTGACGGTCAAGCACCGCCTGGGGCTGGACTATGACGAGTCCTACGCCTTCGTGCGCGATTTCGTCGGCAAGATCTACGACACCGGCTGCCGGGTTTTCATCGCCCATGCGCGCAATGCCGTGCTCAAGGGCCTGTCGCCCAAGGACAACCGCGAGATTCCGCCGCTGCGCTACGACGTGGTGCGCCAGCTCAAACAGGATTTCCCGGACTGCGTCTTCGTGTTGAACGGCGGGCTGGCCGATGCCGGGCAGTCGGTGCGCGCGGCCGCCGATTTCGACGGCGTGATGCTGGGCCGCGCGGCCTGGCATACGCCCCGGGTGCTGTCCGAAGTGTCGCTGCAGCTGTGGCCGTCGGTGCGCCTGCCCAGCGATGCCCAGGTGGTCGACGCGATGATGGAATACGCCGCGCGCCAGGTGGCGCAGGGCGTGCCGCTGCGGGTCATGACGCGGCCGATGCTGGGCCTGGTGAATGGCCAATCGGGCGCGCGGCGCTGGCGCCGCATGTTGTCGGATCCGGCGCTGCTGGCCGCGAACGATCCTGCCCTGATCTATGACGCCTGGCGCAGCCAGCGGCATGCGCCGCCGGAGCGCGGCGCCGCGCTGGCGGCGGCGCCGGCGGGCGCCTGAACGCGCATCGTCCCTGAATGCAACAACGCCCAGACGGCCGCGAGGCCGCCTGGGCGTTGTCCATTGGTCGATCGCCGGGCCCCGGCGATGACGCCGCCGCCCGGCAACCGCCGGTGGCTCAGGACTGGGTCGATTCCGCGCTTTCGGCGGGCCAGTCGCGGATGTAGGCCTTGAGCATGTTGTTTTCGAACTGCTGTGCCGCCACGATGGCCTGGGCCATGTCGTAGAACGAAATCACGCCCATCAGCGTCGGACCGTCCATGACGGGGATGTAGCGCGCGTGCTTTTCGAGCATCAGGCGCTGCACTTCGTCGGCGCTGGTGTTGGGCGACACGCTGACCGGCGCGTCGTCCATGATGGAACGAATGGTGGTTTCGCCCGCGCCGCCATGCGCGTGCATGTGGCGGATGATCTCGCGGAACGTCAGCATGCCGACCAGCGTGCCGAATTCCATGATGACGAGCGAGCCGATATCCTGCTCGCTCATGGTTTGCACGGCCTGGGACACGGGCATGTCCGGCGATGCCGTGTAAAGCGTGTCTCCCTTGACGCGCAGAATCTCGCTGACCTTCAACATCGGTTTCTCCTGGGCGGTGGTGCCCTGATTGCTATTTCTTGTTCGCTTCCAGCTGCAATACCGGGGCGACGCCATTTCCGGTATTTTGCGCTTCTCCGCAGAGTTCTTCCAGCACGGGCGTATTTTCCCGGGAAATCACGGCCGCCGCGACCCGCAGGATTTCGCCGTCGTCGCGCACTCGCGGCTGGCCGCGATCCAGCAGGAAACGGTCGACCACCGGCTCCAGCGAGGTCTCGCGGGCGTCGCAGGTCAGGACCCAGAGGTCGTCCGGGGTGCGTGTGACGAGGTTCATGTCACACAGGGTTTCCAGGACGTCGTTCAATTCATCCTGGTGCAGTTTCAGCTTCGAGGCCAATTGGCTGGCCGGCAGGCCGGGGGGCGTGCGGGACTGGGCGCGGCGCAACGTGCGCAGGACCTCCACCGCGTCGACGAAGGGGGCGCCCGCGTAGCGGTTGAATTCCCAGCGTCCCAGGCGGATCAGCGGGGCGCTGGCGGCCAGGGTGGCGCCCAGCAGCACCGCCAGCCAGGACAGGTAGATCCACAAGAGGAAGATCGGCAGCGTGGCGAACGCGCCGTAGATGACGGTATAGGTGGGGAACCGCGTCAGGTAGTAGGCGAAGGCGGACTTCATGACCTCCAGCGCGAGCGCCGTCACGCAGCCGCCGATGAGGGCATCGCGCCACAGCACCTGGCGGTTCGGGACCACCACGAACAGGGCGGCGAAGCCCAGGGCGGTCAGCACCAGCGGAATGAACGAAATGGCGACACTGACGATCTCGGGCACGTCGCGCACCAGTCCCAGCGATTCGCGCGCCACGAACGAGGTGGCCCAGAGGCTGGCGCCCGCCACCACCGGCCCCAGCGTGATGACGGCCCAGTAGACCAGCGCCCGCTGCGGCAGCGGCCGCTGCCGCGTGACATGCCAGATGTCATTGAAGGCCGTGTCGATCGTCATGATCAGCAGCAGCGAGGTCACCAGCAGGAACGCGCCGCCGATCGCGGTCAGGCGCGAGGCCTGGCGGGCGAACTGGTTCAGGTATTCCATGATGTTGTCCGAGACGGACGGCGGCATCAGGCTGTTGGCGAGGAAGTCCTCGAGCGCGACCCGGAATTCCTGGAACACGGGAAACGCGGTGAACAGCGACAGCACCACGGCCAGCATCGGCACGATCGCCAGCACCGTGGTGAAGGTGAGGCTGGAGGCGACCTGCAGCAGCTTTTCTTCGTCGGCGCGCTGCGCGGTGAAGACAAAGGCACGCCCGACCCGCACCGCCCACGATGCGCGCGGGTGCGGGGGCTCGGGGGCCGCCGTCGCGGCGGCGGCGGGCTCGGCGGGGCGGTTCATCAGGCGATAATAGCAGCATGAACCCTGAACTCAACCCCCGCTTGCGCCTGGCGGCCTCGCTGTCGCTGTTCGCCCTGATCGTGCTGTGCGTCACCTGGGAAACGCTGGTGGCGCCGCTGCGCCCGGGCGGCTCCTGGATGCTGCTCAAGGCGCTGCCGCTGGCGCTGCCGCTGCGCGGCATCGTGCGCGGCAACCTCTATACGTATCAGTGGGCCTCGATGCTGTCGCTGCTCTACCTGATGGAGGGCGTGGTGCGCGCCATGTCGGATCCGGCGCCGCTGTCGGTGCTGATGGCGTGGGGCGAGATCCTGCTGTCGACGGTGTTCTTCGTCAGCGCCATTTTCTACGTGCGGCCGGCCAAGCGGGCCGCCAGGAGCCAACGCGCATGAGCGCCCATTCCCTGTCCGAACTGCAAGCCGTCAATTCGTTCGCGGCGCTGCCGGCCGCGTTCTACACGCGGCTCGAGCCGCAACCGTTGAACCAGCCGCGGCTGTTGCACGCCAACGCCGAGGCCGCCGCCTTGATCGGGCTGGACCCGGCCGTGCTGCGGACGCCGGAATTCCTGCGGGTATTTTCCGGCGCGCAGCCGCTGCCCGGCGGCGATACGCTGGCCGCGGTCTACAGCGGCCACCAGTTCGGCGTGTGGGCCGGACAACTGGGCGATGGCCGCGCCCATCTGCTGGGCGAAATCCAGGGGCCGGCGGGCGCCTGGGAATTGCAGCTCAAGGGCGCCGGCAAGACGCCGTATTCGCGCATGGGAGACGGCCGCGCGGTGCTGCGCTCGTCGGTGCGCGAATACCTGGCCAGCGAAGCGATGCACGGCCTGGGCATCCCGACGACCCGCGCGCTCGCGCTGGTGGCCTCGGACGATCCGGTGTGGCGCGAAACCGTGGAAACGGCCGCCATCGTGACGCGCATGTCGCCCAGCTTCGTGCGCTTCGGTTCGTTCGAACACTGGTCTTCGCGCCGCCAGCCGGACCTGCTCAAGACGCTGGCCGACTACGTGATCGACCGCTATTACCCCGAATGCCGGGCCGTGCCCGCCGGCGAAGCGCCGAGCGACACCGCGCCCTACGTGCGCCTGCTGCGCGAGGTCACCCGCCGCACCGCATTGCTGATGGCGGACTGGCAGGCGGTGGGGTTCTGCCATGGCGTCATGAACACCGACAACATGTCGATCCTGGGTCTGACCCTGGATTACGGCCCCTATGGTTTCATGGACGGTTTCCGGCTCGGCCATGTCTGCAACCATTCCGATTCCGAAGGCCGCTATTCCTGGAACCGCCAGCCTTCCGTGGCGCTGTGGAACCTCTACCGCCTGGGCGGCAGCCTGCATACGCTGGTGCAGGATGTCGATGCCCTGCGCGCGGTGCTGGACGAATTCGAGGGCGTGTTCACGCGCGCCTTCCATGACCGCATGGGCGCCAAGATGGGCCTGGCGGCCTGGCTCCCGGCGGATGAACCGCTGCTGGATGACCTGCTCAAGCTGATGGACGCCAATCAGGCCGATTTCACCCTGACCTGGCGGCGGCTGGCGGACGCGGTGTCGGGCAACCGCGCGTCGTTCCAGGACCTGTTCATCGACCGCGAGGCCGCCGCGGCCTGGCTCGACCGCCTGCTGGCGCGCCAGGGGCAGGACGGACGTCCGGCGGCCGAGGTGGCCGAGGCCATGAACCGGGTCAATCCCCTATATGTATTGCGCAACCACCTGGCCGAGGAGGCGATCCGCGCCGCCAAGGCCGGCGACGCCAGCGAAATCGAGACGCTGATGACGTTGCTGCGCGCGCCGTTCACGGCCCGGACTGGCTACGAAAAGTACGCCAGCCTGCCGCCGGACTGGGCCAATGGCATCGAGGTCAGTTGTTCGTCCTGATGTTCGTTGTGCGCGCGTATTGATGGCAAAGCGGCATTTTGAGTGCGGAAAATACGGAAAATTGGCGCATTGAGACGAAAAATCGCGGTTTTTTTCTCTGCAATCATTCGTTTCCATTGTAAAAGTCGTAAGATTGTCGCCTGCGGGACACTCAGGATGGCATGCCTGTCACTGGGGCATTTGTCGACAATTTTCAATATAAAAGCACTCTGAATATGCCTGGCGCAGATGGTTTGCTGTGTATCGGCCTGCTTGAGGATGATGCGGACTTCCGGGAGGAGTTGGCGTTGGGCCTGGGCGGGTACGGTTTCCGTGTGGCGTTCGCCTGTGACAATGCCGCGGCGTTCTACCGCCGCTTGCAGGAACAACCCTGCGATATCGTCATACTCGACGCCCATCTTCCTGGAGAGGACGGTTTTTCCGTGGCGACGCGCCTGCGCGCGCTGAGCCCGGTGGGGATCGTCATGCTGACGGGCCGCAGCGCGCTCGAGGACCGGGTGCGCGGCCTGGAAGGCGGCGCCGATGTCTACATGACCAAGCCCGTCGACCTGCTGGAACTCAGTTCCGTCATCCGCAGCCTGGCGCGCCGCATGCGCCTGGCCAAGTCGCCGCGTCCGGCCGATGCCGAGACCCGCGCGGCGGCGGCTGACACCTCCTGGTCGTTGCAGGATGGCGGCTGGATCCTGGTGGCGCCGGATGGCGCGTCGCTGCACCTGAGCGCCCAGGAACGGACCTTCCTCATGGCGTTGATGGACGCGGCCGGTTCGGCGGTCAGCCGCCAGGCCCTGGCCGAGCTGTTCCTGCCGGATAGTCCGGGCGGGTTCGAATTGCGCCGGATCGACGTGCTGGTCAGCCGGCTGCGCGCCAAGGCGCAGAGCGCGGGCCTGAAACTGCCGGTGCTGTCAGTGCGCGGCCAGGGTTACGTGTTCGCGGCCTGAGCCTGCGTGTCCGGCCCGGGAGGCCGGGCGGGCAGGGTGATGACGAAACGCGTCCCCACGCCCACTTCGCTGTGCATCGCCAGCGAGCCGCCCTGGCTCTGGCAGATGCGCCGCGCCAGATACAGGCCGATGCCCATGCCCTGGGTTTCACGATGGGCCGCGCGGCGAAAGCGCGGCTCGAAGATGCGCGCCTGTTCCTCCACGCCAATGCCGGGGCCGCGATCGGTCACGGCCACCCACGCCATCGGCACGCCCTGTTCCTCGGCCTGGCCGGTTTCGATCCGGATCGGCTCGCTGGCGGGCGAGTATTTGACGGCGTTGTGGATCAGGTTGCGCACCACCACGCTGGTCAGCGCGCGGTCGCAATAGACCGGCAGCGCCGCGCCGCTGGTCTGCAGCCGCAACGCGTGGGCGGTATCGGGTTGCATGGCCGCGACGACGTCGCCGGCCAGCTCGGACATGTCGGTCTGTTCGCCGCGCGGGGTCCAGGCCTGCTCGCCGAGCCGGTCCTGGTTGAGCAATTGTTCCATCAGTTCCGTCATGCGGGTCACCGACCGGTGGATCCGCGCCAGCCGGTTGTCGACGGCCTCGCCGCTGCCGGACAGGATCATGTCGAGCGATTGCGCCGCGGCGCTGATGGTGGCGAGCGGGGCGCGCAGTTCGTGTGAGATCAGCGCGTTCATTTGGCGTTGCGCGTCCAGCGCGCCGGTCATTTCCACCAGCCGCAATTCGCCCTGGACCAGTTGCTGGGCGTCATCCGCTTCCTGGCGCGCGGGCTCCGTCTGAACCCGCCGTTCCAGTCCCGCCAGCAGCAGGGTGGCCAGCGCCAGCAGCAGCCGCGCCAGCGGCACCAGCGGACCGCCCTCGGCGGGGGCCGACCAGGCGTCGTGGGCCAGGATCCAGACCGATGACAGATGCACCGCGCCCAGCGCCAGCGTCGCGGCGCGGCGCGGGGAGGGGCGGGCGGCGGCGGCCAGGAACCAGGCCGCCAGCACCGCGCTGGCGGTCGCGCCGGCGCCGGCGATCAGCGTGGGCATCAGGCCGCCATCGGTGTCATAGACGAAGATCAGCGCCAGCGCGGCCAGGCCGGTCAGCCCGATGCAGGCCCAGCGGCAGGCGGTGGCCAGCCGCGCCGCGGCCGGTTGGCCGGCCGTGATGAGGGGCACGGAAAGGGCCAGCAGCGCCGCGTACGAGCCCGCCTGCAGCGCGCCCGCGGGGAACAGGGTGGGTTGGGTGCGCAGGATGCCCTCGACCAGCGCGAAGGCCAGGCCGGCGCCGTAGATCGCGGCGCGGGTGTAGAACCAGGCGATGAGGCAGGCCACGGCGCAGGCCAGCGCGATGCCGGCCGTGAGGCCGATCAGCAGATCGGCGGATGCGTGACCGGGCGCGTCGGCCAGTGCGGCGCCGGGCCACGCCAGCAGGCCTGCCAGCGATCCGGGCCATGCGCGGCGCGCCGCGCGCGGGGCGGCCGCGCGGTCGGCGCGGCGTTGGCGCGAGCGCCAAAGGGTGCGAAGAAACAATCCTTCCGTCAACTAGGAACCCATTGTTGGTCAGGCGCGTGGTCGTGCGCGCGGGCGAAGTTTACGACAGCGCCGCGAATCGCGTGGACCCCGATCTTCTCCAGGGTGGCGCGGGTGGCGTCGTCGGGGACGTCTTCAGCGTACACCGACATGCCGAGCGAGGCGGCGGTCGCCACGACGGTCGCGGCCAGGTGCTGGCTGCCCGGGCTGTGCAGGATGCCGGTAATGAAACCGCCACACAGCTTGACGTATGACAGGGGATATTCGTGCAGGTGTTCCATCGCGCCGAATTGCCGCGACAGGCGCGACAGGCCGACACGGCCGCCGGCGGCGGTGACGATGCGGCACAGCTGGCGCATCTCGTCGCCAAGCTCGACCAGCGCGGCCGCGTCCATCTCGACGATCAGGCGCGGGGACAGGGCCGGCCGGTCGGCCAGCATGCGTTCCAGCCGCGACAGGAACGCGCCCTGCGCCAGGGAAGCGCGCGACACGTGGACCGTCAGCCCGGCGTCGTGGGTGTACAGCCAGTCCAGCCCCAGGCGGATGGCCTGGATGTCGCATTCGGCGGACAGGCCCAGGCGCACCGCGGGCGGCATGAAGATCGCGGCCGGCACCGGATCGGCGCCGCGGCTGTCGTGCAGCGTCAGGCTGGCTTCGTAATGCAGCAATGCCCCGCGCACGTCCGCCAGCGCCTGCACCGTCAGCGAGAACCGGTGTTGTTCCAGCGCCGTGGACAGCGCGTCGTGCCAGCTGTATTCGCCGATGCGGGTGCTGTCGGGCGCCTGGCTGGCCGGCGCGATCTGGTCGTCGTCGGCGCTTTCGGCGCACATCAGGGCGTGGTCGAGCCGCGCCAGCGTGTCGCTGACGTTGTCGCCCGGCGTGAAGGCCGCCATCGCCAGCGCCCAGCGGCACCAGCCGTGCTTGTCCATCGGCACGCGCAGCGAGCGCAGTTCATGCCGGATCCGCTCGGCCAGCAAGCCCGCCTGGGGGGCGGAGGTGCGCGGCATCAGCAGGGCAAAGTCGGAACCGCCGATGCGCGCCAGCGTCATGTCGGCGCCGCCGTTGGCGTCCACCAGTTTGCGCAGCCGGTCGGCGGACGAGCGCAGCCACTGGTCGGTGAAGGCGCGCGACAGGTGCCGGTTGATCTGGGCCAGGTCGCGTTGCCGGAACATCAGGATGTGGCCGCCGGTGTCGGCCACCCGGCCGGTCAGCGCCTGGCGGAAATGGTCGATGAAATACTTGCGGTTGGGCAGCCGGGTGACGGCGTCGCGCTGGATTTCGCTTTCGAGCGATTCGATGCGCGCGTTCTGCTGCTGTACCGTGGCGGCGGCCTGGCGCTGGGCGTCGGCCAGCGCCGCGTCGACGCCGTCCGGTTCACGCGCGCGCCGGGCGTTCGCGCCGTCCTCTGCCCGCGCGCGGTCGCGGCCCAGGCCGTCGCGGCTGGTTCGCGCCTCCAGCCAGCGCATCAGGTTGGCGGCGAACAGCGTCCAGAACACGCCGGCGGCCAGGGTCAGGCCGATGACGCGGACGCCGCCTTGCCACAGGGTGTCGCGCGCCAGCCGGGCGTCGGCCTGCACGGTGACCGTGCCCAGCCGCCGCCCATCCGGCCCCAGATAGGGGCGGGTGGCGGCCGGCGCGTCCATGGAGAGCCAGGCGTCACGCCAGTCGCGCGGCGCGCCCGCCTGCCCGTTTTGGGCGGGCTCGCGGCGTTCGGCCTGCGTGTCCCCGTTTTCACCGGCGATGCGCACCAATGCATACATGCCGGCCCCGAACAGATCGTCGGCCAACTGCCGCTTGTCCTGCACGCCGCCCGGGTCGTGCGACAGGACCCAGGCCAGCGCGCTGGCGCCAGCCTGGCCCTGCTGGGCCAGCTGGGTGTTCAGATAACGGTGGGCGGCCAGCATCCCCAAGGCCTGTGCGCCAAGCAAGATGAAGGCAATCAGGAGAGCGGTACAGAGGATCAGCCGGCGTAATGTGGACATGGATTAGAGGTTCCCTTCGTGGCCCGCACCGTTGCCGGTGCCGTGCAATGCCGGCCTGCCAGTGAAAGGGGAGACGTCGGGCAGCGCAAGTGCCCTGACGGGAAAAATGCTGGATAAGAAACGTGACACACGTTACTAATACCTCAGTGTCGCCGCGTACGCTGTAATTCCGCATGTCACAGAACATACAGAATATTACGAAATCACCTGCGATATCAGACAACCTGTGCAATTATTTCGTTCGTGATAATTGCCCGGATGATAACTATTGAGACAGGCCGTATTAATTTTCCGGTTCCGGCTGTCGTAGTAAGGGCACGGCATGGCGCAAAGGACCGGCCAGCGACTGCTATCCAAGGACCGTCATGACCCCCAACGAGCAACCAGATCAGGGCAGGAATCGAAGGAAAGGGAGCGCGTTGCTCCTGAAGTGTGGCGTTTTTTTGCGAAAATAATGCATAATTTAAAAAATGTTACAGCCCTTGGGTTTCTTTCCGGACCACAACGCCAAGGGTTTCTAGATAGGGGGCTCCGTGCGTGAGAGTTACCTGCTCGCACTGTGCCTGACGCTCGTGGGCGCACTTGCAGCGATAAGTTTGTTTTTCGTCCGCCGGGAACGCGTCCTGCGCGGGCGATTGACGCGTGATGAATTGACCGGCGTCCTGAGCCAGCGGGAGCTGCATCGCCGCGCGCGCGCGTGGTTGAACCAGGCTGAACGACAGTCCGGCAGGGGCGCGTTCGGTCCTGGCGGACCGGTGCAGGATAACCAGGAATCCCTGGGCATTGCGCGCGCCCGCTCGGGCACGCGCGGCATTGGCGCGTTTTTCCTGGTCAGTTTTGACCAGTACGCCGAGATCAGCGCGATGCTGCGGGCCGGCGAAGACCAGACCTTGCTGGTGATGGTGGCCGACCGCCTCAGCCTGCTGACCCGCGCGCTGGGCGGCATGGTCGCCCGCACCGGCACCGACACCTTCACCGTGTGCATTCCGGACGTGGACGAGGAGGGCGCCGCCCAGGTCTCGGCCAAGCTGCTCGAAGACCTGTCCGTGCCCTACGAACTGGGCGGCCGGCCCCTGATCGCGGTGTTCCGCGTGGGCGCGGCGTTGTATCCGGACCACGGTCGCAGCGTCGAGGAACTGCAGCGTTGCGTGCAGGTGGCCATGGTGCCGCTCAAGGAGCGCGGCGGCCCCGGCTGGAACATGTTCGACTTCCGCATGCTGGCGCGCCAGCGCGACCAGCAGGGCCTGGAAAACGACCTGCGGCTGGCCCTGACGACCGCGTCGATGGACCAGTTCGAGTTGTACTACCAGCCGGTCTGCGACAGCGGCACGGGCGTGGTGCAGGGCTGCGAGGCGCTGTTGCGCTGGCACCATCCCGAACTGGGCAGCGTGTCGCCGGCCGTGACCATCGAGCTGGCCGAACGCAGCGGCCTGATCGTGCCGCTGGGCGCCTGGATCCTGGAGCGCGCCTGCTCGCAGGCGGCCTTGTGGCCGGCGGCGTGGCGCGTGCACGTGAACCTGTCGGTCAAGCAGATGAACGAGGACGGCCTGGTGCAACTGGTCTCCGACGTGCTTGCCTCGACCAAGCTGGCGCCGCGCAAGCTGGTGCTGGAGATCACCGAATCGATCTTCATCCTGCACTACGAGCGCCACGTGAAGATCCTGAACACCCTGAGGGCCAAGGGCATCGGCGTGGCGCTGGACGATTTCGGCTGCGGCTATTCCAGCCTGAACCATCTGCGGCACCTGCCCATCGACTGGGTCAAGATCGACCGCAGCTTCATTTCCGCGCTCGAGTCCGACGCCGGCAGCCGCGAGGTGGTGTCGGCGCTGTTCGGGCTGTGCCAGGCGATGCACCTGCCGGTGGTGGCCGAAGGCGTCGAGACCGAAGGGCAGCGCGAGATCCTCAAGTCGCTGGGCTGCCGCGTGATGCAGGGTTTCCTGCTGGGACGTCCCGCGCCCGCCGCGGAAATTCAGGCTTTGGCGTCGGCGGTGTCATAATCGGGTTTGCTCGCAAACCCCCACCTGTTGACTTCCTATGCCCGGCAATACCCTTGGTACTCTGTTCACCGTCACGAATTTTGGCGAATCCCACGGGCCGGCCATCGGTTGCGTCATCGATGGCTGTCCGCCCGGGCTGCCGCTGGAAGCGGCCGACATCCAGCACGAGCTGGACCGCCGCCGTCCCGGCACCTCGCGCCACGTCACCCAGCGCCAGGAAGCCGACCAGGTCGAGATCCTGTCCGGCGTGTACGAGGGCCTGACCACGGGCACCCCCATCGGGCTGCTGATCCGCAATACCGATGCGCGCAGCAAGGACTACTCCAACATCGCCGACACCTTCCGGCCGGGCCACGCCGACTACGCCTACTGGCGCAAGTTCGGCCTGCGCGACCCGCGCGGCGGCGGCCGGTCGTCGGCGCGCCTGACCGCGCCAACGGTGGCCGCGGGCGCCGTGGCCAAGAAATGGCTGGCCGAGCAGTACGGCGTGAAGGTGCGCGGCTACATGAGCCAGCTGGGCCCGATCCCGATTCCCTTCGTCTCGTGGGACGAGGTGCCGAACAACCCGTTCTACGCGCCGAATGCCGACGTCGTGCCCGAACTGGAAGCCTACATGGACCAGTTGCGCCGCGATGGCGATTCGGTCGGCGCGCGCATCGAGGTGGTGGCCGAGAACCTGCCGGCCGGCTGGGGCGAGCCCATCTATGACCGCCTGGACGCCGACATCGCGCACGTGATGATGGGCCTGAACGCGGTCAAGGGCGTTTCCATCGGCGCCGGTTTCGACTGCATCGCGCAGCGCGGCTCCGAACATGGCGATGAACTCACCCCCGACGGCTTCCTCACCAATCACGCCGGCGGCGTGCTGGGCGGCATTTCGACCGGCCAGCCGGTGACGGTGTCGCTGGCCATCAAGCCGACCTCCAGCATCCGGGTCGAGCGCCGTTCCGTGAACCGCGCTAACGAGCCGGTGATGGTGCAGACGCTGGGCCGCCACGATCCCTGCGTCGGCATCCGCGCCACGCCGATCGCCGAAGCCATGCTGGCCCTGGTGCTGATCGACCACGCCCTGCGCCACCGCGGCCAGTGCGGCGATCCGGCCTGAGACCCGCGCACGTCCCGTTGTTCCTGACTGTTGGAGGCTGGCATGAGCCGTAATCGCTATCCCTTGCGCCGCGTTGTGGCCGTCCTGTCCCTGGCCGCCCTGGCGGGCTGCACCGGGATGAACACCACCCAGTCGGGCGCCATCGGCGTCAACCGGACGCAGTACATGTCCAGCATGGTGCCGTCGCAGGCGCTGGAGCAGGAAGCGAACCAGCAGTACGCCGACATCCTCAAGCAGGCCCAGGCCAAGAACCTGCTGGACCGCGACGCCCAGCTCGTGTCGCGGGTGCGCGCGATCTCGCAGCGCCTGATCGCGCAGACCGGCGTGTTCCGCCCCGACGCCTCCAACTGGAAGTGGGAAGTGCACGTCCTGACCAGCGACGAGGTCAACGCCTGGTGCATGCCGGGCGGCAAGATCGCCGTCTACACCGGCCTGGTCAACAAGATCAAGCCGACGGATGACGAGCTGGCGGCGGTGCTGGGCCACGAGATCTCCCACGCGCTGCGCGAGCACGCGCGTGAACGCGTATCGCAGCAGATGGCCACCAATCTGGGGCTGCAGGTGCTGTCGATCGCGACCGGTTCGAGCGCCGCGTCGGACCTGGGCGGCAAGCTCAGCGACGTGATGTTCACGCTGCCCAACAGCCGCACCCACGAAACCGAGGCCGACCGCATGGGCGTGGAACTGGCCGCGCGCGCCGGCTTCGATCCGCGCGCCGCGGTCACGCTGTGGCAGAAGATGGGGGCCGCCGACAACGGCAACGCGCCGCCCGAGATCCTGTCTACCCACCCGTCGGCCGCCTCGCGCATCACCGACCTGCAGGCGGCGGCGCAACAGGTGCTGCCGCTGTACGAGCAATCCAAGGGCCGCGCGGCGCGCTAGGCGGGGCCGCCCCGGGTCCAGCCGCACGCCGTCCGTGGCGCAGCTTCCTTTTTGAGACTGTCTTCCTGCCTCGATGCCGCGGCCGTTTGCGGCCATTCCAGCCATTCACCATGGTAGTGGTAGTACTAGTATATTGGGTGTAGTTGTACTAGGTTCAGAGGCTGGGCATAATCCTTCACATGCCGCAGCGGCCGGCGTGGAAGCGATGGATTCGCCCCACGCGAGGCACGAGCCGGATTGTCTATTTGCAGAGCGCATCCATGGCCCAAACCCTTTACGACAAACTCTGGGACGCCCACATCGTCCACCAGGAATCAGACGGCACCTGTCTGCTCTATATCGACCGCCACCTGCTGCACGAAGTGACCAGCCCGCAGGCGTTCGAAGGCCTGGCCATCGCCCAGCGCAAGCCGTGGCGCAACGGCGCCAACCTGGCGGTTGCCGACCACAACGTGCCGACGATGAATCGCGCCCAGGGCATCGATGATCCGATCTCGCGCCTGCAGGTCGACACGCTCGACGCCAACTGCGACAAGTACGGCATCACCGAATTCCGCATGAACGACCTGCGCCAGGGCATCGTCCACGTGATCGGACCGGAACAGGGCGCGACCCTGCCGGGCATGACCGTGGTCTGTGGCGACTCGCACACCAGCACGCACGGCGCGCTGGGCGCGCTGGCATTCGGCATCGGCACCTCGGAAGTCGAACACGTGCTGGCCACGCAGACGCTGCTCATGAAGAAAGCCAAGAGCATGCTGATCAAGGTCAAAGGCGAACTGCCGTTCGGCTGTACGGCCAAGGACGTCGTCCTGCACATCATCGGCATCATCGGCACCGCCGGCGGCACCGGCCACGCCATCGAATTCGCCGGCAGCACCATCCGCGCGCTGTCCGTGGAAGGCCGCATGACGGTCTGCAACATGGCCATCGAAGCCGGCGCCCGCTCCGGCATGGTCGCGGTTGACGACAAGACCATCGAATACTTCCGCGGCCGTCCGTTCGCGCCGTCCGGCGTGCTGTGGGACCACGCCGTGGCCTACTGGCGCACGCTGCGCACCGACGAAGGCGCCAAGTTCGACACCGTGGTCGAAGTCAATGCCCGCGACATCAAGCCGCAGGTCACCTGGGGCACCTCGCCCGAAATGGTGCTGCCGGTCGACTCGCGCGTGCCGGACCCCGACCGCGAAAAAGACGACGTGCGCCGCAGCGGCATGGAACGCGCGCTGGAATACATGGGCCTCAAGCCCAACACCCCGCTGACCGACATCCGCGTGGACCGCGTCTTCATCGGCTCCTGCACCAACTCGCGCATCGAGGACCTGCGCGCCGCCGCCGTCGTGGCGCGCGGCAAGCACGTGGCCTCCAACGTGCGCCAGGCCATGGTGGTGCCGGGCTCCGGCCTGGTCAAGCAGCAGGCCGAGCGCGAAGGCCTGGACAAGATCTTCATCGAGGCCGGTTTCGAATGGCGCGAGCCGGGCTGCTCGATGTGCCTGGCCATGAACGCCGACCGGCTCGAGCCGGGCGAGCGTTGCGCCTCGACCTCGAACCGCAACTTCGAAGGCCGCCAGGGCCAGGGTGGCCGCACCCACCTGGTGAGCCCGGCGATGGCCGCCGCCGCCGCCGTGGCCGGCCATTTCGTCGACGTCCGCACGTTCCGTTAAGCGCCCACCGAGTACCGACATCATGCAAGCATTCACCACTCACGAAGGCCTGGTGGCTCCGCTCGACCGCGAAAACGTCGACACGGACCTCATCATCCCCAAGCAGTTCCTCAAGTCCATCAAGCGCACCGGCTTCGGCCCGAACCTGTTCGACGAGCTGCGCTACCTGGATCACGGCGAACCGGGCATGGACAACAGCAAGCGTCCGCTCAACCCCGATTTCGTGCTGAACCAGCCGCGTTACCAGGGCGCCTCGGTGCTGCTGGCGCGCAAGAACTTCGGCTGCGGTTCGAGCCGCGAGCACGCGCCCTGGGCGCTGACGCAGTTCGGCTTTCGCGCCATCATCGCGCCGTCCTACGCCGACATCTTCTTCAACAACAGTTTCAAGAACGGTCTGCTGCCGATCGTGCTGTCCGAGCTCGAAGTGGCGCGCCTGTTCGACGAAGTGAAGGCGTTCCCGGCCTACAAGCTCAACATCGACCTGGACCGCCAGGTGGTGGTGGCGGCCGACGGCCGCGCCATGAAGTTCGACATCGAGCCGTTCCGCAAGTACTGCCTGCTCAACGGCTTCGACGACATCGGCCTGACGCTGCGCCACGCCGACAAGATCCGCGCCTTTGAAGCCGAGCGCCTGGCCCGCCATCCCTGGCTGGAAAGCCGGCCGATCGCCTGACCCGACCTTTCCTATCGACCACAGGACCGTTTTTTCCATGACTCACAACATCGCAGTCTTGCCGGGTGACGGCATCGGCCCCGAAATCATCGAACAGGCCGTGCGCGTCCTGAAGGCGCTGGACGTGCCGTTCGACATCAAGCAGGCCGCCGTTGGCGGCGCCGCGTTCGACGCGTTCGAGCATCCGCTGCCGCCGGCCACCCTGAAGCTGGCCAAGGAATCGCACGCCGTGCTGTTCGGCGCCGTCGGCGACTGGAAGTACGACAGCCTGCCGCGCGAATTCCGCCCCGAGCAGGCCATCCTGGGCCTGCGCAAGGCGCTCGGCCTGTTCGCCAACCTGCGTCCCGCCATCCTGTATCCCGAGCTGGCCAGCGCCTCGTCGCTCAAGCCCGAGATCGTGTCCGGCCTGGACATCCTGATCATCCGCGAGCTGACCGGCGACATCTATTTCGGCACGCCGCGCGGCGTGCGCTCGTCGCCGGACGGCGCCTTCAGCGGCGAACGCGAAGGCTACGACACGATGCGCTATGCCGAATCGGAAGTGCGCCGCATCGCCCGCATCGGCTTCGAATCCGCCAAGAAGCGCAACAAGAAGCTGTGCAGCGTCGACAAGGCCAACGTGCTCGAGACCTCGCAGTTCTGGCGCGACATCGTCATCGAAGTGGCGCGCGAGTACCCGGACGTCGAGCTGTCGCACATGTACGTCGACAACGCCGCCATGCAGCTGGTGCGCAACCCGCGCCAGTTCGACGTGATCGTCACCGGCAACCTGTTCGGCGACATCCTGTCGGACGAAGCCGCCATGCTGACGGGTTCCATCGGCATGCTGCCGTCGGCCTCGCTGAACGCCGGCGGCCAGGGCCTGTACGAGCCCAGCCACGGTTCGGCGCCCGACATCGCCGGCCAGGGCATCGCCAATCCGCTGGCGACCATCCTGTCGGCCGCCATGCTGCTGCGCTACTCGCTGAATTTGGCGCCGCAGGCCGACCGCATCGAAGCCGCCGTGCGCCGCGTGCTGGCCGATGGCCTGCGCACCGCCGACATCTTCGAACCCCGCACCACCAAGGTCAGCACTTCGGGCATGGGCGACGCCGTCCTCAAAGCCCTGGCCTGATGCCTGCAAGGGACGTGCCCTTGCGGCGCGGTCCCGATTCCAGGGGGCCGCCCGCAGGGCGGCCCTTTTTCATGCCGATGTTGCCGCGGCGCCGCGAAAGCGGGGCGGCTTTGATTGTGGCCCCGTTTTTTCAAGGTGCGCCGCAACATCTATGCGTGCATTCTGATAAATTGTTGGGTTCTTGCACGTTTTTTCACCACACCTTGTCCCCACCTTTAAAGAGCGATTGAAATGAATCAAGCAGTAGGCCTTGTCGGCTGGCGCGGTATGGTCGGCTCGGTGCTCATGCAACGCATGCGCGACGAGAACGACTTCGCACTGATCGAACCGGTGTTTTTCTCCACCAGCAACGCTGGCGGCGCCGCCCCCACTTGGGCGACTGGCGCGGGCCCGCTGCAAGACGCCTACAACATTGACGCTCTGAAAAAACTGCCGATCATCGTGACGGCGCAAGGGGGCGACTACACCTCCGAGGTCTACCCGAAGCTGCGCGGCGCGGGCTGGAACGGCATCTGGATCGACGCCGCCAGCACGCTGCGCATGGCCGATGACGCCATCATCGTGCTGGACCCGGTCAACCGTCCCGTGATCGACGCGGCGCTCAAGCGCGGCGTGCGCAACTTCATCGGCGGCAATTGCACGGTCAGCTGCATGCTGATGGGCCTGGCCGGCCTGTTCAACAACGACCTGGTCGAGTGGATGACCACCATGACCTACCAGGCCGCTTCCGGCGGCGGCGCGCAGCACATGCGCGAACTGCTGACCCAGTTCGGCGAGCTGAACCACGCCGTCAAGCCGCTGCTGGACGATCCGGCCTCGGCCATCCTGGAAATCGACCGCGGCATCCTGGCCAAGCAGAAGGACGCGGCGCTGCCCCACGAGCACTTCGGCGTGCCGCTGGGCGGCAGCCTGATCCCCTGGATCGACAAGGACCTGGGCAACGGCATGTCCAAGGAAGAGTGGAAGGGCGAGGTCGAGACCAACAAGATCCTCGGCCGTGGCGCCGCCTTCGGCACCGCCGCCACCCCGATCGACGGCCTGTGCGTGCGTATCGGCGCGATGCGCTGCCACAGCCAGGCGCTGACCATCAAGCTCAAGCGCGACCTGCCGCTGGACGAGATCGAAGCGCTGATCGCGCAGGGCACGCAATGGGCCAAGGTGATCCCCAACACCAAGGAAGAGACCATCCGTGAACTGACCCCGGTCGCGGTCACGGGCACGCTGGACATTCCGGTGGGCCGCCTGCGCAAGATGTCGATGGGTCCGCAATACCTCAGCGCCTTCACCGTCGGTGACCAACTGCTGTGGGGCGCCGCCGAGCCGCTGCGCCGCATGCTGCGCATCGCGCTGGCCGAAGCCTGAGGCCCGGCGGGCGGCGCAGGCCGCCCGGTCGCGAAGGCAGGTTCGACAAAGGCACCCGCGGGTGCCTTTGTCGTTTGCAGCGTGTCGGACTGGGCGTCAATGTGCCCGCCAGCCAACGCCGATGCGCCTTTCAGGTTTGTGAAACGCGCTCGATCCATTACACTTTTCCGGTGAATTGAGGCTTGTTCTCACGCGATCGCCACGAACAGGCCCCCGCCCGAAAATCGACGATAAGAACGGAATTCCAGCTTATGACCCAGCGTTCGCGCCAAGTGAAGCATGCCCGCCGTTTGAAGGCCCTCCAATGGGCGATCGCGCTGGCGATCGGCGCGGGCGCTTGCAGTCCGGCGTTGGCGATGCGGGTGGGGCATTCGCGCGTGGTGTCGGCGCCGGGCACGCCGTTGCAGGCGTTGGTCGGGCTGCAGGAACTCACGCCCGACGAAGTGTCGTCGCTGCGCGTGTCGGTGGCCGACGAGGCCGCCTGGCAGCGCGCCGGCTTGAAACCGCCGGCGCCGCTGGCCAGCCTGGTGGTGCGGGTCGAGGACGGCATGGATCCGACCCGCAAGAACCTGCGGGTGCGGTCGACGCAGGCGCCGGTCAGCGGCGCGGTCGATTTGCTGCTCGATATCAGTTCCAGTTCGGGCCAGCGCCAGGTGCAGGTCAGCATCCTGGTGCCGCTGCGCGGCGCGGGCGCCGACGTCACGCCGGCCGCGGTGGGCACGCCCGGCCGCGCGGCAGGCGTCGCCGGGTCGGTGAACGTCAAGTCGGGCGACACGCTGTTCGCCATCGCCCAGCGCAATGCCGTGCCGAACGCCTCGATCTACCAGATGCTGGTGGCGTTGTGGCGCGCCAACCCCGAGGCCTTCATCCAGAACAACATGAATCTGGTGCGCTCGGGGCAGAAGCTGGTGATTCCCGACGCGGCCACGGTGCGCGCGGTGGATCCGGCCGAGGCGCGCCGCATCTTCAACGAACATGCCGAGGCGTTCGCCCGCTACCGCGCGCGCATCGGCGCGGCGGCCGGCGCCAATCCGTCGGTGGTCAAGGGTCAGGACGCGGCGTCCGGCACGGTGACCAAGCCCGGCGACGCCGGCGTGGCCAGCGCCTCGCAGCCGCAGGACCGGGTGCGCCTGTCCTCGGGCCAGGCCCAGGATGGCGCGGCGGCGCGGGCCGACGCGCAGGCGGATCAACGCACCTCCAACGAGCGCGCCATGGCGGATGCCGAAGGGCGCGTGAACCAGTTGCAGAGCAACGTCGATGAATTGAACAAGGCCGTGGGCGGGCAGGGCGCGTCCGGGTCGGGCGCCGGTGCAGCTGGGGCCTCTGGCGCTGCGGGTGCATCGGGCGCCGCCGGGGCGACCGGCGCTTCCGGGGCCACCGGCGCTTCCGGGGCCACGGGTGGCGCCGGAGCGGCTGGCGCTGCGGGTTCGCCGGGTGCAACAGGCGCAGCGGGTGCTGCGGGCGCGACCGGCACGCCGGGCGCAGCGGGTACCGCCGGTGCGCCGGGGGCAGCAGGTGCAAGCGGTGCGGCAGGCGTCCCGGGAGCGGCAGGCGCAGGCGGGGCAGCAGGTGCTTCGGGCGCGGCAGGCGCAAGCGGGGTAGCAGGTGCTTCGGGTGCGGCAGGCGCAACGGGCGCAACAGGCGCAACAGGCGCAACAGGCGCTGCGGGCGCTACGGGTGCAGCGGGTGCGACCGGCGCCGCCGGGGCAGCTGGCGCCACAGGAACCACAGGGGCCACGGGCGCAACCGGTGCCACGGGGGCGGCAGGCGCCCCGGGAGCGGCGGGCATGCCCGGCGCCTCGGGCGCTCCGGGCGCCAACGGCGCCGCCGGCGCCTCGACGGCCGCCACGCAACAAGACAAGGCCGCCGCGGATGCGGCGGCGAGCAACACCAAGGATAAGGATTTGACTTCTTCCATGCCGGCCTGGCTGGCCGACAATCTACTCGTCATCGTCACCGCCGTCCTGGCGCTGATCGCCTTCGCCATCGCCTGGGTGCTGCGGCGCGCGGGCGCGCGGCGCGGCGACGACGATGAGGAAACCTATGCCTACAACGAGCCGGCGCTGGACACGGCGGCGCTGAATCGCAAGCTCGATTCCATCAGCCTCGACCTGGATGAACCGCCCACGGACGAACCGCGCCCGGTCGGCGGTCCTCGGGTTTGAGCGATGTCTAGAGTTGCATTGGGGCTGGCCTATGACGGCTCCGCCTGGCAGGGTTGGCAGACCCAGCCGCACCGGCAGACGGTGCAGGACACGCTGGAAGCCGCGCTGGCGCAGTTTTGCGGGGTCGCGGAGGCGGTACCCACCATCTGCGCCGGCCGCACCGATACCGGCGTGCATGGCGCGATGCAGGTGATTCATCTGGACACGCCCCTCGAACGCCGCATGGAATCGTGGGTGCGTGGCGTCAACGCGTTCCTGCCGCCGACCATTTCCGTACAATGGGCCAAGGCGGTGCCGGACGATTTTCACGCCCGTTTCTCTGCCCGTGCCCGCACCTACGTCTACCTGCTGTGGCGCGGGCGCGTGCGGCCCGCGCTGTGGGCCGGCCGCGCCGGCTGGTGCCATCACCCGCTGGATGTCGAGGCGATGCGCGCGGCCGCGGGCGCGCTGCTGGGCGAGCACGATTTTTCCAGTTTCCGTTCCTCGCAGTGCCAGGCCAAGCATCCGGTGCGCGTGATGTACCGGCTCGATATCGAAGAGCGCGGCCCGTTCCTGGTGTTCACGCTGCGCGCCAACGCGTTCCTGCATCACATGGTGCGCAACATCATGGGGGCGCTGCTGCAGATCGGGCAGGGCCGCGAGTCGGTGGACTGGATGGCACAGTTGTTGTCATGGCGCGACCGCCGACGCGGCGCGCCCACGTTTTCTCCCGATGGCCTGTATCTGTCGGCCATCGACTATCCGGACGAATTCGGCCTGGACGAATTGGATGGCGGGGCCGTGCTGCTGGCGCCCTTTACCCAAGCGCCGGGCAGCCCGTCCTAGCCGGACGCTTGCCGGCGCCCACTGGAGGCCTGTCTCATGCAACGCCGTGCGTTTTTGAAACGAACCGCCCTGGGGGCCGCGAGCGGCGCCGCGATCGCCGCGCCGGTCTACGCACAGGAAGCGCCCGCCGTGTCGTGGCGGCTGGCTTCCAGCTTTCCGAATGAGTCGCCGACCCTGTTCGCCGGCGCCGAGGACGTGGCGCGCTACGTCAGCGACGTCACCGACGGCAAGTTCCGCATCGAGATCTTCTCGGCCGGCGACCTGGTGGACGCTGGCCAGGTGCTGGACGCGGTCCAGCATCGCATCGTCGATTGCGGGCACACCGCATCGACGCGGTTCTTCGATACCGATCCCGCGCTGTGTTTCGATGCCGGCGTGCCGTTCGGCCTGAACACCCGGCAGATGAACGCCTGGATGCTCCAGGGCGAGGGACTGGCGCTGACGCGGGTGTTGTTCGACAAATACGGCATCCTGAATTTTCCCTGCGGGTTCACCGGCGCGCAGATGGGCGGCTGGTTCCGCGGCGAGGTCAAGACGCTGGACGACCTGCGCGGCCTGAAGATCAAGGCCGGCGGCTTCGCCCGCCAGGTGCTGGCCCGCATGGGCGCCGAGCCCGTCGACCTGCCTATCGCCGATACCTACGCGGCGCTGGAGCAGGGCGGCGTCGACGCGGTGGCCTGGATTGGCCCGCACGACGATGAGAGCCTGGCGCTCTACAAGGTCGCGCGCAACTACTACTTTCCCGGCTGGTGGGCGGGCACGCTGCAGCTGTCGCTCTATGTGAACCAGGCCGCGCACGACGAGTTGCCCAAGCCCTACCAGGCGGCGCTCGGGCTGGCCGCGCGCATGGCCACCGCCAACATGATCGCCAAGTACGACGCCGGCAACCCCGACGCACTGCGCCGGCTGGTGCAGCGCGGCGCGCAGCTCAAGGCCTTTCCCCGGCCGATGCTGCAGGCCGCGCACGAGGCCGCGCTCAAGCTCTACCAGGAACTGAGCGCGAAAGACCCCATGTTCAAGAAGCTGTACGAGAGCATGACTGCCTTTCGCGACAAGGAAATCCCCTGGTTCCGCGTGGCCGAGGGCGGATTCGATTCGCTCATGGCCAACCTGGGGCAGCCGCAGGCGTGAAGCCTGGCGCGTTGCCCTCGCCGGCCGCGCGCCGGGGGACGCAAGCGCGGGGCGGGCTCGCCTTATACTGATTGCATCCGTCGCGCTGGGCGACGCAAGCGATGAATTCCATGCGCACACGCATCAAGATCTGCGGCCTGACCCGCGAAGAAGACATCGACGCCGCCGTCTCGGCCGGCGTCGATGCGATCGGCTTCGTCTTCTACCCCAAGAGCAAGCGCTACGTCACGCCGACCCGCGCCGCCCAATTGCGCCGCGCGGTGCCGGCATTCGTCGACGTGGTGGCGTTGTTCGTGAACCCCGAGCCGGCGGAGGTGCAGGCCGTGCTGGACGAGGTTGGTCCCGAGTTGCTGCAGTTCCACGGCGATGAGACGCCGCAGGCCTGCGCCCGCTATGGCCATCGCTACCTGCGCGCATTCCGCGCGGGCGCGCCGGGCCTGGCGACGGCCGAAGAACTGGCCTCGTATTGCCGCGCCTATGGCGAGGCGGCCGGCTGGCTGTTCGACAGCTACAGCGCGGGCTACGGCGGCAGCGGCCATGGTTTCGACTACAGCCTGCTCGCCGACGTGAAGGCCGATTCCGTGTCGCGCCCGCTCATCCTGTCGGGCGGCCTGACCCCGGACAATGTTGCCAGCGCGGTGCAATCCGTGCGTCCGTGGGCGGTCGATGTGAGCAGCGGCGTCGAGGTCGAGCAAGGAATAAAAAGTTCTGATAGAATCTTGTTCTTCGTTGCTGCGGTGCAAGCCGCAGACGCGAAGAGATAGGGAAGTTTGTGGTGCTTGGCCGGTGTGGGGAATGCGTTTTCAGCCCCGGTCGTTGCGGCAAAAGAATAATGTGAATGAAAGTTCGCAAAATTCTGGAACGCAACAAAAACAGCAAAAAATCTGAAAAGACGATTTGCAGAGTTTAAAAAAGCACTATATAATTCTTCTTCTTTGCAGGCGGTTAGCTCAGCTGGTTAGAGCGCCACGTTGACATCGTGGAGGTCGTTGGTTCGATTCCAATACCGCCTACCAAATTCCTGCAAAGTGAGTGCTTGATCGAGCTAATCAAGCATCACCTGAAAAGCCGCGACAGTCTATGACTTTCGCGGCTTTTTGCTTTGTGTCACGCGCAATGTGTGACACGCTGGAATCTGGCACACCATTCGCCACCAGTCTACGAATCAGCGATTCGTTGCAAGACACGGTTGCGGCAAGGGAGTGTCGTTACTTGACGACACAATGTAGAATCGCTGCCCTGAGAAGACAACCGTGCGGTGATGATGTTTAGCTATAGACGTGAACTTGATGGCATACGCGCCATTGCGGTACTTGCCGTGCTGCTGTTTCACGCGGGGTTTCATGCTTTTCCGGGCGGTTTTGTCGGTGTCGACATATTTTTCGTATTGTCTGGCTATCTGATAACGTCCATCCTCTCGGAGGAGGCCCGGTCGGGTGCGTTCTCGTTCAAGGCGTTCTATGAACGCAGGGTTCGACGCTTGTTGCCGCCCCTGGTGCCCGTATTGCTGCTGAGCACTACGGCGGGCTTTATCCTCCTTGGCAGTAAGCAGTTCGTTGACATGACCGAGAGCCTGCTGGCTTCTCTTGGTCTGGCTTCCAACTGGTATTTTCTTTCGAGCGTGGGCTACTTCGACGGTCCTGGCGAATTCACGCCGTTGCTCCATATGTGGTCGTTATCCATCGAGGAACAGTTCTACCTGGTATTTCCCTGCTTGTTGGTGTTAAGCCGTCATTGGAAGAGACAATGGTTGTTGCTCGCGTGCGGGGTGCTGCTGCTGCTTTCCATAGGACTATCGGAAATGCTGCTGCGCGTGAATCAAAAAGATGCCGCGTTCTACAACTCTTTCGGTCGATTCTGGGAGCTGCTGCTGGGTGCCTTTGTGGCATTGGCAAAGTGGTCCGAGCCACGGCGCCTTCTGGCCAACTTGCTGGAACTGATTGGCATCAGCATGATTTTCGCCGGAGTGCTGTTGTATGCACCGACCACGCCTTTTCCTGGTATTTTTGCTCTGTTACCCACTGTGGGTACGGTGCTGCTCATTGTTGCCGCGGGTCGGGGGCATATCGTCTCGCCACTGCTCAAATCGAACGCCGCAGTGGCCGTCGGATTGATTTCCTACGCATTGTATCTTTGGCATTGGCCGATTATTGTTTTCCTTAGGATTGTGAATCCCGTGGCGGGACCGAAAGCGATGGCTATCGCACTCGGCGCGACCTTCCTCTTGGCCACGGCTTCCTATTTCCTGATTGAAACGCCAATTCGTCGCAAGCGCGTTTTCACGAGTCGACGAGTGGTCTATGCCTCGGCGGCGACTGCGATCGCCATGATGGCGATTGTGGCAGTCGTCGCCAGCAGCGAAATGCTCAATCCGGTACGAGCTGTGGTGGCGGAGAAAGCACTTGGGGCCATGTATGACACGAGGCGATCGGCCGCCATTTCGACTCTCAAAGCAGCAGAAGAGTTCTACCAGAAGAATCTCAATCTGAATTACACGGGGCGTTCGGGACCCTACGACGCCAAAGCATTTGCCGGACGCCATACTTGCAGTTATGACGAGGGCAATACAATCTCACGCCTCTATGACTGCCTGGTCGGGCAAGCCCAAACGCATAATGTACTGGTGCTTGGGGACAGCATCGGGCGTGATACGTTGTGGGCCTTGCGGAGGGCCTATCCAGAACAGAGTTTCCTGATGCTGCACCAGTCCGGATGTCCGCCGAGTGATTGGCATCGAGCAGGCGATGCCATTGGCTGTTTTACGGGCGCGGCTGACTTGTTGGCCCGTGTCCGTGACAAGGTTCAGATTGATGGTGTGATCGTAGCATTCAGATATCGACCCTCTGACTGGGCCGAGGTGGAGGCTGGCTTGGATATGGCAAAAACGATCAGCCCGAACGTCATCCTGCTGGGGGTGTCGGCTGTTTTTACACAACCTGTAGCCAGTTTCCTCAAGTCTCTTCCGAAGGGAACGCCCGTCCCGCGGGCGATCAGCAAAAGCGATGCGAGTATGGTGGAGTGGGACTACAGCGCTATCGCCGAACAAGCAAAGCTAATGGCGGATCGGCATAGTGTTGCATTTGCAAACACTTCGTCTTTCTACTGCAAGGCGCAAGAGTGCGCGCTTTGGAAGGAAAACTCGTACAAGATGCCGATATATTGGGACAACCAGCATCTCACGGATTTCGGTATAGACGCCTTTGCCCAGTTTCTGGGCACACAGGCAGATATGGCGCATTTTTCTGCGCGGGTAGACATGACCAGAAGGGCTAACTAGCCTAGAAGGCCGCCGTCGTGCGTGGCTTTTTCCTTGCCTGTCTTCTTGATGGCGACGTGGGCGTTGAGCGGGGGAGTCGGCGGGCTCAATCCGCCCGCAGGCAGCGCCCCGCCATTTCCATATAGTGTCCCAACCCTGGCGTCGACAAACCGACCACCTTGGCCAGGTCGTCATAGCGGCGCAGCCGCACCGCCGCCAGCGCGTGCGACTGGGTGGCGAAGGCGTCGGCCTGCGCCGGCGTGAAGACGCCGCCTTGCAGTTCCAGGCTTTGCACCGAGGCGGGCGACAAGGTGTCCAGATAGGCGGGTTCGATCGCGCCCAGGTAGCGCTTGGCGGCGACGTGCAGGCGCACCGGGGTGGTGACATCGTCGCCGAACAGGTGGGCCAGGGCGTCGGCGGCGACTTCCTGGTGACGCATGTCGGTGGTGATGCTTTCGGCGAGCATGAGGTGGCCGATGTCGTGCAGCAGCGCGGCGACGATCACGGCTTCCGGCTCGCCGGCCTGTTCGGCCAGCTGCGCGCATTGCAGCGCGTGCTCGGTCTGGCTGATGGCTTCGCCGCCGTAGTAGGCGGCGCCATGGTGGGCGAACAGGTTCTCGATGGTGGGCAGGGTGAGCATGGGATGCCTTCGTGGACAGGGACCGTCAGCGACGATATCGCCCCATGGTGACATCTAGATGACTAGAGCATATTCGGCGCGATCCGTGCGTGCCGGTTTCGGTGATAGTCTTGGGCCTCACCTGGGAGAATCGATGCGCGTCCTACCGTTCAAGCTTGCCGTCGTCAGCGCCTGCCTGTCGCTGGCGGGATGTCTGGCCACCGCGCCGGTCGAGCAGCGGCCGCGCGCGGACGAGATTCCAATGTATGGCGGCGCGGACCGTTCCGCGCCGGCCGTGCAGGCGGCGGACGACAAGCTGATCGCGGAGGCGACGAGCGCCTTCGGTTCGCGCGCCAATGCGGCGCAGGCGTGGGTGGAGCAGGGCTTCCGGTTCTACCAGGCCGACCAGCTGGGCATGGCCACGCGGCGGTTCAACCAGGCGTGGCTGCTGAACCCGGACAACCCAAGCGTCTATACGGGCTTCGCGGCGGTGCTGCACGACCAGGACAAATTCTGCGATGCGATGAAGATGATGGAGAACGCGCTGAGCCTGAAGCCGCCGTCGTTCCAGGGCATCTATGCCGATGCCGGACGCATCGCCGCGCGTTGCGCGGCGCAGGACACGACGCTGACCGGCCCCGAGCGCGCGGCCATGATCGCGCGTTCGGACGCGCTCTATCGCAATGGCGAGCGGGTGGAGCCGGACAAGGCCTATCTCTACAACTCGTGGGCCACGGCGTATTACTGGAACGGCCAGTATGCGGATGCCTGGACCATGATCGGCAAGGCGCGTCAGGCCGGCGGGCGCGGCAGTCCGCAATTCCTGGAGATGCTGCGGGCGAAGATGCCGGAGCCCGCGCAGCATTGACGGCGTCGCGTTGTGGCGCTTTGCGTCGTGGCGTGTCGCGTTGCGTCGCGTCGCGGCCAGCCGAACTGAACTGAACTGAGGTGAGGTGAGTTGGTCCCGCTCCATCCCGCCAAGGAAAGGCCGTTAGCTGCAGGTCAGGATATTGATCCAGGCGATGGCGCTGGCCAGCAGGCCCGCGGCCTGGATGCGTTCCGGCGTCTGGCGGCCGGCCTGCAATTGGGCCAGGGCTTTTTTCATGTGGGTCAGCGGCGTCATTTCCGGGGCGGCGGGCGTGGCGACGAGCGCGGTGCCGGGCCGCGGCGGCTTGGCGTGGGGCGTTTCTTGGGTCAAGGGTGTCTCCTGGGGCAATGCCGGTCGTGGCGCGAGGGGATCTGACCGAAGGCGGCGGCAAATGTTCCGGGTGCCTTGGTATCCGGAAGGCGGCCTGGGCCGCGCGTCGGTGGGATCCACGGTACGCGCGCGCAACTGCTATCCTGCACCCCATCATGATGAGAGCACTGTGGCTGATCCTGGGTTGCGCGATGCTGGCGCTGGGCGTGATCGGCGCCTTCCTGCCGGTGATGCCGACGACGATTTTCCTGATCCTGGCGGTGGGCTGCTTTTCGCGTTCGTCGCCGCGGCTGGAGCGCTGGCTGCTGGACAGTCCGACCTACGGGCCGTCGCTGCGCGCCTGGCGCGAGCAGGGCGCGGTGTCGCGTAAGGGCAAGTGCTATGCGTCGCTTGGCATGGCGGTGGGCTATGGCCTGTTCTGGTGGGGCGCGAAGCCGTCGCTTTTGCTTGCATCTGGGGTGGGGCTGTTTTTCCTTGCAAGCGCGGCTTATGTGCTGACGCGTCCCAGTCCGCAACCGCTTGATTCCGAAACGAAAACCCGGGCGGAGCGGGACGATCCGGCGGCAGGCGCCTGAAGCCTGATCGAAAGGCCGCGACGCGCGTAACGCGTCGAAACCAACGTGACTCTGCCGCTTGCCTTGGCGGGCCTCTTTCTCTGCTTAAATGGCCTGCAGCGCGGCTGGGCCGGCGGGTGTATCGCCCGCGCGGCGCTGCGGGCCCGCGAGGAACAACCATGCATATCAAACGACGAGAACTCCTGTTCGCCGGCCTCTCGAGCGCCGCGCTGGGCATGATGACCGAGCCGGCGATGGCCATCGCCGCGCCCAGCGGCCAGCAGAGCATCGACCTGTGGCCGGACAATCGCGCGCCCGGCGGCCCCGGTCCGCAAGAGGCCGAGAAGGTCAGCGCCAAGGGCTCGGTCACGCGGGTGTCGCGGCCGCGGCTGGTGGTGTACCGGCCGGAGCGTCCCAACGGCAGCGCGATGCTGGTGATCGCCGGCGGCGGTTATGCCCATATCGAGCGCGGCACCGAGAGTACGCCGGCCAGCCTGTGGCTGCAGTCGCAGGGCGTGACCGCGTTCGAACTGGTGTATCGCCTGCCGGGCGAGCACTGGCCCGCGGTGGCGCCGCTGCAGGACGGCCAGCGCGCCATGCGCGTGATCCGCGCGTCGGCGCAGGCGTTCGGCCTGGACACCGGGCATATCGGCGTGCTGGGGTTTTCCGCGGGCGGGCATCTGGCGGGCATGACCGCCACCACCCCGGGCGTGGCGCGCTACCAGCCGGTCGATGAGGCCGACAAGCTGTCGTCGCGGCCCGACTTCGCCGGGCTGATCTATCCGGTGCTGACGTTCATGCCGCCGTTCGATCACACCCATGCCCGCCGTTCGATCGTCGGCGAGCACCCCTCCGCCGAGGAGAGCGCGGCGTTCTCGGTCGACCATCTGGCGACGGCGCAGATGCCGCCCACTTTCCTGGCGCAGGCCCAGGACGATCCGATCGCGCCGGTGGACAACAGCCTGCTGATGTTCGGCGCGCTGCGGCGCCTGGGCGTGCCGGCCGAGATGCATATCTTCGCGGCCGGCAAGCATGGCTGGGGCATGGGCAAGCCGGACTCGCTGGTGCATGCGTGGCCCGGCCTGTTCACACAGTGGGCCGCCTTCAATCAGTTTTTCAAGGCCTGACCCCTCGCGGTCAGTGCGAATGGCGCGGGTCGCCGCGGGTCTCGACCACCTTCAGGTACAGCGTCGCGGGCTCCAGGCAGCCGCCGGTGGACAGCTGTCCGACCAGTTGCCGGTAGAGCTCCTGCCACGGGGTCTGCGCCGGTGGCGGCTGGTAGGGCGGGTCCAGGCGGCGTCGCGCCAATTCGGCCTCGTCCACCAGCGCGACCACGCTGCGCTGGTTCAGGTCGACGCGGATGCGGTCGCCGGTGCGCAGCAGCGCCAGGCCGCCGCCCACCGCGGCCTCGGGCGACATGTTCAGGATCGACGGGCTGGCCGAGGTGCCGCTCTGGCGGCCGTCGCCCAGGCAGGGCAGCGAGTCGATGCCGCGCTTGATCAGGTGCGACGGCGGCGCCATGTTGACGACCTCGGCGCTACCCGGATAACCGACGGTGCCGGCGCCGCGGATCACCAGGATGCAGTGTTCGTCGATGTTGAGCGCGGGATCCTCGATGCGCGCATGGTAGTCCTCCGGGCCCTCGAACACGATGGCGCGCGCCTCGAACGCGTTCTCGTCGCCGGGCGCCGACAGATAGGCGCGGCGGAACGCCTCGCCCACCACCGACATCTTGATGACCGCGCTGTCGAAGAAGTTGCCCGACAGCACGATGAAGCCGGCGCGGTGCTTGAGCGGCGCGTCGCAGCCGCGGATGACATCCGCGTCGCGGGTCTTGGCGGTGGCCGCGATCTCGCCGATGGTCTTGCCGGACACGGTGGCGCAGCCGGCGTGCAGCCGGCCGGCGACGAGCAGTTCGTGCATCACGGCCGGGACGCCGCCAGCGCGGTGGAAGCCTTCGCCCAGGTGTTCGCCGGCGGGCACGCAGTTCACCAGCAGCGGCACGTCCTCGCCCAGCCGCTGCCAATCGTCCAGGCTGAGATCGATGCCGGCGTGGCGGGCCATGGCGATCAGGTGCGGCGGACAGTTGCTGGAGGCGCCCAGCGCCGAGGCGACGACGATGGCGTTTTCGAACGCCTCGCGCGTCAGGATGCGTGACGGTCGCAGGTCCTCGCGCACCATGTCGCAGATGCGCATGCCGGTGGCGTAGGCCATCTGTCCGCGCTCGCGGTAGGGCGCGGGGATGCTGGCGCAGGTGGGCAGCGACATGCCGAGCGCCTCGGCCAGCGAATTCATGGACAGCGCCGTGCCCATGGTGTTGCAGTGGCCCACCGAGGGCGAGGAGGCCGTGGCCAGCGTCATGAAGCCTTCGTAGTCCAGCTTGCCCGCGGCCATGAGGTTGCGGGCATGCCAGATGACGGTGCCCGACCCGACCCGCTGGCCGTCGTGCCAGCCGTCCAGCATCGGCCCGCCCGACAGCACGATGGCGGGGATGTCGACGGTGGCGGCCGCCATCAGGCAGGCGGGCGTGGTCTTGTCACAGCCGGTGGTCAGCACCACGCCGTCCAGCGGATAGCCGTGCAGGATCTCGACCAGGCCCAGATAGGCCAGGTTGCGGTCCAGCGCGGCGGTGGGGCGCCGGCCCTGCTCGGCCAGCGGATGCACCGGGAACTCCATCGGGATGCCGCCGGCGTCGCGGATGCCGGCCTTGATGCGCTCGGCCAGCGTCAGGTGGTGGCGGTTGCACGGCGCCAGGTCGCTGCCGGTCTGGGCGATGCCGATGATGGGGCGGCCCGATTGCAGTTCCTGCCGCGTCAGGCCGTAGTTCAGGTAGCGCTCGACGTAGATCGCCGTCATGTCGGCGTGGGAGGGATCGTCGAACCATTTCTGGCTGCGCAGCTTGCGGGGAGTGTCGCTCATGGGTGCCTCTCGTGCTTCCTGTGCTCTCGGTGCTTCGGCCGCCGGCGGCGCGCCGCCGGCCTTGGCCGGGCCTAATTGCGTGCCTTGCCGATCTCGGCGTTCAGTTGCTGGATGAGTTCCGGGCCCAGCTCCTGGGTGTACTTGTCGACCACGGGCTGCACTTTTTCGCGCATGCGGGCGACCTCTTCGGGCGAGACGGTGTTGATCTTCATGCCGGCTTGCTCCAGCGTGCCCATGGCCTTGAGCGAGTCGGCGCGGCTGTCCTTGCGTTCGAAGTCGCGCGAGGCCTCGGCGGCCTGGCGCACCAGTTTCTGCTCGTCGGGCGAGAGCTTGTCCCACCACTTCTTGGAGGCCAGCACCACCCAGGGCGTGTAGACGTGGCGGGTGATGGTCAGATAGGGCTGCACTTCATAGAACTTGCTGCTCTGGATCGTGGTGATGGGATTCTCCTGGCCGTCAACGGTGCGGGTTTCGAGCGCCGTGAACAGTTCCGAGAACGGCATCGGCACGGCATTCGCGCCCAGGGTGTTGAACACGCCCAGCGCGATCTGGTTCTGCATCACGCGCAGCTTGATGCCCTGCATGTCCTCGGCGCGCACGATGGGGCGCTTGGAGTTGGTCATGTTGCGAAAGCCGTTTTCCCAATACACCAGGCCGATCAGGCCCCGGGCTTCGAGCTTCTTGAGCAGGTCCTGGCCCAGTTGGCCGTCGAGCACGGCGTCGGCTTCCTTCTCGCTGTTGAACAGGAACGGCAGGTCGAAGACGCCGAATTCCTTGACCATGCCGGCCAGCGGCGCGGTGGACCCGACCATCATTTCCTGCACGCCGCCGACCAGCGCGCTCTGCATCTGCTCGTCGGAGCCGAGGTTGGCCGAGCCGAAGGTCTTCATCTTGAGCTTGCCGCCGCTGAGCTTCTCCAGCTCCTGCGCCAGGTGGCGCGCGGCGCGGCCCTGCACGCTGTCGTCGTTCAGGCCGTAGCCGAAGCGGATCAGCCGCGGCTTGACGTCGGCGGCCGCGGCCACGCCGGCGAAGGCGCAGGACAGGGCCGCGGCCAGCAGGATGAGGCGGGTCTTGAAAGGCTTGTTCATGGTGTTCCTCCTTGGCTTCTTCTGTGTGGCGTCGTGCCGACGCCGCTGTTGGCGGGCCTCAGTGCATCCAGCTCGCGGGGACGGTGATCAGTTCCGGGAAGATCACCAGCAGTACCAGCAGCAGCGTGTAGGCCACGACATAGCGCCAGACGCCCTTGCAGATGGTTTCCATGTTGATGCGGGCGACGCCGCAGACCACGTTGAGCACCGTGCCGACTGGCGGCGTCAGCAGCCCGACGCAGCCCACCATGACGAACATGACGCCGAAATAGACGGGGTCGATGCCGGCCTGCGTGACCACCGGCATCAGCACCGGCGCCAGGATCAGGATGGTGGGAGTCAGGTCCATGACGGTGCCGACCAGCGTCAGCAGCACCAGCAGCGCGAACATCAGCAGCTTGGGCTGGTCCAGCACCGGCTCCAGCAGCGCGATCAGGTCCTGCGGCATATCGGCCAACGTGATCATGTAGGACGACACCATGGCGGCGGCCACCAGGAACATGACCACGGCGGTGGTGCGGGCGGCGTTGATGAACAGCGGCAGCAGGTGGCGCAGGCCGATCTCGCGGTAGACGAACAGGCTGACGATGAGCGCGTAGACGGCGGCGACCACCGCCGCCTCGGTCGGCGTGAAGATGCCGCCGCGCAGGCCGCCGATGATGATGACCGGCAGCATCAGCGCCCAGGCCGATTCGCGCAGCGCCCGCAGCCGGGCGCGCCAGGGCTGGCGCGGCATCGGCTTGATGGCGCCGTGCTTGCGCGCCACCCAGGTCCAGACCGCCACCAGCGTCAGGCCCATCATCAGGCCGGGCGCGATGCCGGCGAAGAACAGCTTGGTGATCGAGACGTTGGTGGCGACGCCGAAGATGATGAACGAGATCGACGGCGGGATGATCGGGGCGATGATGCCGCCGGCGGCGATCAGGCCCGAGGCCTGGCCGGCGTCGTAGCCTTTTTCGCGCAGCATCGGAATCAGCAGCGAGCCGAGCGCGGCCGCGTCGGCCACGGCCGAGCCGGACAGCGCCGCCAGCAGCACGCTGGCGAAGATGGCGACGTAGCCCAGTCCGCCCTGGATGTGGCCGACGAACATGCTGGCCAGGTTGACGATGCGGCGCGAAATGCCGCCCGCGTTCATCAGTTCGCCGGCCAGCATGAACAGCGGCACCGCCATCAGCGTGAAGCTGTTGGCGCCGGACAGCATGTTCTGCGCCAGG